>SKZV01000207.1 GCA_007127165.1 Rhodovibrio sp. | reverse complement strand
GACCCCGAGGTGTAAAAAGCGATATCGCCGACGTTGAACAGGCGCTGGAACAGACTCTGGCGCAGTTCGATGCTGCGCAGGTCCTTGAGCCGCACGCTTTGCTGATTGCGGCTCACGATCCCCTGGTGAGTCTTGAGCCGCGTCTCGTCCACCTCGAATCGCCACTGGAAGCGGTGATAGATCATGACGATCACTGCAATAGCCGCCACGGCCCAGAACACTAGAGGCACTTGCGAGACCATATATCCATCGGTGACGGTGGCGAAGGCCGCAACCCCCACCATCGCGATGACGAAGAGTAACAAAACCCAGTGGGTGCGCCACGCCGGGCGCAGCACGATGGGCAGATCGGACATGCCATGACCCCTTTGAACCTTGTCCCGAAGCGCGCGGAGAGGCTAGCAGCCGGGCGCGCGTCGGTCTAGTTAACCCGCTGCCGCTTCCAGGGTTCCTGAACCAACCGCTCAGGACGAGAGCCGTTCGGGCGAACGCGATGAATGTTGATTGGAAGGATTGGCGGGACGGACACCGTGCCCAACGCCGCTGCAAAAATTCGCGGCCGCTCTATCGTGCGGCTTGAAGGCCATTGAAAACATTGGTGGGCGTGCAAGGACTCGAACCTTGGACCCGCTGATTAAGAGTCAGCTGCTCTACCAACTGAGCTACACGCCCTCCCGATGTGGGGGTGAGATAACAAGTCCGGGCGGGTTTGTGAAGGGATTTGCGTTCATCCGTTGAAACTTTTATCTCTTCCCCTTCCGCCAGCACCGGCCCGGCAGCTAATCCGCATCGTCCAGGCCGCGCCTGGGGATGCGAATGTCGCGGTGGATGTACACCGACATCAAAAACCCGAGAGAAACCATGACGGCCAGCATCGCGGTCCCGCCGTAGGAAATCAGCGGCAGCGGCACGCCGACCACCGGGATCAGGCCCATGACCATGGCAATATTGATAAACACATAGAGAAACAGATTCGCCGTCAACCCCATCGCCAGCAGGCGGCCGAAGTGGTTGCGCGCGCGCAGTGCGATGGCGAAGCCATAGATCATGATGAGGACGTAGATCCCGATAAGTCCGAGCCCGCCCAGAAGCCCGAATTCCTCCGCCAGCATCGTGAAGATGAAGTCGGTCTGCTTTTCCGGCAGGAAGTTCAAATGGCTTTGCGAGCCTTGCAGAAAGCCCTTGCCTAAGGTGCCGCCCGAGCCCAGCGCGATCTGTGATTGCATGATGTGGTAGCCGCTGCCCAGCGGGTCGCTGCTGGGGTCCATGAAGGTCAGGATGCGCTGCTTCTGGTAACCCTGAAGAAACTGCCAGGCGACCGGCACGATGGCGGCGACCGACGCGCCAGCGACCGCGAACTTCCACATTCGGACGCCCGCCGCGAAGAACATCACGCCAGCCACCATGACCAGCATCATCGCCGTTCCCAGGTCCGGCTGTTTCATCACCAGAGCGACCGGCGCCACCAGCACAAGCACCGGCGGAACCAGTCGTAGCGGGCGGGCGATCTCCTCCTCGGACAAGCCGTGAAAATAACGCGCCAGCGCCAGCACGATCGCGACCTTCATCACCTCAGACGGCTGCAACTGCATGAATCCAAGGCTGATCCACCGCTGCGCGCCCATGCCGATGGTCCCCATGACGGCGACCGCCACCAGCATAAGCACGGTGGCCGCGTAAATAGCCCAGGCCCAACGGAACCAGAAGCGAACGTCGATGAACGCGACGGCGACCATCACCGCCAAACCCATTGCGAACCGGATCGCGTGACGCTCCGCCCAAGGCTGCATCGAGCCATTCGCCGCCGAATAGAGCATGGCGCAGCCAACCGCAGCCAAAACGGACACAAGGATCACGAGGCCCCAGTTCACCTGGAGCACTTTCTGCCCGAGCGTGATTTCCGGGTTACGCTGGAAGAGACCCATTTGAACGCGCATGAGCCGCCGTCCTATTCCTGTTCGACCGAGCCGGCGCCCGGTTCGGCCTCCAGGTCCACTGGCCCGGCGGTGGCAACCTGCGCCGGAGGCGATTTGGCGAGCGGATCGCGGCGCTGCGCTTCCAGCAACACGTCCCGAACGATGGGGGCCGCGACGGCGGAACCGCTGCCGCCATGCTGCACGATGACGGAGCAACAGTAGCGCGGATTCATAACCGGTGCGAAACCGGCGAAGAGCGCGTGGTGACGGTGGCGCCACGGGGTTTCGTCGGTGGTGCGGATGCCCTGTCGGCGCTCCTCCGTGGTAATCCGGCGAACCTGCGAGGTGCCCGTCTTTCCCGCCATCTCCATGCCCGCCTCGCGGATGCGCCGTTCAAACGCGGTGCCGCCGGGCTCGTTGACGACAGCGTCCATTGCGTCGCGCACGATCTGAAGGTGCTCCTCGGGAATGCCGAGAGACGGGAACTCCTCGAGCGCCGGGGCCATGATCACCTCGCCGTTGCGCCGCATCACCTTGCGCGTGAGGCGCGGGCGCACTGCCTTGCCGCTCGCCAGCCGGGCCGTCATCACACCCACTTGCAAGGGCGAGGCCAGCACGTAGCCCTGCCCGATCGCGGCGATCAGCGTTTCGCCGCCCTGCCAGCGCTCGCCGATGGCGGCGCGCTTCCAGGCCCGCGTGGGCATGACGCCCCTGCGCTCGTTCGGCAGGTCGATGCCGGTCAACTCCCCGATACCGAAGCGCGCGGCCATTTCGGCAATCCGGTCGATCCCCAGGCGGCGGGCGATGTCGTAGAAATACACGTCGCACGAATGCTTGATCCCGTCGACCATGTCCGTATGGCCGTGCCCCCAGCGCCGCCAACAGTGGAAACGGTGATTCCCCAACACGTAGTGGCCGGGGCAATAAACTTCCTCGCTGGGCGAAATTCCGGCTTCCAGCGCCGCGAGGGCCACCAGCATCTTGAAGGTGGAGCCCGGCGCGAACTGCCCGGCGACCACCTTGTTGGTCAGCGGGTGCAGCGGGTCGTTGAGCAGCGACCGCCACTCTCCGGTGGAGAGGCCGAGATTGAATGCGTTGGGGTCGTAGCTGGGCACCGAGGCCAGCGCGAGGACCTCGCCGCTCTGCGAGTCCATGACGATCCCGGCGGCGCTGCGCTCACCGGAGAGGCGCCGGTGCAGGAAGGTTTGCAACCCCGCGTCCAGGGTCAGCATGGCGTCGTGGCCGGGCTCGCCCTCCTCCCGGCTCAGTTCCCGGATGGTGCGGCCCAGCGCATTGACCTCGACCTGACTGGTTCCCGCCGAGCCGCGTAGCTGCTCGTCATAGATCCGCTCGGTCCCGCTCTTTCCGATCCTGAAGCCCGGCAGTTCCAACAGCGGGTCGCCGGTCAGTTCTCGCTCCGAAACCGCCGCGACATAGCCGAGAACGTGCGCCATTTCGGCACCGTGGGGGTAGAAGCGCGTCTGCCCCACGTCGATGGAAATCCCCGCCAGATCGGGCGCATTGACTTCGATCCGGCTGACGGTTTCCCAGGACAGGTTTTCGCGGACGGTCACCGGCACGAAGGAGCGCCGCTTGCGGACGTCGCGCAGGATGCGGTTGCGGTCGCTCTCGCCGATTTCGATGATCTGGGATAGGCGCTCCAGCGTGGCGTCGACGTCCTTCGCCTGCTCCGCTATCAGCAGAACCCGGTAGTTCTGTTCATTGATCGCCAAGGCATGGCCGAAACGGTCCACAATCCGCCCGCGCGGCGGCGGCAGCAGCCGCAGCGAGATGCGGTTGTCGTCGGCCAGGGTGGCGTAGCGTTCGCTCTCCACCACCTGGAGATAGTACAGGCGGCCCACCAGCGCCGACAACAAAGTGGCCTTGCCTCCCGCCAGCATCATGGCCCGGCGGGAAAACGTCTTTCCGCGTCCGTGATCTTCATGAGACAGCGGCATCCCGCTCCACCACCTTCGTGCAAACCCTAAACGCGTGACCCGATGTCAGCGCTGTATCAGCCGCTGCACCTGTGCAAAACACCAGGCGAACAGCGGATAGGCCGCGACCGTCGTCATGAACTGGAACACCAGCGGGCGCGGGCTCATGACCACACCCCCCAGCGCCATGTTCATAAACCATACGAGCAAGGACGCGGCCAGCGCCATCGTGGCGAAACCGCACCAGACGACCATGAAACTGCGGCTGATGAAGAAGCGCCGCTGCGAGACGGCAGCCGTGTGCATCAGCAGCAGAACCAGCGTCGTCACGCCCAGCGGCGTCCCCGCCGCCAACTCGCTGAACAGCCCGATGGCGAACACGGCGGCGGCAGGCAGCAGGTCCGGGCGATGGACCGACCAGTAATACACCGAGATCAGCGCCAGCCAGGGCGCCACCGGCCCGAAGTCCGGAAGCCGCAGCGGCAACATCGTCACCATCACCGCCAGCAACGTCAAAAGCGCCGGAGTCATCTGGCGCGCCACGATGTCCATGCGCTGCCAGAGCGTCAATTTCACGGCAGAGCGCCGATCGCGGTGGTCGCGCGACCCTCCTGAGCGTCGTCGATCATGACGATTCCGGGCATCCCGTAGTCGACAAGACGCAGGTATTCCATCCGGTTCCAGTCGGCGAAGGGCGCAACGCGGATGGCATCCTCGCCGCTGCCCGCCACCCGGCCCACCGGCAGGCCCGGCGGGAATACGCCGCCGTGGCCCGAGGTGACGATCCGCTCGCCCTCTTCTACCGAGGCTTCCTTGGGCAGGAACACCAATTGCGGCTGCTCGGTATTGTCCCCGGCGAGAATGCCGCGATAGCGGCTGGATTCCACGACGACTGGGATGCGGGAATTGATGTCGGTGATCAGCAGAACCCGCGCGCTGCCGCCGCCAACCTCGGCGACGCGCCCGGCCAACCCTTCCTCGGCCAGCGCCGCCTGACCCTTCCTGAC
Source organism: Rhodovibrio sp. (assembly GCA_007127165.1). Lineage (GTDB taxonomy): Bacteria > Pseudomonadota > Alphaproteobacteria > Kiloniellales > Rhodovibrionaceae > SKZV01. The sequence continues at coordinate 12,647 of SKZV01000207.1, read as the reverse complement.
ACCCATCCCGGTCCCGGCATTGACAAGCACGGAGCGCATGAACGGGCCGCCGCTGTCGGCAATGACGCGCCCGGTCGCATAGCGCGTATGTGGTTCGGGCGCCATGTTCAGCAATTCGGCCAGCGCGGCGTTCTCCGCCTCCAGACGCCTTGCCACGACCTGCCAGTGGTGGAGGCGCGCATTCTCGGCCCGCAAGGCGGAGTTCTGCGCCCGAAGGGCAGCCAACTCCTGCCCCTCCCGCAGAAGATTCGCCACGGTCGCGACTGGACGGGAGGCCGCGTCGAGAAGCGGCGCGACGGCGTCGGCGACGGCCATGCGCGCGCGCTCGACCGCGACGATGTCGGCGCGTCCAGCCATCATCAGGACGAGCGTCACGCCGATCAAAAGCAGAAAAGCAAAGCGTTGGGCCCACGCCTTGATTGGCGTTGCGAAGCGCGCCAGCGAACCCGCGGGTCGTGTCACTCAGGCCCTCCCGATAACCGGATCAGTTGCAGACTCCTCGATCCGGCTGTGAATCTCCCCTGGGAGTCTTGCAACCATCCGTTAATAATTCGACAAAGAATCGCGGTTTTACATGGACCGTCCGGAAGCTGCCCCCGACCCGATATTAATACATCGAGATCAGAACGTTCTTCAACGTCTTCATTTCTTCCAGGCACCGGCCGGTGCCCAGCGCCACGCACGACAGCGGATCGTCCGCAATGGACACCGGAAGCCCAGTTGAGGCACGCAGCACATAGTCCAAGTTCCCCAGCAATGCGCCACCGCCCGTCAGCACGATCCCCTTGTCGACGATATCGGCGGCGAGTTCCGGGGCGGAGTGCTCCAGCGCGACCTTCACCGCCTCCACGATGGCCCCCACGGGCTCGGCCAGGGATTCGGAAATCTGCCGCTCCGAGATGATGAGTTCCTTGGGAACGCCGTTCATCAAGTCGCGGCCCTTGATCTCCATCGTCCGCCCGTCCTCGCCATGCTCGGGCGGGCAGGCGGAGCCGATCTGCTTCTTGATGCGCTCCGCCGATCCCTCGCCGACCAGCAGGTTGCTGTTGCGGCGGATGTAGGCAATGATCGCCTCGTCCATCTTGTCGCCGCCGACGCGCACCGAGCGCGAATAGACGATCCCGCCCAGCGAGAGCACCGCCACCTCGGTCGTGCCGCCGCCGACGTCCACCACCATCGACCCCGTCGGCTCGGTCACCGGAAGGCCCGCGCCGATCGCCGCCGCCATCGGCTCCTCGATCAGGAAGACGCGGCGCGCACCGGCTGCTTCCGCCGATTCCTGAATCGCCCTGCGCTCCACCGCCGTTGAGCCCGAGGGTACGCAGACGATACACTGCGGCGAGGCGAAGGAGCGGCGGTTGTGCACCTTGCGGATGAAGTGCTTGATCATCTCCTCCGCGACGTCGAAGTCGGCGATCACGCCGTCGCGCAAGGGCCGGATCGCCTGGATGTTGCCGGGCGTGCGGCCCAGCATCATCTTTGCCTCGTCACCGACAGCGAGAACCTGCTTCTTCCCCTTGATCTCGGCAATCGCGACAACCGAAGGTTCGTTGAGGACGATCCCGCGCCCCTTGACATAGACCAGGGTATTCGCGGTCCCAAGGTCGATCGCCATGTCGGCGGAGAGAAAGCCGAGAAGTCGGGAGAACATTGTGTGCCTATATCCCCTGCGCCACTAGAGCGTATTTCCTTCGCGACGACTCGCGAAATACACTCCCGATCTTTGCTTTTGCGCGTTTTCGACGACGAACCGGCGCCCGCCTGACGGCCAAAGACCGCCGAACCGAACTGTCCGCCCGAAAATGCTCCAGATTTGCCGTGGACCACGCCAAAGAGGCGATAGCGCGTTTCCACGGCGATTTCAAGGCCGGTTGCATCCTCGTCAAGCCCCCTTCGATGCAACCGGCCCCCATCATCGTATCCCGTCCCGTTTCCGGCTCGTCGCCGTCACACCGCCAGCGCGTCGTCCGCCGCCGCCTCTTCGGGCGGCGCGGTCTTCTCCCGCTTCACGATCAGCTTGTTCAGCGCGTTCACATAGGCGCGCGCCGAGGCGACCAGCGTGTCGTAGTCGGCCCCCTGCCCGATCACCGTCTTGCCCTCTTCGGCAAGGCGCACCGTCACCTCTGCCTGCGCATCGGTGCCGCCGGTGACGGCATGGACCTGATAAAGCTCCAGCGTCGCCTCATGCGGCCAGATCTGCCGGATCGCGCGGAATGTCGCGTCGACCGGACCGGAGCCCAGCACCTTGTCGGCGCGCTTGCGTTCTCCCGAAACGACAAGCTCAAGGTCCGCCGTCTGCGGCTCGTCGCTGCCGCAGTGGACGCCCAGCGAGACGAACTGGATGGTGTCGTTGTGGCGCAGCACGGCGTCATCCACCAGCGCCACCAGATCCTCGTCGAAAACCTCCTTCTTATGGTCCGCGAGGTCCTTAAAGCGGTAGAAGGCGTCGGCCAGCTCGTTGTCGCTCAGCTCATAACCCAGTTCCTTCAGCTTCGAGCGGAACGCGTGCTTGCCGGAGTGCTTGCCCATCACCAGGGTGGAGCGCTTCAAGCCCACCGATTCCGGCGTCATGATCTCGTAAGTCTCGGCGTTCTTCAGCATGCCGTCCTGATGAATGCCGGACTCGTGCGCGAAGGCGTTCTTGCCGACGATGGCCTTGTTCGGCTGCACATTGAAGCCGGTGATGCCGGACACGAGGCGCGAGGCCTTGGTGATGTAACGGCTGTCGACGCCGCAGTGGTAGGGCATGACGTCCTGCCGGGTCTTCAGCGCCATCACGATCTCTTCCAGCGCCGCGTTGCCCGCGCGCTCGCCGATGCCGTTGATGGTGCATTCGATCTGCCGCGCCCCGGCGCGCAGAGCGGCCAGCGAATTCGCCACCGCCAAGCCGAGGTCGTTGTGGCAGTGGACCGAGATGATCGCCTTGTCGATGTTCGGCACGCGATTGCGCAGCATGGCGATCAGCTCGTAGAACTCCTCCGGCACCGTATAGCCGACAGTATCCGGAATGTTGATCGTCGTGGCCCCGGCGCGAATCGCAGACTCGACGCAGCGGCACAGGAAATCGTGCTCCGTGCGCGTGCCGTCCTCCGGGGACCACTCCACGTTGTCGCAGAGATTGCGGGCGTAGGAGACGCTTTCGATCACCGCCTCATGAACCGCGTCGGGCTCCATCTGGAGCTTGTACTTCATATGCAGTGGCGAAGTTGACAGGAAGGTGTGGATCCGCGGCCGCACGCCGTGGCGCACCGCTTCCCACGCACGGTCGATATCGCCGGGACGCGCGCGGGCCAATCCGGCGACCTGCGCCTGCTTCGCCTGCTTCGCGATGGCGGAGACCGCCTCGAAGTCTCCGATCGAGGAAATCGGGAAGCCGCCCTCGATCACGTCGACGCCCATGTCGTCGAGGACCTTGGCGACCGAGACCTTCTCTTCAAGGTTCATCGTGCAGCCGGGCGACTGCTCGCCGTCGCGCAGAGTGGTGTCGAAGATCACCACGCGGTTGCCTTCATCGTCCCGGACAACGGGGGCTTGTGATTTGGAGCCGTCGGATACGCTACTCATCGCCGTTAAACCTCTTCCCTCAAGATGACGCGTCACTGTCGCGGGACCTGTTTCTGTCATGCCCGCGTGGCCGGGGTGCCCTTACCCTCGTCCCCCTGAACGCCTGCACCCCGACGGCACGGGCAGCGCTCAGGGGCTCATAAGAAGCAGGAGCGCGTCACCCACGAAGAAGTTAGAAGTCGGCAGCGGACAATGGCCCAGCGAGGCGGAAACGCCCGGCGCGGAAGCCGGCTGCACGGCGAACGCGGCAGAGCGCGACCGCACAGCCGGCGCCCGCCTCGCCCGAACGGGCAAAGCGTCGCTTCCGACGGTGCAGGTGGCTATGCTCTGCATTTCGTTAACCGCAAGCCTCACAATTCCGGAGTCAGTCGCTCGCTCCGCCGCTCCCGGCCAAGGCCAAAGCCTTGCTCGGCCATCCATCGCGGCACGCAGGAGCGGAGGTCAAACCTCGCCCCTCGTTTTCTAACCTCTTCGCAACGGCTTGGACAAGAGTCAATCGCAAGACCATTACGGAAAGCTTAACGAGCCGCCCTTTAATTCTGTGGCTAAGACCCTTGCGGGATTTGGCAGAACCCTTGCGGCGGCACGTCGAGGGCATTGTTGAATTTGCTCGACATGTTCTGGAATGCGATGAGCCCCGTCAACTCGACCACCGCGTCGTCGTCGAAATGGCGCTTCACCTCCGCCATCATCTCCGCGTCCACCCGGCCCTCGGTGCGCGTCACCGCCTCGGTATAGGCAAGGACGGCGCGCTCCATCTCGTCGAAATGGTTGCTGGACTGCCAGTCGTGCAACGCCTCGATCTTCTCCCAACCGACGCCGCGCTTGTGGAGCGTTGCCGAGTTCACGTCGACGCAGAAAGCGCAGTGGTTGATCTGCGAAACGCGCACCGTCACCAGAGAGCGCAACGCCGGAGGCAGAGGGGAGCCCTTTCGGTCCAGAATACCGACCATGGATGCCACGGCGACGAACATCCGCGGTGCCCGCCCCCACAGTAGCCCCGGCTCCAGCACGGCCCCGTATTTGCGCTTCTGGTTCCAGAAGAACGGACGCAGATAGAACGGATAGGATTTTAGCGGCTTCGGCTCGATATACATGCGCTCCCCTTCGTAACGGCGCTGGAAGCAGGGACACTGGACTCATCCCGCTATCCGAGAAGAGGTGGCGCGTTGCCCCCGGCGGACAAGGATCACCCCCGGCTCTTGTCGCTTTCCAGCTCGTCCAGGCGGCGTTGCAGCGCGTCCAGCATGTGCGAGAGGTTTTCCACCAGCCCGCGCGCCTGTCCAAGCTGTTCGCGCATTCCCGCCACGTCGTTCGCGGGTTCCGGCGAGGGACCGCAACCGCCGTCGCCTTCCAGCAACCACGCAACGTTCGTTCCGAGAACTCCGGCCAACATCATCAGCTTGTTGGCGCGAGGCTCGCTCTGCCCGCTTTCCCAGGCGGCAAGGGTGTCCCGGGTCACACCGGTCCGTCGCGCGAGCGCCGAAGCCGAGAGGCCGAGTTGTTCGCGGCGGCCGCGAATGCGATTACCGAGGACTTTAGGAGAAGGATGCTGCATCGTGTACCTCATTTCGGAACTATGGAACTGCCTTAAATTCCTGCCGAGTAAAAAGGCATATGCAGCTTCTGTCAATGATCTTCGGCTTGCCAGCTAAAGCGCTATGGCCATTCGAAGATACGCCATCCTGCTCGAGCAGGCGCCGCGAAAGACCGAAGGCTCAGGATACGAACTCCTCGCGGCGGTAGCCTTGCAGATAAAGCAGCGCCGTCAGATCGCCGTGGTTGACCTTCACCCGCGCCGCGACTCGAACGGTTGGCTTGGCGTGGAAGGCGACGCCGAGACCCGCCGCCAGAAGCATCGGCAGGTCGTTCGCCCCGTCGCCGACGGCGCAGACGTCGGCAAGCGCGATCCCTTTGTCGAGGGCGATCTTTTCCAGCGTCTCCACCTTGGCCTCGCGGCCCACGATCGGCTCGATCACGCGGCCGGTCAGGACGCCGCCCACGATCTCCAGGCGATTTGCCACGACGCGCTCGAACCCGCACCTTGCCGCCACCGGCTCGGCAATCGCCATGAAGCCGCCGGAAACCAACGCTGCGCCGCAGTCATGCGCCCGCATCGTGGCGACCAGTGTCTGCGCGCCGGGCGTCAGTTCGACCTGCGCCAGCGTCTCGGCGAGCGCCACCTCCGCCAACCCCTCCAGCATCGCCACGCGTTCGCGCAGCGAGTCGGCGAAATCCAGTTCGCCGTTCATCGCCCGCGCCGTGATCGCCGCGATCTTGTCCTTCAGACCGGCGGCGGCCGCCAACTCATCCAGCGTCTCCGAGGTGACGATGGTGGAGTCCATGTCGGCCACCAGCGCCTTCTTGCGCCGCCCATGGCGAGCCTGGGCCGCCGCGTCGACCGACACCGCGCGAAGCAACGGCTCCACCGCCGCCTCCGCCGTCCGTGGGTCCAGGCCGCTGTAGCCGATGTCGCAGGCGACACCCTCGGCCAGCCAGTCGGGCGATTCGACCGTGGCCCCGGCGCGCGCCAGCGCCTCCCCGGCAGCCTCCGCGATCTGCGGAGTCAGGGTGCTTGCCGTGAGGGCCGCGATAAGGGTAAGGACCTGGGAGTCCGTGTTTTGCGCGTCTGTCATGACGCACTTCATAGCCACACCGACCCGGAAGGACAAGCCGCGCGACCTCGATGAGCGATACCGGGACTCTCGTACAGCCAAGCGCGCGCCCGCCGATCCTTGCGATCACGGGACCGACCGCCTGCGGCAAATCGGCGCTGGCGATCCGTATTGCCGAGACCTTCGACGGTGTGGTGATCAACGCGGACTCGATGCAGGTGTACGGCGATTTGCGCATCCTCTCCGCCCGGCCGACTCCCGAGGAAGAGGCCCGCGTTCCCCATCGCCTTTTCGGCGTCCTGCCCGCCAGCCGCGACTGCTCCGCCGAACAGTGGCGTACGCTGGCCGTCCGGGAGATCGAGGCGGCTCTGGCGCTCGGTAAACTGCCGATCCTGGTCGGCGGGACGGGACTCTACTTGCGTGTGCTGCAACGCGGGCTGGCGGCGGTACCGGAGATTCCCGAGGCCGTACGCGCCGCCGTACGCCAGCGCCAGCGTACGCTGGACCCGCAAGCCCTGCACGGCGAACTTGCATTGCGGGACCCGGAGATGGCGGCCCGGCTGAAGCCCGCCGACGGCCAACGCATCGCCCGCGCGCTGGAGGTTGTTGAGGCGACGGGGCGGTCGCTCGCGGACTACCAGCGCATGCAGACTACCGTGGCCGCTGACTACGACGCGTTGGCGATTGCAGCGCTGCCGCCCCGCGCCGCCTTGAATGCGCGGATAGAAGCCAGGCTGGAAAAGATGTTGGAGGAAGGCGCACTGGATGAGGTGCGGGCGCTACTGGATCAGGGGCTCGACCCGGCGCTTCCCGCCATGCGAGCGGTTGGCGTGCCGGAGCTGGCTTCCTACCTTTACGGAGAGCGCACACGCGCGCAGGCGCTCGCCGCCGCACAGGCCGCCACGCGGCGCTACGCCAAGCGGCAACGGACTTGGCTGCGCCATCAGACGCCCCGCGATTTCGACAAGGCTGCCATGCTCTATGCGCAATTTTCGGAAAGCCTGGACCCCGTAATCTTTAATGAAATTCGCTGGTTCCTATTGACGGCGCAACCTTGAGGCTCTAGCTTCCCGATCACTCCCCTGCCGAAAGGCTGGTTTTTTTCAGGGTTCGTAAGCACTACAGGCTGGCAAGAAACAAAGGATCGGAAGTTATGTCGAGCGAGAAGATGTCCGGCGCGGAAATGGTCATTCAAGCCCTGCGCGATCAGGGCGTTGACACCATTTTCGGCTATCCGGGCGGGGCAGTCCTTCCGATCTACGACGCGCTGTTCAAGCAGAACTCGCTACGCCACATCCTGGTGCGCCACGAGCAGGCCGCCGTTCACGCCGCCGAGGGCTATGCCCGATCCACCGGCAAGGTCGGAGCGGTGCTGGTGACCTCCGGCCCCGGCGCGACCAACGCCGTGACCGGACTGACCGACGCGCTGATGGACTCGATCCCGATTGTCTGCCTGACCGGGCAGGTGCCCACGCATCTGATCGGCAACGACGCCTTCCAGGAGGCGGACACCACCGGGATCACGCGGCCCTGCACCAAGCACAACTACCTCGTCAAGACCATCGAGGAGCTGCCGCGCACCATGCACGAGGCGTTCTATGTCGCGCGCTCCGGGCGTCCGGGACCGGTCGTGGTGGATCTGCCGAAGGACATTCTGCAAGCGTCGGGCGATTATATAGAGCGCGAGAGCATCCAGCACCGCAGTTATAACCCGCAGACCACCGGCGATCACCGGCAGGTTGAGCAGGCGGTGGAAATTTTCGCCAAGGCGCGCAAGCCGATCATCTATGCCGGTGGCGGCGTGATCAATTCGGGCGACGAGGCCTCGGAGCTTTTGATCGAGTTCACGCGGATGACCGGCGCGCCGATCACCAACACGCTGATGGGCCTTGGCGCCTATCCGGGGACCGATCCGCAGTTCCTCGGCATGTTGGGGATGCACGGCACCTACGAGGCCAACCACGCGATGCACGACTGCGACGTCATGCTGGCGGTGGGCGCGCGCTTCGACGACCGGGTGACCGGCAGGCTCACCGCCTTCTCGCCGGGATCGAAGAAGATCCAGATCGACATCGACCCCAGTTCGATCAACAAGAACGTCGTGGTGGACGTGCCGGTCGTCGGCGACGTGGCCGAAGTGCTGCGCGCGATGATCGCCATGTGGAAGGAGCGTCGGCACAAGCTGGACAAGAAGGCGCTGGACGGCTGGTGGGAGCAGATCGGCGCGTGGCGCGGCCGTGACTGCCTGCATTACGAACAGAAGGGCGAGATCATCAAGCCGCAGTACGCCATCGAGCGGCTTTACGAGCTGACCAAGGATCAGGCTCCCTATATCTCCACCGAGGTGGGCCAGCACCAGATGTGGGCGGCGCAGTTCTTCAAGTTCAACAGTCCGAATCGCTGGATGACATCGGGCGGGCTCGGGACGATGGGCTACGGCCTTCCCGCCGCGATGGGGGTTCAGGTCGCGCATCCTGACGCGCTGGTGATCGACGTGGCCGGCGAGGCCTCGATCCTGATGAACATGCAGGAGATGTCGACGCTGGTGCAGTACCGCCTGCCGGTGAAGATCTTCATCGTCAACAACCAGTGGATGGGCATGGTCCGGCAGTGGCAGGAACTCCTCCACGGCGAGCGCTATTCCGAGAGTTACAGCGACAGCCTGCCCGACTTCGTGAAGCTGGCGGAAGCCTATGGCGCGGTGGGGCTGCGCGCGACCAAGCCGGGGGAACTCGACGACAAGATCAAGGAGATGCTGGACGTCCGGCGGCCGGTGATCTTCGACTGCTGCGTCGATCAGACCGAGAACTGCTTCCCGATGATCCCCTCAGGCGCGGCGCACAACGAAATGCTGCTGGGGCCGAACGACCGGGCGGCAAGCCCGGTTTCCGAGGAAGGCATGGTTCTGGTTTAGGCTTCGGCCGAATAACCGCCCCCGGACACCGGCTGGCGGCGTGGGCGCAGTTGGCGATGCGCCCGCGCCGCTCGCTTTGATCCCAAGGCCAAGCCTCCAGGCTTTGCAGCACAAAAAGAAAAACGGCAAGACATGATCGACAATCCCGACATCCTGCGCCAGCAGACCCACTCCGAGAAGCGCACGATCGCCGTCCTGGTGAACAACGAACCGGGCGTGCTGGCGCGCGTCATCGGCCTGTTTTCAGGGCGAGGCTACAACATCGAAAGCCTGACCGTGACCGAGGTGGACCCGGAAAACCGCCTGTCGCGCATCACCGTGGTAACCAGCGGCACGCCGATGATCCTGGAGCAGATCAAGGCGCAACTCGGCCGTCTGGTGCCGGTGCACACGGTCTCCGACCTCACCGTCAGCGGCCCCTACGTCGAGCGCGAACTGGCGCTCATCAAGGTGCGCGGCGCGGGCGAAAAGCGGGTGGAGGCGCTGCGCATCGCGGATATTTTCAAGGCGCGCGTGGTGGATGCGAGCCATGAGCACTTCGTTTTCGAGATGACCGGCAAGACCGACAAGCTCGACGCCTTTGTCGCCCTGATGCGCCCGCTGGGCCTGATCGACGTGTCGCGCACCGGCGTCGTCGCCATCCAGCGCGGCGCGGAGGGGTTGCAAGCGTAGGCATTATCGTTAAAGAAGCGCTTTAGCGCCGGGCCATTAGCGCCAAGCGGGAGCGCGGCGGAGCACAAGAATTCAAACGAGGAAGAAAACCATGCGTGTCTATTATGATCGCGATGCCGATGTGAACCTGATCAAGGGGAAGAAGGTCGCCATCGTCGGCTACGGCAGCCAGGGCCATGCCCATGCCAACAACCTGAAGGACAGCGGCGCGGAGCACATCCGCGTGGCGCTGCGCGCGGGCTCCAAGACCGCTGACAAGGTCAAGAACGCCGGGATGGAGGTCATGACCCCGGAGGAAGCCGCGAAGTGGGCCGACGTCGTGATGATCCTGACGCCCGACGAGTTGCAGGCCGACCTCTACCGCGACAGCCTTGCCGCCAACATGCGCGAGAACACGGCCATCGCCTTCGCGCACGGGCTGAACATCCACTTCGGCCTGATCGAGGCGCGCCCCGACCTCGACGTCTTCATGATCGCGCCGAAGGGGCCGGGCCACCTGGTGCGCAGCGAGTACAATCGCGGCGCGGGCGTGCCCTGCCTGCTGGCGGTGCACCAGGACGCCTCCGGCAACGCGCACGAAATCGGCCTCTCTTACGCCTGCGCCATCGGCGGCGGCCGTGCGGGCGTGATCGAAACCACCTTCCGCGAGGAATGCGAGACCGACCTCTTCGGCGAGCAGGCGGTGCTCTGCGGCGGACTGTCGGCGCTGATCACGGCGGGCTACGAAACGCTGGTCGAGGCGGGCTACGCGCCGGAGATGGCCTACTTCGAGTGCATGCACGAAGTGAAGCTGATCGTCGATCTGATGTACGAGGGCGGGCTCGCCAATATGCGCTACTCGATCTCCAACACGGCGGAGTATGGCGATTACAAGAGCGGTCCGCGCGTCATCGACGAGGAGACCAAGTACCGGATGCAGGAGATCCTCGAAGACATCCAGTCCGGCAAGTTCGCCCGCGACTGGGTCCTGGAGAATCAAGCCGGTCAGCCGCACTTCAAGGCCGAACGCCGCCGCCACGCCGAGCACAACATCGAAGAAGTCGGCGCCAAGCTGCGCGGCATGATGCCCTGGCTGTCGGAAAGCAAGCTCGTAGACAAGGCCAAGAACTAACCTCGCCTCACCGCACGACGGCGGGAAAAGGGCCGGACCTTGGCGCAAGGTCCGGCCCTTCGGCGTTGTGTGGGTTTAAGAAGCGCTCGACGCCCTACAAATTAAAGCATTATTGCATGACGATCCGGGGCGCCTCGCGGCCCTGGCCGACGGTGCCTTTCAGCTTGTCGCGGAGGCCTCCGGCGATCCGCATATAGGCTTCGGCGTGGGCGCTGTCCGGTTGCGACATGACGATCGGATTGCCGCCGTCGGAGGTTTCGCGGATGGCGATGTCGAGCGGGATTTCACCCAGAAGGTCGGTGCCCAGACGCTCCGCCTCGCGCTTGCCACCGCCGGCGGAGAAGATGTCGCTGCGCTCGCCGCAGTGCGGACAGAGGAAGTAGCTCATGTTCTCGACGATGCCGAAGACCGGCACGTCCACCTTGCGGAACATGTTCAGCCCCTTCTTCGCGTCCAGCAACGCAATATCCTGCGGCGTCGTCACGATGACCGCGCCGGCCAGCGGCACCTGCTGCGCCAGCGTCAACTGCGCGTCACCGGTCCCCGGCGGCATATCGACGACCAGCACGTCGAGTTCGCCCCAATCGACGTCTCGCAGCATCTGCTGAATGGCGCTTTGCACCATCGGCCCGCGCCAGATCATCGGGGTGTCCTCTTCGACCAGGAAACCCATCGACATGATCTTCACGCCGTGGTTTTCCATCGGCTTCAGGCGCTTCCCGTCGGGTGACTGCGGGCGGCCGGAAACGCCGAGCATCCGGGGGATCGACGGGCCGTAGATATCCGCGTCCAAGACGCCGGTCGCGAGGCCGTGCCGGGCAAACGCCAGCGCGAGGTTCACGGCGGTGGTGGACTTGCCGACTCCGCCCTTGCCGCTGGCCACCGCCACGATGGCCTTCACACCGGGGGCCATGCCCTGTTGCTGCTGCTGGCTCTGTTGCGGCTGGCCCTTCGGCGCTTGGCCTTGCGGGGCCTGCGACTGTTGGCCGCTCGCCGCCTGCTCGGGCTTGCGCACGCTCTCGCCACCAGAGGGAGCCTCGCTGTGAGCCGTCAGCACCGCGGTGACGGAGGAGACGCCGCTGAGCGCCAGGACCGTCTTTTCCGCTTCCTTGCGCAGCGGCTCCATGCGCTCGCCCTCGGCGGGATCGACTTCGATAGCGAAACCGATGTTGCCGTCCTTGATCACGAGGCCCGATACCATCGACAGACTGACGATGTCCTGCTGGTGCCGCGGCTCGATAATCGTCCGAAGCGCCTCCATGACGCGTTCTTCGCTCACCCGACTCATAGTTGATCTCTCCGGTTCTGGCACAATATTGTTTTATAAGGTTTCGCTGACGGCGCGAACGCGTTAAACCTGTAGGCAAGATATGGTCGATGGGTCGAGGCGTGCAAAGACCGCCTTCGACCGGGAGAGCGATTTTCGGACAATGGAACGGCTCCGCTCCTCTCTGCAGCCGAGGCGATCATCCCGTTTCGGATCGGCGACCATACCGTACCATGTAGCGCGCGACTATTATTTTGGAGAGTAGCGAATCATGCCTTGGCAATCGCAAGGAGGCGGCGGCGGCGGCCCGTGGGGTGGCGGCTCCGGTGGCGGAGGCGGCCCGTGGGGCGGCGGCGGCCGGAATAATGGACCCGGCGGCGGCGGCGGCCGTGGCGGCGGGCCCTTCGGCAGTGGTGGCGGAGGCGGCGGAGGCCAGCGGCCCCCCGACTTCGAGGATGCAATCCGTCAGGGCCAGGAGCGGCTGAAATCGATGCTGCCCGGCGG
>SKZV01000129.1 GCA_007127165.1 Rhodovibrio sp. | reverse complement strand
TGCGGGGCATCCAGGTCGACCTCCGGCCCCTTGGGCACGATCTGCGTCGGGTTCACCGAGGTGTGGCTGACGTAGTAGTGGTTCTTGATGTGGTCGAAGCGCGTCGTCTCCTTCACGCCGGGAAGCTGATAGACTTCCCGCGTGAAGCCCCGGAGGTTCGGATAGTCGGCGATACGGCGCTTGTTGCACTTGAAATGCCCGACATACACCGGGTCGAAACGCACCAGCGTGGTGAACAGCCGAATATCCGCCTCCGTGAGGTGTTCCCCGGCCAAGAACCGGTGACGCGACAGCCGATCCTCCAGCCAATCCAGTGACTCGAACAACGCGTCGAAGGCTTCCTCGTAGGCTGCCTGCGTGGTGGCGAAGCCGCACTTGTACACACCATTGTTCACCGTGTGGTAGACGCGCTCGTTCACCGCGTCGATCTCTCCCCGCAGGCTTTCGGGGTAGAAATCCAGCTCCGGCCGCTTGGCGAAACCATCGAAGCCGCTATTGAGGATGCGGAGCAAATCGGCCGACTCGTTGTTCACGATGGTCCGGCGCTTGCGGTCCCACAGCGCGGGCACGGTGACGCGGCCGGTATAATCGCTCTTCGCCTCGGCGTAGACCTCGTGCAGCGCGCTTTTCCCGTTTACGCGATCAGGATACTCCGGGGAGAAGGGCCAGCCCTGCTCCGCCATGTGCCAATGCACCGTGTCGAAGGAGATCGCCTCTTCCAGCCCCTTCAGCGCCCGCATGATCAGGATGCGATGCGCCCAGGGGCAAGCGTAGGACACATAAAGGTGATAGCGGCCCGCTTCCGCCGGAAAGTCCGGGGAAGCGCCGGCTCCGATCCAGTTGCGAAACGCGCTCTCCTGCCGCACGAAACGCCCGCCGTGCTTCTTGGTATCGTACCACCTGTCGTGCCAGACGCCTTCGACGAGCAAGCCCATGAGTTATCTCCTCGTTAAATCCGTTTACGGCGATTACCCGTGCAGCTTCGCTGCGATCTCGGCGACGTGGCGGCCCTGGAAGCGGGCGATATCAAGTTCGTTTTCGCTCGGCTGACGGCTGTTGTCGCCGCCTGCCATCGTGCTCGCACCATAGGGCGTGCCGCCGCTGATCTCGTCCATCTTGGTCAGACCGGCGCAGCTATAAGGCACCCCGGCGATCACCATGCCGTGGTGCATCAAGGTCGTGTGGATCGAGGTGAGCGTGGTCTCCTGGCCGCCGTGCTGCGAGGCGGTGGAGGTAAAGGCGCTGCCGACCTTGCCGATCAGCTTGCCGTTGGCCCACAGTCCGCCGGTCTGGTCCCAAACGTTGCGCATCTGGCTCGCCATGTTGCCGAAGCGCGTCGGTGTGCCGACGATGATGGCGTCGTAGTCGGCCATCTCGTTGACGTCCTGCAGCACCGGGGCATCCTGGTCGGTCGCGTAGCCGGACTTCTCGCGCACTTCCTCCGGCACCAATTCCGGCACGCGCTTGATCGTCACCTCGGTTCCCGCAACGCCTTGCGCGCCCTCGGCAACCGCCTTCGCCATGGTCTCCACGTGGCCGTAGCTGGAGTAGTAGAGTACGAGCACTTTCGCCATGATATTTCCTCCAAATGGTCGATCCCTCTCGGGACCTTTGTGATGAGGCTTTCTCGCTTCAATGGTTAAAATAGAGTGTTTGTGTTCCGGTGATAATATGACAATATCGCACTGGATTGTTTCTTTTTAGAAACGGAGGGCTCCGTGACGCTCGACCACCTGACGGCTATGGCGGTCTTTGCCCGTGTCGTTGAAGAAGGGAGTTTCTCCCGCGCCGCGCAAGGGCTCGACCTATCGAAATCGGCGGTTTCCAAGCAAGTTGCCCGGCTGGAGGATCGCTTGGGGGTGCGCCTCCTCAACCGAACCACGCGCCGGCTTTCGCTGACCGAGGCGGGGACGGCCTTTTACGAAGGCTGCCGGTTGGTCGTGGCCGACGCGGAGGCGGCGGAGGCGGCGGTTAACCATCTTGCGGCGGCCCCGCGCGGCACCTTGCGCGTCAACGCGCCGATGTCGTTCGGACTGCGCCATGTCGCGCCGCGCCTCGCCGAGTTTCTTGAGCGCTACCCCGAACTATCGGTGGATCTGCAGCTCAGCGACCGCACCGTGGATCTGGTCGAGGAAGGCTACGACATGACAGTGCGGGTCGGTAAGTTGCCGGACTCCAGCCTGGTCGCCCGGCGGCTTTCGCCGCAACGCCAGGTGCTCTGCGCCGCGCCAAGCTACCTTGCGCGCCACGGCCGTCCCCGCCACCCCACGGACCTCGTCGATCACCAGTGCCTGATCTACAGCTACCTCTCGTCCGGCAAGGAGTGGCGCTTCAAAGGCACGGACGGCGAAGTCCGCGTTTCGGTGAAGGGGCGGTTGGAGGCGAACAACGGCGACGCTCTTCTTGCCGCCGCGCGAGGCGGCGCCGGCATCGCGCTGTTGCCGCGCTTCATCGCCGCCGACGACCTGCGCGCCGCGAAGCTGGAAAGCCTCCTGGACAACTGGACGCACGCAGAGGACGGGGCGGTTTACGCGGTTTTCCCGGCCACCCGCAACCTATCGCCCAAGGTCCGGGTCTTCGTCGATTTTCTGGCGAAACACTTCACCGACCGTCCCTATTGGGACGAGATGGCGGAGCCATAGAAAAACGCCGCTCCCGGATGAGGGGAGCGGCGCCTTCCGTCTGCCGTCGCCGAACGCCTATTTGGCACGCGGCTCGGACATCAGCCCCTTGATTAGGGCATAGCACGCAAGCAAGAGGACGGCCGCGAATGGCAAACCGGTGGAGACCGCTGCCGCCTGAAGCGCCGCCAAACCGCCGCCGAGCAACAGGGCAATCGCCACCAAGCCCTCGAAGATGCACCAGAACATCCGCTGGGTCTTCGGCGCGTCCACCTTGCCGCCGGCCGTGATGGTGTCGATCACCAGCGAACCGGAATCCGAGGAGGTCACGAAGAAGACGATCACCAACACGATGCCGACGAAGGAAGTGATCTGCGCAATGGGCAGCTCAGCCAGCATGGAAAAGAGCTGAAGCTCAAGCGGCGCGTCGGCGATCGCCTGATAGCCCTCGTTCACGAGGCTGATCGCGGTGCCGCCGAACGCGGTCATCCACAGCACCGACACCACCGTCGGGATCAGCAGCACGCAGAAGATGAATTCCCGCACCGTGCGGCCACGGCTGACACGCGCGATGAACATGCCCACGAAGGGTGACCAGGAAATCCACCACGCCCAGTAGAACGCGGTCCAGCCCTGCGAGAAGTTCGCGTCCGGTCGGGCGAAGGGGTTTGAAAGCGCTGGCAGATGCTGGCCATAAGCCACGAAGTTGCCGAAGAACCCGGTCATGATCGCCAGCGTCGGGCCGCCAATGATGACAAAGAGCAACAACAGGGCCGCGAGCACCATGTTGATCTCGGACAGGCGCTTCACGCCGCCGTCTATACCACGATAAACCGAGATCAGTGCAATCGCGGTAATGCCGATAATCAGCAGCACCTTCGATGTATCGGTGACTGGAATGCCAAAGAGCGCCTCCAGGCCAGCATTAGCCTGCTCAGCACCGAATCCAAGCGAGGTCGCCAGTCCGAACAGTGTGGCGAAAACCGCGAGCGTGTCGATGATGTGCCCGGTCCAGCCCCAGACCCGCTCGCCGAAGATCGGATAGAAGATCGAGCGGACCGAAAGCGGCAGGCCCTTGTTATAGGCGAAGAGCGCAAGAGACAGCGCCACGATGGCATAGATCGCCCAGGGGTGCAGGCCCCAGTGGAAAATCGTCGCCGCCATGCCAAGCTGGCGGGCGGCTTCCTGATCTCCCGCCGCACCGGCCAGCGGAGCCCAGCTATCGGGCGCGCCCGCGCCTTCCGCAACGGACGTGGAAAAGTGGGTAAGCGGCTCGGCGACGCCAAAGAACATCAGGCCGATGCCCATACCGGCTGCGAAAAGCATCGCGAACCAGCCGAGATAGGAATAGTCGGCCTTGGCCTCGGTCCCGCCCAAGCGCACCTTGCCGAGCGGCGAAACCATCAAGCCGACCGCCACGAGCACGAAGATGTTTGCGGCGGAAAGGAAGAACCAGTCGAAGGTGGAGGTGAGCGCCGGGCGAAGCCAGTTGAAGAATTCACCGGCGATGTCCGGGAGGGCGAGGGTCAGGAAGACAAAAGCGGCGATCGTAAGGCCGGAGACTACGAATACCGGATTGTGGATATCGAGACCGAACGGCCCGAGCTCCCTCTGTATATTGTCCTGACCTACGGTGTAGTCCGTGGCGACAATGTTCGCCTTGCCCTCGGGGGTTACTTCCCCTGATGATTCAGCCATGATGCCTCCTGTCCATTGTCATTAAACGTTGTCTCCTTGGTCGCTTTTTACTCCATACAGGCGCGCTGAATCTCATGTTTCGATTCTAACGGATCTCCGACTCATCCTGTGCGAGCGCTCGGCGGCACCGATCTCAGACTGGCTCGCTCATTCGCGCGGTACGCGAAGGTAACCACTTTCCTAGCCGCTCGGCAACCGGCCTCGCGCGGAGCTGCCAGCAGCTTCGGATATTGCGGGCAACTCCTTGTTTTTGTTGCCTCTGCTACCCAGTGGGGCGTGCGTGCTCCCCGCGTGGGCTTTATAGGCGTTACGGGCCACCTCCAAGGTATAAACACGTCAGGCTGTGGTCGCAATGTTAGAGCAATTACCACCGAATCACGGTACACGCTGTCTCCTGGCGGGGCGACTGACAAAGTCCGAAATGCGACACAGCCGGGCCACCATCGCAATCCTCGCCCATCTCACCCGCTTGAGGGGCAGGACAGAGTGCACAACCTCTCTTGGCGGTGGGTGCGCGCTGTGCTAGTAGATCGCGGTGTTATTAGAGTCTGCGGCAAACCATTCACGGGATGAGGCATGAGCGGCGCGGTGGGCACGTCTTTGCAGCACACTTCCGAGCGCAGGGCGCGACGACGAACGATGCTCGCGCGCCCCGCTTGCAGTGCGCGCCGCTTTTCGTGCCGAAGGCGTTAGCCCATTCAGCAGCACGGAAGGCATGAGGCGGACACGATGTTCATTCTCGTGTCCAGAGTCGCCTACGGCCCCGACGACGGCCGAACCGCCGGACCTTAAACGCCATGCTGAAGTTTCACATCCTGCCTGAACGCCCCGAGGACGAACCGGATATTGAGCCGCTCCTGGACCGCAGCTTTGGTTTGGAGCGCACCAGAAAGACCGTTTACCGCCTGCGCGAGGGCGTTGCCCCCGACCCCGACCTTTGCTTCGTCGC
>SKZV01000257.1 GCA_007127165.1 Rhodovibrio sp. | reverse complement strand
GGCTCCCGGCGCGGCGCGATGATGGGCACGCTGCGCTGCGACCATCCCGACATCGAGGATTTCATCGACGCCAAGCGCGACCCCGGCCGCCTGCGCATGTTCAACGTCTCGGTCCTCGCCACCGACGCGTTCATGCAGGCGGTGCGCGAAGATGCTGCCTGGGATCTGGTCTTCGGCGGCGAGGTGTTCCGCACGATCCGCGCCCGCGACCTGTGGGAGCGCATCATGCGTGCGACCTACGACTACGCGGAACCGGGCGTGATCTTCATCGACCGCATCAACCAGCTCAACAATTTGTGGTATTGCGAGGAAATAAATGCAACTAATCCCTGCGGCGAACAGCCCCTCCCCCCCTATGGCGCCTGCCTGCTCGGCTCGATCAATCTGGCGGCGCTGGTGAAGCGGCCGTTCGAGGCGGAGGCGGAGCTTGACCTGGAGGCGCTGGCGGAGCTTGTGCCGACGGCGGTGCGGATGCTCGACAACGCCATCGACGCCGCGCGTTTCCCGATGGAGGCGCAGCGCGCGGAGGCGATGGCGAAGCGGCGGATCGGGCTCGGCGTGACCGGGCTGGCGGATGCGCTGGCGATGTGCGGGCTGGTCTACGGCTCCCGTTCAGCCGTCGATGCGACGGAGCGCTGGATGCAGGCGTTTCGCCGCGCCGCCTATATGGCCTCGGTCGATCTGGCGAAGGAGCGCGGGCCCTTCCCCCTCTTCGACCGCGAGAAGTTCCTGCAAGGCGAGACCGTCAAGCGCCTGGATGCGGAATTGCGTGAGGCGATTGCGCAGCACGGCATTCGCAACGGCCTCGTCACCTCGGTCGCGCCCACCGGAACGATTTCGCTGCTGGCGAACAACGTGTCGAGCGGGCTGGAGCCGATCTACAGCCTCGCCTACAGCCGCATCCTGCTGATGCCCGACGGCAGCCGCCATAAGGAGGAGGTCCGCGACTACGCCGTTAGCGCCTACCGCGCGCGTTTCGGCGAGGACGCGCCCTTGCCGGAGGCCTTCGTGGACGCGCAGACGCTTTCCCCCTCGGCGCATGTGGTGATGCAGGCGGCGGTGCAGAAATACATCGATTCCTCGGTGTCGAAGACCATCAACGTGCCCGCCGATATCGGCTTCGAGGCGTTCAAGGACGTCTATCGGCAAGCCTACGAGCTGGGCTGCAAGGGCTGCACCACCTACCGCCCGAACGAAGTGACGGGCGCGGTGCTGGAAACGACGACGCCGGAGCAAACGCCCGAAAAGCAGGCGTCCGGGGCGGGTGAAGTCGTCTACATGACCGAGCCGCTGGAGCGCCCGGAGGTGCTGCCGGGCCGGACCTACAAGCTGAAATGGCCGGAGAGCGATCACGCGATCTACATCACGCTGAACGACATCGTGCAGGACGGACGGCGGCGGCCCTTCGAGATTTTCATCAACTCGAAGAACATGGAGCACTACGCCTGGACGGTCGCCCTCACCCGCATGATCTCGGCGGTGTTCCGGCGCGGCGGCGACGTGGCCTTCGTGGTCGAGGAGTTGAAGGCCGTCTTCGATCCGCGCGGCGGGGCCTGGCTGAAGGGCCGCTACAAGCCCTCGCTGCTGGCCGCCATCGGCGAGGTGATCGAGCAGCACATGATCGACATCGGCTTTCTGCCCGAACGCGGGGAGCTTGCCGGTCCCGAGGCGGCGGAGCAACGCCGCGCGGTCGGCGGCGCCCCGCTCGTCCCCCGCCAATGCCCGAAGTGCGGCTCGGCGGCGCTGGTGTTCCAGGAAGGCTGCGACCTCTGCACCGCCTGCGGCCATTCGCGGTGCCCCTGACCCTCCGGAGATTTCCCCTCTCCCGCTTCCGGGAGAGGGAGGGGCCCGCTGCCCCTTCGCAGCGGGAGGGTGAGGGCTCTTGCTCTCCTATCAGGCCAATCCGCGAGCCACATAAAGCCCGACGCCGCCTCCGGCGAGGCCGATGGCGAAGGGGATCAGGGTGTGGGCCGCCATGCGCCAGCCCGCGATTGCCAGGACGAAAACTGGCTTCACGAGCGTGTTGACCGCCGCCACGATGACGATCCCCGTGGCGGCCGTGACCATGCCGACCGTTCCATCGGTCGCCATGGTGGACAGCGATAGAGTAATTGCGTCCACGTCGCTCAGTCCGGCGACGGCGGCGAGAGTGTAGAGCCCGCCTTCGCCAACCCAAGTTTGCAAGCCGCGCGCGACCACCATCACCACGGTCAGCAAGACGGCGAACAGCAAGACGAAGCGCAGGTCGAAGGGGTTGCGGGGTTGCAGCGATTCGGGATGCTCCGGCGTCATCCCGTGCTTGAAGCGCCAGCCCACCGCAATGAGCACCGAGGCCGCCGCCAGCAACAGCGGCCAGGCCAGCACCGGCAGCAGCCCCGGCGCCACCACCGCGACCACGATCAGAATGCGCGGATACATGGTCGCGGTGGCGGCGACCACGGCGGAGGCCAGCAGCGGCTGCGCGGCGGCTTCGCTTTGCGCACCCCGGCCCAGGCGCGACAGGTTGATCGTGGTGACGGTGGACGATGCAAGCCCGCCGAGCAGGCCGGTCAGCATAATGCCGCGCTCCGGCCCGACGATCTTCACGGCGGCATAGCCGAGCCCGCTCAACCCCGAGATCAGCACGACCATCCACCAGATGCGATAGGGGTTGAACGCATCGAACGGCCCGAACGCCTCGTTCGGAAGGATCGGCAGCAGGATGACCGAGATTACCAGGAATTGCAGGATCGCGCGCAGTTCCTTCCACTCGATCCGGGCGACGAAGCCGTGCAGTTCCTGCTTGGCTCCGAGCAACACGGCCAGCCCCACCGCTGCCGCTCCGGCAATCGCTTGCTCTCCAAATCCCGCCAGCGCGCCCAGAACAAAGGTTGACAGCGCCGCAACCACGGTCGTCGAGCCGAGGTCCTCGCCGCGTTGCAGCCGGAACCAGTAATTCAGGCTAACCAACCCTGCCATCCCCAACGTCACCGCCGCCAACGTCAAGGCTTCGGTCACCAGCGTCAAAAACGCCGCAAGCCCGCCCAGCAGCCCGATCGCCCCGAACGTTCTGACCCCCGCAACCCTCTGCCCCTCTCCGAGCTCCCGCGTCTTCCACCCCCGCTCCAGCCCGATCAACAACCCAACTGCAAGGGCCACGGCGGCGCGTTCGAATAGAACGAGGGTCTCGGGCATCCATGGACTCCGGGAGGACGGGAACTTGGTTATGACGTTACAGGGTGAGGCGGGGAGCGGGGGGATGCAAGGTTCAGGGGGCGCTAACCAACAGTTACATGAATCATGCATGAAGCGTATTTCGATGACCTGCCATGTTTCAGTGTGGCGGGCGCTTCGAACCGGGGACCGTATTTGCGACGATCCCACTCTTAATCTTTGTTCAAAGCTCGCGAGCGGGGAAACGCTAATTCAAGAGTATCTAGAGTTTTTTTCCGGCGAACCGGTATCCACTTCGCCTGAACATGCTCTAGGCGCGGTAGGAGGAGTGCAATGACTGGTACTTAGCCACTGCGCGTGGTCGGATCTTTAGGCATTGTGAAACCTTATCCCTCCCTCAAACCCCCGCCGCTTCCTTCGCCGCAAGATCCCCGAACTCCCTTAGAAACACCGAGCCCGCGACGGTGCGTTGGATCAGGATGCTGCGGCGGTCGGTTTCGTCGGGTTTGCGGCGGAGGTAGCCGAGGGTGGCGAGGCGGTCCACGGCGCGGGTGGTGGCGGGTTTGGAGATTTTTAGGAGAGCGGAAAGGCCGCGGATGGTGTGGGGCGGTTCGGCCAGATAGACCTGCATGAGGACGGCCATTTGGCGCGTCGTAAGGTCCGGCTGGCCGCGTGTCATGCTGGCGAGCGTCACCGAGCGCCAGAGCGCCAGGGCCTCCTTCGGATCGAGCTTCACGCGCACCCCCCCGTCGCCGAATGCTCTCTCTCGGCGGGCTGTCTCGTTGCAGCACCGGAACGGTAGCGCGAACACGCCGGAAGCGAAAGGTGGAATCGACTCGCACCAGCGGCGAGGCGTCTCGCTCGCGGAAGTGTGATGTGGATTTTAAGTAACTGGCGGAGGCTCGGAGGGTAGCGGGCTCTCTCCTTCCCATTGCGAAGGGCAATGGGCCCCTCCCTCTCCCGCTTCACGGGAGAGGGGATGCTTCGCATCGGCTTAGGAGGGGAGCCAGGATTGGATGGCTTTGAAGGCGGCGCGCAGGCCCATCGCCTCGCCGCCTTTCGGGCGGCCGGGGCGGGCGGAGGGGTTCCAGGCCATGACGTCGAAGTGGGCCCAGGCGGCCTTTTCCGGGGCGAACTCGCGCAGGAATAGGGCGGCCGTGATCGCGCCCGCGAAACCGCCCTCGGATACATTGGAGAGGTCGGCGACCGGGTTCTCCAGCCAGCGGCGGTAGGGCTCGTGGAGCGGCATCCGCCACACCGGGTCCTGCTCCGCCTCGCCCGCCTCGCTCAGCAGGCGCGCCAGCCTGTCGTCGTTGGTGAAGACCGCCGGGAGTTCCGGCCCCAGCGCCACGCGCGCCGCCCCTGTCAGGGTCGCGAAGTCCAGCACGAGGTCCGGCGAATCCTCGCCCGCCTCGCTCAACGCATCGGCCAGCACCAGCCGCCCTTCGGCATCGGTGTTGCCGACCTCAACGGTCACGCCCTTGCGGCTCTTCAGCACGTCGCGCGGGCGGAAGGCGTTGCCGGAGACGCTGTTCTCAACCGCCGGGATCAGCAGCCGCAGGGTTACCGGAAGCTTGGCGTCCATCACCATCCGCGCCAACGCCAAGGCATGCGCGGCGCCGCCCATGTCCTTCTTCATCAGCAACATGCCGGAGGAGGGTTTGAGGTCGAGCCCGCCGGTGTCGAAGCAAACGCCCTTGCCCACCAACGTCACCTTCGGCACGTCGCGTCCGCCGCCCTGCCAGCGCAGATCGACCAGCCGGGGCTCGCGCGCACTGGCCCGGCCGACGGCATGGATCAGCGGGTAGTTCTTGCGCAAAAGCTGGTCGCCCGCGATGACGTTCACCTTGGCATTGTAGCGCTTGCCCTCGGCGCGCACCGCCTCGGCCAGTTCCTCCGGCCCCATATCGTTCGCCGGGCTGTTGACCAGATCGCGGGCCAGCATCGTCGCTTCGGCTAGCCGGGTGGCCTCGACGCGCGCGGCGGCTTCTGGCCAAGCCAGCCGGGCGGGCTGGCGCTCGCGGGTCTTGTAGCGGTCGAAGGCGTAACACCCAAGCGCCCAGCCAAGCGCCGCCAGAGTAGCCGCCCGCTCCTCCAACGGCGCGTCGAGGTGATAGCCGCGCTCCGGCAGGGCGGTCGGCAGCGCGGCGTAGGACCAGATGTCCTCGCCCGCCTCGACCCCCAGCAGCACGCGCTCCGCCTCGCCGCTTTCGCCCGGTATCAACAGGTGGCTCGCGGCCTTGGCGGTGAAACCGGCGGCACGGGCCCAGGCCGCGACGCGCGCGGGCTGCGCGGCGAGCCAGTCGTCAAGCTCCGCCTTGCGCAGCGGGGTGATCGGAACGCTCGCGCTCTCGGCTCGGTCGAGCAGGTATTGCATTGTCGTCCGGCTCCATAGCTGATTCGCTGGGAGCGTAAGCCTAGCCCGGAACGCATGCGCGTGCCATCCTGGCGAATGCCGTAAAGGAGAGGGAGCGCGCAGCCATGGCCGATTTGAAGATCGTGCTGGGGAACAAGACCTATTCGTCGTGGTCGTTGCGGGTGTGGCTGGCGCTGAAGCAGACGGGGGCGGATTTCGAAGAGATCGAGCCAAGCCGCCGCCAAGGAACCGTGGGTCATCGAGAATCCTTGAGCGCGACGGCTGGACATGGTGGCCGGAACTGTAGCGCTCAGCCCTACTCGCCCTGCGCCGGAATCGCTACAGGCCGCCGGTCTTCGGCCTCGCCGCCCGGCGGGATCAGCCCAATTTCGGCGTAGTAACGCTGGGCGCCGGGATGCAGCGGCACGCCGACACCCTCCAGTGCCGTCTCTAGGCGGATCTGCCGCGCTTTCGGATGGCTGTTGTCCAGCAAGGCCCGGTTCGTCGGATGCCAGAGGGCCCGGGTGATGAGGTAGACGGTCTCTTCGTCCACCTCGGCGTCGACCATCCATTGCGCGCCGACCGACAGCGTTTGAGTGTGCGACACGTTCTGATAGGTGCCGGGTAGAATGGCGTGTTCGGTGAAGAAGGGATAACGCTCCAACAAGGCTTCGGCATTGGGACCGCGGATCGGCACCAGCGTCAGCGGAACCTCGCGCGCCAGATTGGAAATCGCCCGCGCAGGCGTCCCGGCCACGAAGAAAAAGCCGTCCAATTCGTCCTCGCGCATCATATCCGCCGACTCGCCCGCGGGCAGCTCGTAAACCTCGATCTCGTCGAGGCCGACGTCGTAGGCGTCCAGGATCAGCGTCGCGTCGGCCCGCGTGCCCGAGCCCTCGGCATCCAGCGAAATCCGCAGGCCCTTAAGATCCTCCACCTGGCGCACGCCCATACCCGCGCGCACCACAAGGTGAATCGCTTCGGGATAGAGGTTTGCGATCGCGCGGATGCCCTCCACCGGGCCGCGCTCCTCGAACAAACCTTCGCCGCTGTGCGCCCAATAGGCGACATCCGCCTGGATCAGCGCCGACTCTACCCGGCCCTGATCCAGAAGGTTCACGTTGTCGACCGAGCCCTCGGTGGATTGGACGGTCGCGATCATGCCGGGCACGCCGCAACTGCCGCCGCGCGCGCATTCCCGGCTGCCCGGTGGATGGCTGATCGCATTCGCGAGAACGCCGCCTATGGGAAAGTACGTACCGGCGGTCGAGGCGGTGCCGATGCGGAAGAACTTCAATTCGGTATTGGCCGTGGCGTACTGCCCCAGGCCGAGAACCGCGACGCCTAGCATCGCAAGTCCCAAAAGGATCACCGCAGCGCTGCGCAAGCGATTGTCGCGGGCGATCATGCTATCCGCCTTTCCGACCTGTCGTCCCTCATACCTTATCAGGCGCGCTGGCGTACGTCCAATCTGTACGCTCCAAAGCGTACGCCCTATCCTGCGTGATCAAATGCTAACAAAGGAATAAGGCAAATTGAGGGAGAGTGTTGTAAACCCACGGGCCAGGGGCAGCGCGATTGACCATACTGCAATACCCCTGTAGCCATTAAACATAACATGGAATGCAGACTTGGGGAGGTTCGGCGATGAACCTGGCAGCGCTTTTGCATCGCTGCGGGACTGTGCGGCGGGAGTTGCCCGCGGTGGCCCTCGGATCGCGCGGGGTGCTGGATTATGCCGCGCTGTCGCAACGCGTCGCGGTCCTGGCGGGAGCGTTGCGCGGGCGGCTGGGGCTGGAGGGCGGAGCGCGGGTGGCCCTGGTCATGAAGAACCATCCCGCCTATATCGAGCTGCTGTATGCCTGCTGGCACGCGGGACTCGCGGCGGTGCCGGTGAACGCCAAGCTGCACGAGAAGGAAATCCGCTTCATCCTGGAAGACAGCGGCGCGAGCCTCGCCTTCGTCACCGCCGAATTGGCCGCGCCGGTCGCGCGGGCGGGCGCGGGGCTGGATACGCTGCGCGAGGTGGTGGCGGTTGAGTCGCCGGATTACGAGCGTCTGCTGCAAGCCGAGCCGATGGCGCTGGCGGAGGTGTCCGCCGATGCGCTGGCGTGGCTGTTCTATACCAGCGGCACGACCGGGCGGCCCAAGGGCGCGATGCTGACCCACCGCGTGCTGCAGGCGATGACGCTGAGCTACTTCGCCGATGTGGACGCGATCTCGCCCGGCGAGGCGATCCTGCACCCCGCGCCGATGTCGCACGGCTCCGGGCTTTATATCCTGCCCCATATTGCGGCGGGAGCCTGCAACGTGGTGCCGGAGTCCGGCGGGTTCGATGCGGCGGAGGTTTTCGGACTGCTGCCGCACTATCCCGGCGCGGCGCTCTTCGCGGCTCCCACGATGGTGAAGCGGCTGGTCTCGCACCCAAGCGCCGCCTCGGCGGACACGCGCAACCTGAAGACCGTCGTTTACGGCGGCGGGCCGATGTATCTGGCCGATCTGCAACGGGCGATGGAGACGTTGGGCCATGGCGTCTTCGTGCAGATCTACGGGCAGGGCGAAAGCCCGATGACGATCACCTGCCTGCCGCGCTACGACCATCTCGACAGCGGCCATCCCCGCCACGCCGCGCGTCTGGCCTCCGCGGGACGGCCCCATGCCGTGGTCGAGGTGCGGATTCTGGGCGAAGACGGCCGCGCGTTGCCGCCGGGCGAGTCCGGCGAGATCGTGGTGCGCGGCGAGAGCGTCATGCCCGGCTACTGGAACCGCCCGGAGGCGACGGCGGAGACGATTCGCGACGGCTGGCTGATGACCGGCGACATGGGGGCCTTCGATGCCGATGGTTACCTGACGCTCAAGGACCGGGCGAAGGACGTCATCATCTCCGGCGGCAGCAACATCTACCCGCGCGAGGTGGAGGAGGTCCTGCTGCGCCATCCCGGCGTCGCCGAGGTCGCGGTGATCGGCACGCCGCACGGCGATTGGGGCGAGGCGGTCGTGGCCTTCGTGGTGGCAAGGGCGGACGCGGCGGACCCGCCGACCGAGGACGCGCTCGACCGCTTGTGCCTCTCCGAGATCGCTCGTTTCAAGCGGCCCCGGCAATGGCGCTTTGTCGAGGCGCTGCCGAAAAACAACTACGGTAAGGTGCTGAAGACGGCCTTGCGGGAAATGCTGCAAAAGAACGGCGGAGACGCTTGAGCGCTCCGCCGTCCCGCGTCGCCTACCAGGTTCCGGTGTTTTCCATGCTGGCCCAGGGCTCCTGCTTGGGCAGCGCGTCGCCCTTTTGCAGCAGTTCGATGGAAATCGCGTCGGGCGAGCGGACAAAGGCCATGCGCCCGTCGCGCGGCGGGCGGTTGATGGTGACGCCCTTGTCCATCAGGTGCTGACAGGTGGCGTAGATGTCGTCCACGCGATACGCCAGATGGCCGAAGTTCCGCCCGCCGCTGTACTCCTCGGGGTCCCAGTTGTAGGTCAGCTCCAGCAACGGCGCCTGATCGCGCTCCGCCCGCTCCAGATCGTCGGGCGCACACAGGAAAATCAACGTGGCCCGCCCCGCCTCCAGGTCCACGCGGCGGACTTCTTTCAGGCCGAGCTTGTTGCAGTAAAAATCCAGCGACTCATCAACGTCGCTGATCCGCAGCATCGTGTGCAGGTATTGCATCTCGTGGAATCCCCTCTTTCGCGAAATCGTGTGTAGTGGAGTGCCCCAGGTTATCACGTAGGAACGGCCTCCGGTGCGGCCAAGGGCGGCCGTCTTTTAACTGTCTTTTCACTATTGCCGCATAGAAGCGTCTGGCGCTCCTCTGCCGGGACCGCCGCCGCGCGGTGCGCCCATCTTCTTTACGACGCCGACGCAAAGGGGCGCACTGTTCACGCGGGAAGGAAACCTGGATGCTTTATGCCGCCCACGCCATGCAGCGCCTCGCGCTGGAGCCGATCCATCTCATGGCGGCGACCGGTCAGATGCTGCTCCAGCCCATCTCTCAGGCCAGCACGCTGCGGCCGGCACAGGCCTCGCTTGAGATGCTCAGCCGCCTGACGCGCGACTACCGCAAGCCGGTGTTCGATCTCGATGTCAGCGAGCAGGTGCTCGACGAGACACCCTTCGCACAGTTGCTCCACTTCACGGCGCGCGACCGTGTGCGCGATCCGCAGCATTTCTTCCTCGCCGCGCCGCTGTCCGGCCACCACGCCACGTTGCTCCGGCACACCGTCGATGCGCTTCTCGATCACGGCGCAGTGACCATTACCGACTGGCGGGACGCGCGAACGATCCCGGTGGAAGCTGGACGCTTCGGCTATGACGAGTTCGTCGACCACCTGATCCGCTTCTTCGCCGTAACCGCCCAAAAGGCCGAGCGCGCGCCCCACGCCATCGCGGTCTGCCAGCCCGGCCCGGCGATGGTGGCCGCGCTCACCGTGATGACCCGCGACAGCCTGCCCGGACGCCCCGCCAGCCTCTCGATCATCTCCGCGCCGATGGACACGGCGGCGGCGCCGACAGAGGTTACGCGTCTGGCCGCCGCGCGCGGGATCGGCTGGTTCGAGCGCAAGGTCATCCACCGGGTTCCCTTCACGGAGCCCGGACGCGGCCGGCGCGTTTATCCCGGATTTCTCCAACTCATGGGCTTCATGGCGATGAATCCGGAACGCCATATGGAAAAGCAGCGCACGGTCTTCTTCGACCGGATGCGCGGAGACGACGACGCCGCCGACCGCGTCGTCGAGTTCTACGACGAGTATTGGTCGGTGCTCGACGTCCCCGCCGAGTTCTACCTTGAGACGATAGAGCGCATTTTCCAAAACCGCGAACTCGCCTGCAACACCGCCTCGCACCACGGCACGGCAATCGACCCCGGCACGGTCACGGACGTCGCGCTACAGACCATCGAGGCCGGCAGCGACGACGTCTGCGCGCCCGGCCAAACCCAGGCGGCGCATGCCATCCTGTCCGGCCTGAGCGACGACCGGCGCGATCATCTGCTCGCCGAGGGCGTCGGCCACTACGGCGGCTTCGCGGGCCGCCGCTTCCGCGAATCCATCCTCCCCCGCATCGCCACCTTCGCCCGCCGCCACGCCGGCTGAGGCGTCCGCGCGAGCCTCCAGGCTCCCGCTCAGCCTTTGCCGGATGGTGCGGTGGCGTCCGAGAACGAGCTTGCGCCGTGAAGCAGGTCGTGTGTCCCCGGAGCTCGCCAAGCCCCTCCGTCTAGATCCGCGCCTTCCAGGTTCGCGCCCTCCAGCGTTGCGCCGACGAAGTCAGCTTTACGCAGGTCGGCGCCCCGGAAATCCACGTCATGAAGCTGCGCCCCTTCGAAGCTCGTCGCGCTCAAGCTCGCCAGGGTTCGCGGTTGGCTACGCTTTTATGAGTGCATGGCATGCCTCAAACGGGTCCTCAAAAAAATCCTCCGCGATTATTTTGAGGTTCGGGTCGAGCATAGAAATAGATTCGTTCCTAAAATACATTGGATAGGTGCAACCAAACAACATATCGACATCTAACCCGTTTTCCGATAACGG
This sequence comes from Rhodovibrio sp., assembly GCA_007127165.1. Classification (GTDB taxonomy): domain Bacteria; phylum Pseudomonadota; class Alphaproteobacteria; order Kiloniellales; family Rhodovibrionaceae; genus SKZV01. The sequence goes on along the minus strand of SKZV01000257.1, from coordinate 33,563 downwards.
GATTAAGATCCGCTCATATTTCCGTAAAGATTCTCCTCCTCGCTCCAACGTGTCGTTCGACAATATAACGCTCCGAGTTTCGACACTTCGACGAAAGATGCGCAGTTTAAAACTGAGCACGTCGCCACTGAAGACGTCCTCCAGCATTCGCCCGTGCATCGGGGTGTTAAATATCCGTTCGATCTCGCGGCCGGCGATCCGGTAACGGAAGGTCTCACCATGGTTGATGACGTCCAGGAGTTCGGTGTGCTCGAGCCACTCCGCCATGTCGACTGGGTCAATTCCAGACCGGGAGGGTAGAGCGTTGGCGTGCCGCGTCGACAAGACGTACGCGTATGCCTGCTTTAAGATTTCGTTTGAAATTTTACTATAAATCGACACGAAATAGCCTTTCAGCCATTGAGTTACTTTGCTATCGATCTACTCAAGCCGTATATTCGACGTGGCCGCTGCTGAAGGTGGAACCACGACGTGTCCCAGTACCGCTTGTAAATTGGCGCGCGCCCGCGCCAGACGGGATCGAACCGTGCCGACCGGTATTTCCAGTGACCGGGCCGCCTCCGTATAGCTGAAGCCCTCGACCACGATCCGCATGATAATATCGCGATGTTCGGGGGAGATGCGGTTGAGGGCGGACTGAAGTTCCGACATCTCGATCTGGATTTCCTGCTCGCATTTGGCCGCCATGGGGTCCCAGTCAACCAGCGCCCACTGGTGAGCGGATGCCTGCTTGGCTCTGCGCAGCCTGTTGAAGAAGGTGTTGCGCAGGATGGCGAAGAGCCAGGGGCGCAGGGGCATGTTTTGCCGGAACTGCGCGCCACGGGCCATCGCCGTAACGATGCAGTCCTGAACGAGGTCGTCGCTCACGTTGCGGTCGCGGGACAAGTACAATGCATAACGCTTGAGGTGAGGTAGTTCGTCCAGGACTTGCTTGCGTAAATCGGTCATTCGGCCCCCTCCAATTGAGTCAACCACGTAAAGCCTTGCCCATGGCTCAGCCGTCCCGCAGAGTTGCCTGTGCGGGACGGTTGCAGTCGTGATGCAAGCCGGGCTTAATCCTTGCGAACCTTGTCTTTCATCTTGCCGGCGGCGTTCTGCACCTCACCTTCGGCCTTGGTGGCCTTGCCCTCGGCCTTGGTGGATGGGGATTTCGACCAACTCGACGAGGCGTCCATGAAAGCGCCCTTAATCTTCTTGAACGTGCCCTCGATCCGATCCTTGTTCATCGCTTAGTACCCCTTGTTCTCGTCGGCGCTCCCGGAAATCGCGTCCCCGGTTGCGGATATATCCTTGCCAATACCCTCAGTGGTGTTGCAGGCCATAAGCAACGTTGTCGAACCGGCGGCGAGCGTCAGGGTCATGAGCAGCTTGGCTAAACTTCGGCGCATGTGATGCGCTCCTTAAAGAAGGCCCGGACAGGGTGACTCCCCTATGCCGTTATAAATCCGATCATAACGCTACGCAGAATTGCGGACGCTAACTTGGGTTAGTCGTTTGCATTCGGCCTGTATTAGTGAGGCGATGGGCCTCCAGTGGAGGGCCGTAGCGAACATGGTTTTTTTATAGGAACACCGGACCGGTCATTGGAGGAACCGGTCCGGCGATCAAAGACACGAAGCCTACCATTTGGGGAGAATTCAGCCTCGACAGTTGGACGATAGACGACAAGCCCTCGAAGGGACCTGATTTCGATTAGCGTCGCCGGTTTTTTTAATCGTCCCGCTGGCCGCCTTGGTCCAGGTAGCCGCCATGATAGCTCGCCAGCGCGCGCAGCCCTTCCAGATCATGGAAAACGACCTCGCTTTGGCGCATGGTGACAAGCTTGCGTTCTCGCAGCGTGCGGAGCACCCGGTTGACGTGGATCGCGGTCAGGCCCAGCGCATCCGCAAGGAGATACTGGTTCAGCGGGCACGCGAACCCCTTGGGCGTGGCGAGCCCCACCAGTTCAAGCCGCAGTCCGAGTTCCACCAGCAAGTGCGCCAGGCGATGAAGTGCGTCGCGGCGGCCGACGCTGACCAGATGTTCGACGACCATCGCCTCATCGCGCGAAGCCGCCCACAATACCGCGGCCCCCAAACGCGGCAACCGTTCGAAGGTCTCCATCATCTTCCGCGCCGGGACCTCGGACACCTCGATATCGGTGATCGCCGCGAAGCTGTGGTCGGAGGTTCGCAGGAGCACGCTGCGCAGCCCGATGAAGTCACCCGGAATCGCGAAATCGATCACCTGACGACCGCCGTCGGGTAGCATCTTATAGGCGACCGCCCAGCCGTCCTTGACTATGAACGCTCGGTGCGCCGTCTGCCGTTCGTATACCAGTTCGGTCCCGGCGGACACGACGCGGCTTTCGCGTTCCAACGCGTGAATTTCCTGGATTTCCGCCTCGCCGAGCGGAAAGAATTGGTTCAGCTTGCGCACCAGCGCGCTTGAGGTTGTGGACATGAATGGGCGTCAATCCAAAAACAATAACCGGACGCCAAGGTTTAATATTTTTCCGGCAGGCAGACAATATAACGTCCTCCCATCTTAAAAGTTATTATGGATCAGTATAGCTGCGGGCAAAGTGGTCTAAGGTCGCAAGGAGTCGGGCTGGCGCCAAGGACAGGATGCCCCTTTCCGGCGCCGGTCCAACATAAGGAGACACGCCCATGACTACAGCATCGACGTCCGCCGGACAGGCCGCCCTCGCGATCTGCGAATCGACCCTCTTGGCGCTCACTGACCGAAAGATCATCGACAGCGACGAAGTGCGCGGGATTCTTGAAGACGCGGCGGGCGCTCACCGCACCGCCGTCACGCTGGCGCCCAACGACTCGGCGATGCACGAGAGCGCGGCCATCCTGATCGAAGCGATCATCGCCGGGAGCAATTCGATCCGCCATCCCTAAACTGGACTTTTATGAGGCGTAGCAGAGCGCCTCGGCCATACGTTTGAACAGGCCAGGCGGAATTTTCGCGCGGTCTAGTTCGGGTACACAATACCCAATCCACGATGCGACGGCCGACAATGGCGCCCCATCGGACATACCAACGACCAACGCGCTTCCCCCAACGCCGTCACCACACCCCGCCGCGCTACCCCATCACCGCCGCGTCGGCGAAGGCGGTGATGGTGATGCCCAGGACGACGTCGAGGCCGGTGAGTCCGGCGGCTTGGGGGCCGGTGATGTCTAGGGCGCTGCGGGTGACGAACCATTGGTAGATCAGGATCGCGGTCAGCCCCAGCAAGGTCGCCAGTCCGGGGCCGTTCAGCCCCAGAGCGCCGGAGGCCGCGAGGAGGGCGATTGGGAGGTAGATCGCCATCTGGAGCACCTTGGACCAGTTCAAGGCGATCACGAAACCGACCCAATGGTCGGCCCGGCCAAGGCCCTGGGCCACCGAATGCACGACCAGGAGGAACGCGGTCCAGGAGATGACGTAGGCGAGGACGTGGATCGTGAAGGTGGATACGGCCCCCGCCGCCACGTCGCTCTCGGCGAGATGCAGCGCCACCAGAATGGCGTAGCCGGGCGCGATGAGAACGGCGGCGAAGAACGAGCGCCAGAACGCGCCCGCGCTGGCGGCTTCAAAGTACTGAAGCCCCTCCCGGTCGAAACGCAAGAGCCGCCACGCTCCGTAAAGCGCGGCGGCTGCTTGCGGCAGGCTGGGGATCATTCGGGTTCGGGCAGCAGGCGCGCGACGGCCGCGGCGTAGATGTCGGCGAGGAACAGCAGGTCGCCCGTCACCACCCGCTCATCGACCTGATGCGCCATGTTGCTGCGCAGGCCAAGCTCGGCGACCTCGCAGTAATCCTTGATGAAGCGCGCGTCGGAGGTTCCGCCGTCGGTTCCCAGCCCCGGCCGGTAGCGCATCACGTCCGCCACGCCGTCCGCCAGCGCCTGCGCCAGTTTGCCCGGCTCGCTGAGGAAGGATTCGCCGGACACCTGGATCTCCAGATCGTGCTTCGGCGCGGCTTCGGCAATGCGTTCGCGCAGCCAGGCTTCGACCCCGGCGCTGTCGTGCAGGTCGTTGAAGCGGACGTTGAACTTCGCCGTGGCCTGCGCCGGAATGACGTTGGTGGCGGGGTTGCCGACATCCACCGAGGTCACCTGAAGCGTCGAAGCCTCGAAGCGCTGGCTGCCGCTGTCCAGCGGCTCGCCGGTCAGGCGGTTCAGCGCGGCGACCAGACGATGCACCGGGTTGTCGGCCTTCTGCGGATAGGCGCTGTGGCCCTGCGTGCCGCGCACCGTCAGCGTGGCGTTCAGGCTGCCGCGCCGTCCGATCTTCACGACGTCGCAGAGCGCGTGCTTGCTGGTCGGCTCGCCGACGATGCACCAGTCGGGAGTCTCGCCGCGCGCCTTCAGCCACTCCATCAGCTTCGGCGTCCCGTTGACCCCGATGCCTTCCTCGTCGCCGGTGACGATCATGCTGATCCGCCCGCCGAGCTTGCCGCCGCGCTCATGCAGCAGCAGCGACACCGCCGCGATGAAAGCGCCGATTGCCCCCTTCATGTCGACCGCGCCGCGCCCGTAAACGAAATTGCCGTCGAGCGTGCCGCTGAAGGGATCGTGCGTCCAGTCGGCGGGGTCGCCCGGCGGCACCACGTCGGTGTGCCCGGCGAAGGCCACATGCGGGCCGCTGTCGCCGATCCGGGCGTAGAGGTTTTCCACGTCCGGCGTGCCGGGTTCGGAGAAGGTCACCCGCTCGCAGGTGAACCCGAGCGGGGTCAGGATCTTTTCCAGCGCGCTCAGCGCGCCGCCTTCATCCGGGGTGATGCTGGGGCAGCGCAGCAGCGTCTGCGTCAGCTCGACGGGGCTTAGAACCCCTTCGCCAAGTGTCATGTGCGGAGCAACTCGTTGATGGAAACTTTATCGCGGGTGCGCTGGTCGACGCGCTTGACGATGACCGCGCAATAGAGGCTTGGTCCGGGCGAGCCGTCGGGCAGCGCCTTGCCGGGCAGGGCGCCGGGAACCACCACCGAGTAGGACGGCACGCGGCCCATGTGCACCTCGCCGGTCTCCCGGTTGACGATTTTGGTGGACGCGCCGAGGTAGACGCCCATGGAGAGCACCGAGCCCTCCTCGACGATGACGCCCTCCGCGACTTCCGCGCGCGCGCCGACGAAGACGTTATCCTCGATCACCACCGGGTTGGCCTGCAACGGCTCCAGCACGCCGCCGATTCCCGCGCCGCCGGAGATGTGGCAGTTCTTGCCGATCTGCGCGCAGGAGCCGACGGTGGCCCAGGTGTCCACCATCGTGCCGCTGTCCACATACGCGCCGACGTTGACGAAGCTCGGCATCAAAACCACGTTTGGCGCGATAAAGGCGGACCGCCGGACCACGCAGCCGGGCACGGCGCGAAAGCCCGCTTCCTCGAAATGGCTGTCGGTCCAGGCGGTGAACTTGGACGGCACCTTGTCGTACCACGCGGCCTCGCCCAGGCTTTCGTCGCGCGGCCCGCCCAGAACCGTCTTGGTGGGGTAGAGGCGGAACGACAGCAGGACGGCCTTTTTCAGCCACTGATTGACTTGCCACTGCCCGTCGACCTTCTCGGCGACGCGGTAGTCGCCCCCGTCCAGTCCAGCGAGCACCAGTTCGACGGCATCGCGGACCACGCCGGTCACGTCCGGCGAAATCTCGCCACGGCGCTCCCAGGCTTCATCGATCACGTTTTGCAGATCTTCGCGCTTCATCGTCCTGTCCTAGAAAGACCATGGTAGAAAACCGTGCCGCAAGTCGCGCATCGAAACTCCTGTGCGCGCTCCATCGAGGACCACGCACGCCCCCGCGACAAGGCCGCGCAGACCATGCGCCAGCCCATCCAAGGCGTCAAGCCTCAGTCGAAAACAGCCTGCGCTTATCCCGCGAGGACGGCGGTGTCCGTCTGCGCTCCACGCGCGCAATCGCGCGTATAGCTCCAGACATATTCGGCGAAGCTGCGGCGGACGTAGAGGTCGAACACCGGGCTCTCGTCGCGCAGGTGCATGATCACCCCGCAGTGCCGCCCGAACACCGTCTGCTTGACCTCGCCCGGCTTGAACGCGCCGGGGTGCATGTCGAGCGGAACCGCCCGCTCCAGCACCTCGCGCGCCATGGGGCCCGTCATCCCGATGATCGCCTGCGCGTTGCTGACGTCGACCACGGCGCAGAAGTGCCCCCGCATCCCCTGGCGCACGGTCTGGAGCCAGCGTGTTCCGGCGTCCGGTGCATTGTCGTCGACGACGACCTGCCACTCGTTCGGGCCGAGCCACAATGCCTCCGTCCCATCCTTGCCGTTCGCTGTGTTCGGCGTTTCCGGCAGGGTGAATCCCATGGCCTTCTCAAACGATTCCCGCGCGCCCGCCTGCTTGGCGAGATCGACGCGGAGGTTCAAGATCGCCCGGAAGCCCCGGTCGCTCATTCCCACCCCGGCGTCGCCCAGGCTGTCTTCGATTTTACTCGCCAGCCCCAGATGGGCCAGCGGGACTTGGCGGTAATTGACCTCAACCACGCAGACGCTCCCCTTCCGGATCGAAGAACACCGGGCTTGTGATGGTGCAGGCGATGGTCTTGTCGCCGGTCATCGGCGCGTAGACCTTCTGGCCGTGCTTGTGCTGGCCGCCCTTGATCAGCGCGAGCGCGAAGGCGCGTCCCAGCGTCGGGCTCATGTAGCTGGACGAAACGTGCCCGACCATGGCCATCGGCGGCTCCGGCCGCACCGTCTCGACAAGCTGCGCGCCCTCTTCCAGGATGTCCTTCGGATTGTCGGGCAACAGTCCGACGAGCTGCTTGCGGTTCGGGTCCAGCATGTCCGGGCGGGTCAGCGAGCGCCTGCCGACGAACTCCTTCTTGGTCGAGCAGAGCTTCTCCATGCCCAGGTCCATCGGCGTCACCGTCCCGTCGGTTTCCTGTCCGACGATGATGAAGCCCTTCTCGGCGCGCAGAACGTGCATCGTTTCGGTGCCGTAAGGGGTGATGGCGTACTTTTCCCCGGCGGCGATGATCGTCTGCCACATGTGCAGGCCGTTATGCGCCTCGACGTTGATTTCGAACGACAATTCGCCCGAGAAGGAGATGCGGGACACCCGGGCCCAGACCCCGGCGACATGGCCCTCGCGGAAGGTCATGAAGGGGAATGCCTCCGGGCTTACGTCGATGTCGCCCGTCAACTCCGCCAGCAGCTTGCGGGCGTTCGGTCCGGCGATCGCGGCGGTGGCGTACTGCTCGGTCACGGTGGTCAGGTAAACCTGAAGCTCCGGCCACTCGGTCTGAAGGTACTCCTCCAGGTGCGCCAGAACGTCCGCCGCGCCGCCGGTGGTGGTGTGCATCAGGTAGTGGTTTTCGCCCAGGCAGGCGGTCACGCCGTCGTCGCGCACCATGCCGTCCTCGCCCAGCATCAGGCCGTAGCGGCAGAAGCCGGGCTTCAGGGTTTTCCAGCCGTTGGTATAGATGCGGTTCAGGAACTCCCCCGAGTCCGGGCCCTGGATGTCGATACGGCCCAGCGTGGTGGCGTCCAGCACGCCGAGCGACTCGCGCGCGGCCTTGGACTCGCGCTGCACCGCGTCGTGCATCGTCTCGCCCGCCTTGGGGTAGTACCAGGGCCGCTTCCACAGACCCACGTCCTCGAAGGCCGCGCCTGCACGCTCGTGCCAGGAGTGCATCGGCGTCTTCCGGGTCGGGTCGAAGAACTCTTCCACGTCGCGCCCGCCCCAGGCCCCGAAGGTGACGGGGGTGTAGGGGGGACGGAAGGTGGTGACGCCAAGCTCCTCGATGGGAAGCTCGCGGTACTCCGAGACGATTCCCAGCGCGTTGACGTTGGAGGTCTTGCCCTGGTCGGTGCCCATGCCGGTCGTGGTGTAGCGCTTGACGTGCTCCACCGACGTGTAGCCCTCGCGCAGCGCCAGGTGCAGGTCGGCGGCGGTCACGTCGTTCTGGAAGTCCACGAAGTGCTTGCCGCCGTGGCCCACCGGCTTGGTCGAAGGCGTGAGCCAGAGCCAGCGCGCCGGGGTGAAACCGTCGCTCGCGGCCTTGTAGTGCCCGTTCGCCGCCGCCGGGCTGAAGCCCGCCGCCTCGGCTGCCGCGCGACCGGCCGTCTCGCCCTCCGCCAGCACGGCGGCGAGACCGAAGGTGCCGTTGCAGGCCCCGGCGGAGCGCTCCGCCTGAACCGCGAAGTCCGGGACGAAGCTGGCGATGTCGCTGTCGAAGCGCAGCTTGCCGCGCGACTGGCTGTGCAGATGCACCGTCGGGTTCCACCCGCCCGACATGGCGACCAGATCGCATTCCAGCGTCTGTCCGCTGCCCGCAAGCTGCTTGCCGTCCTCGCTCATCGGCGCGACCTTGATGCGGTTGACGCGGTGGCCGCCCTGGGTTTCGGTGATGGCGTGCCCGGCCAGGATGTCGATCCCCGCCGCCCGTGCGGCCTCGGTGCGCGGGCCGGACGGGTCCTGGCGCAGATCGACGGCCGCGGCGATTTGAATTCCTGCCGCTTTCATGTCCAGCGCCGCCTGATAGGCGCCGTCGTTGTTGGCGAAGAGCACCGCCGTCTCGCCCGGCTTCACGGCCCAGCGGTTGACGTAGCTCTGCGCCGCGTTCGCCAGCATGATGCCGGGGCGGTCGTTGTCGCGGAACACCAGCGGGCGCTCGATCGCGCCGGTCGCCAGCACCACCTGCTTCGCCCGCACCTTCCAGAAGCGCTGGCGCGGTACATCGTCGGGCTTTTCCGCCAGATGGTCGGTCAGGCTCTCCAGCAGGGCGATCCAGTTGTGGTCGTAGTAGCCGAAAGCGATAGTGCGGGTAAGGATGCGGACATTGTCCATCGCCCGCAGTTCCGCCACGGCCTGCTCCGCCCAGCTCGTTCCAGGCTTGCCGTCGATCTCGTCCCGGCTGGCGAGCAGCGATCCGCCCGTCTCCGGCTGTTCGTCCACCAAAATGACTCGCGCGCCGCTGCGTCCCGCCGCCAGCGCCGCCGCCAGCCCGGCCGGCCCCGCGCCCGCGACCAGAACGTCGGCGTGGGCATAGCGCTTGTCGTAGAAGTCGGGGTCCGGCTTGTCCGGGGCCTTGCCCAGTCCGGCGGCGGAGCGGATCACCCGCTCGTAGAAGTGCCAGGCCGAATGGGGCCACATGAACGTCTTGTAGTAGAAGCCGGACGGAAACAGCTTCGAGAACGCCTGGTTGACCGCGCCCAGGTCGTACTTGACGCTCGGCCAGGCGTTCACCGGGCTCGCGGTCAGGCCCTGGTACAGTTCGACCTGCGTCGCCTTCACGTCGGCGACCGTGCGGGCGCCCGTGCCGATCTGCATCAGCGCGTTCGGCTCCTCCGCACCGGCGGCCAGAAAGCCGCGCGGACGGTGGTACTTGAAGCTGCGGCCGACCAAATGCCGCCCGTTGGCGATAAGGGCAGAGGCGAGCGTGTCGCCCTGGTAGCCCTGGAGCTTTCGGCCGTCATAGGTGAAGTCGATGAGCCGGTCGCGGTCGATCCGGCCACCTTTTGAAAGGCGGTAGCGCTGGGCCATGGGCGGCGATCCTCAAAGGTAGGTCTTGGTGTCCACTTCGGGCGGCGTTTCGCCCATTTCGTAGACGGCCTGAATTTCGTTGGTCAGGGTGTCGCGGATCACATTGAACCAGCGCCTGCACCCCTGGGAGTGTACCCAGCGCTCGTGGTAGGTGCCCTTGGTGTTCTTCTGCATGAAGACGTAGTCAGCCCATTGGCCGTCGGAGAGGTTTTCCGGAGTCTCGGGACGGACCTTGTGGGCTTCGCCGCCGTAGCCGAACTCGTTCTCCGCACGCGCGCCGCAATAGGGGCAGGGGATCAGCAGCATGTTTGCCTCTCGTCCTCGAAATGAATATCAGTCCGTTCCGCCTGCGGCTTAGTGCGCCACGCCTGCGGCGGCGTGCTCGTCGACCAGGAAGCCGGTCTTGAAGCGGTCAAGCGCGAACGGCTCCGCGATCGGGTGCGGGCGGTCGTGGGCCATCGTGTCGGCAAAGATGTGCCCGGATCCCGGCGTCGCCTTGAAGCCGCCGGTTCCCCAACCGCAGTTCAGGTACATACCCTTCACCGGCGACAAGCCCATGATCGGACTCGCGTCGGGAGAGATGTCTACCACGCCGCCCCATTGGCGCATCATCCGCATCCGCCGGAACATCGGATATAGCTCGCAGATCGCCGCGAGCGTGTCCTCGGTGACGGGATTGCTGCCCCACTGCGAATAGCCGTTGTAGGAGTCGGCGCCGGCGCCGATGACCAGTTCGCCCTTGTCGGACTGGCTGATGTAAGCATGGACCGCGCCCGACATGACGACGCAGTGGACGCAGGGCTTCACCGGCTCGCTTACCAGCGCCTGCAAGGGCCGCGAGTTGATCGGCAGCTTGAAGCCCGCCATGTTCGCGATCACCCCGGCGTGCCCGGCGACGACGATCCCGACCTTCTTCGTCTGGATCGTGCCCTTGCTCGTGCGCACGCCCTTAACCTCTCCATCCTCAATGTCGAAGCCCTCGACCGCGCACTGCTGAATGATGTCCACGCCCAGCGCGTCGGCGGCGCGGGCATAGCCCCAGGCGACGGCGTCGTGACGCGCGGTGCCGCCCCGGCGTTGCAGCGACCCGCCGAACACCGGATAGCGCCCCTTGGCGCGCAGGTCGATCAGCGGAATCCACTCCTTCACCTGTTCCGGCTCGATCCACTCGCTGTCGATTCCATTCAGCCGATTCGCGTTGATGCGGCGCTTGGTGATACGGACCTCGTTGAGCGTATGGGCCAAGTTGAGCACGCCGCGCTGACTGAACATCACGTTGTAGTTCAGCTCCTTCGACATCTTCTCCCAAAGCTTCAGCGAGTGTTCGTAAAGCGCGGCGCTTTCGTCCCACATGTAATTGGAGCGCACGATTGTCGTGTTGCGCCCGGTATTACCACCACCGAGCCAGCCTTTTTCGATCACAGCGATATTGGTCAGGCCGTGTTCCTTCGCCAGATAGTAGGCGGTTACAAGGCCGTGTCCGCCGCCCCCGACGATGACCGCATCGTAAGATTTTTTGGGCTCCGGACTGCGCCAGGCTTGTGGCCATTTCTCATGGTAACTCAGTGCGTTACGTGCGAGAGAAAAGATTGAGTAACGACTTTTCATGGCGCCTTGGCGATCCTTTTCAAAGGGTTAGGAGGCTCCACGGCCACCGGTCTGCCGTCCGCGGCCACCGCTTCGAGGGCGGCGGTGGCACTGCCTGACAGGACTGCAAGATGACCAAGAGGGCTAGCGAATCTCCGTCATGTAAATTTCAGATCGCGACATCCTAGAAATTGTGCCACTCTCCGTCTCAACAACGAATTTTGTCCATGTAGGGGCATTGAAGGGCATGCTGGGGACCGTACCGCGGGAACTTCCGCAGAAGATCGGCTTTGTCGTCGTACCGCGTTTTTCCATGATTGCCCTGATGTCGGCAGTCGAGGCATTGCGGCTGGCCAACAGACTTTCCGGAAAAGACCTCTACCGCTGGCCGGTCTTCTCCGTCGACGGAAAGCCGGTTACTGCATCCAACGGATTCGAGATTGCGCCGCAGGGTGATCTGGAGCAGGCGTACGACCTCTCCACCGTCGCGGTCTGCGCCGGAGTGGATGCGCACAAGGTCACGGACAAGACGCTGCTGAACTGGTTGCGCCGGATGGATCGCAAGGGCGCGGACATTGGCGCGCTGTGCACCGGCAGCTATATCCTCGCACGCGCTGGGTTGCTGGAAGGCTACAGCAGCACGATCCACTGGGAGAATCTCGCCAGTTTCGCCGAAGACTTCCCGGAACTGGAAGTGACCTCCGAGTTGTTCGAGATCGACCGGCAGCGCTTCACTTGCGCGGGTGGGACGGCCGGGATCGATATGATGTTGAACATGATCGCGATGCAGCACGGCCACGAGCTGGCCGCGCAGGTCGCCGACCAGTTCATGCACGAGCGCATTCGCGACCAGCACGACCACCAGCGCATCTCGCTTCCCGCACGCCTGGGCGTGCGCCACCCCAAGCTGTTGGCGGTGATCGCGCTGATGGAAAAGCATCTGGAGGAGCCGCTGTCGCGCGCCCAACTCGCGCGCAAGGCCGGACTCTCCACGCGCCAGTTGGAGCGGCTGTTCCGTAAGTACCTGCTGCGCTCGCCCGCCCGCTATTACCTGGAATTGCGGCTGAACAAGGCGCGGCTCTTGCTGTTGCAGACGAACATGTCGGTAATCGACGTGGCGCTGGCCTGCGGCTTTGTCTCGGCCTCGCACTTTTCCAAGTGCTACCGCGATTACTTTGGCCGCACGCCGCGCAAGGAACGCGGCCTGCCCGCCCGCCCGGAACCCGGAGAGGACGAAGCGCCGGAGGCGGAGATGCCGGAGGACGTGCCAAAGATTGCCGGGGGCGGGATTTAGGGACAGGCAGCGCGCCTTAATCCTGCCGGAAGTGCGGTGCCGTCTCCGGGATCGAAGCGATCTCCCGCAAGCGCGCGACGCGCGTGCGGCGCAGCCCTTCATCCGCGATCGAGCCCAGGATGAAGGACTCGAGCGGCAGTTCGGGTGCCAGACACCGCCGGGCGAACTCCAATGCCTCGCCCTGCGTTCGAGTGGGATGGCCGCGGCCTTCCGAGGCGATGGCGGCCAAGCCGACCGGCTGCGCGTCATCAGCAAGGCAGCCGTGTTCGCTCAGATACAAAGCGATGCGGTTCCGGCCGAGCGGAGGGCCTTCCTCGCTGGTGACGCCGACGCCGTCCAGATGGCCGAAGCGATAGTTCCCCTCGGTCTCGTGCATCCGTTCGAGCTGTGGCCGATTGAGCCAGGTCAGGGCGACTTTCACCCGGCAACCGGGCGCGGCGCGCAATGTCGAGGCGATCGAGCCGTAGCGCGTAATATGGGCCGAGTAGACAACGTCATAGCCGTCCAGCCAGACGTAGGTGACGGGAATTTCGCTAGCCGCGCCGGTAAAGCGGGCGAACTTGCGGGCAAGCTGCTCCGGCGCACGGTTGGACCCGTGCGCCAAGACCGGGACCCGCCCGGTGTAGTCAGCACTGCTGATGTCGTGGGTTCTACTGTCGCGAAACAGGTAGGAATTCAGCGGCGCGGCATAGGGATACCCATTCGCAAGCGCCAGCCGCTCCGCGTCCGTATCCGGCAGCGTCCAGGGCATTTCACCCGGACTCCGTAGACGTCATGGCCGCCGGCGCCGCCCGGTCGTCAATCGGTGCAGCGCGGCGGCTCTTCCGGATCGAACCGCTCGATGCGGTAGCGTGTGTGTGCATCGTCCACCGTGTTCCAGGCGTGGCGGGCCCACTCGCGCTTTGCCTCTTCGTAATCTTCGAAGGGGCCGATCCACTTTTCTTGGCCGTGGACGGTGCTGTGAAAGCGGGTGTCGAGATATTCGCCACCGACCACCCAAAATTGTTGCATCTCTTTGCCTCGTCTCGCTATCAAGCCGTTTGCTCAACTCTGAAATTCCAGATTAAGCCTGTCCTTCTCCGCTTTCAATGCGCAAGGTTCCGATTGCAGGTCTGCGTTACAAGAATTGCAACCCTCGCCACGTAGCCGGCCCCTCTGTTCCCGCGGATAGGCCGCTTCCGGCGCATCGAGGCTTGCCAGCCCCGTGCGCTTGACCCATCGTCGCAGCGCTTTTGTTGAGGAAAGGTGAACAAACCCGATGTCCTTCGCTTCCCTGCGCGATTTTTTGAAGCTGCTGGAGCAGCGCGGCGAGCTGACACGCGTCGCGGCCCCGGTTTCGCCGGACTTGGAGATGACGGAAATCCAGACCCGCCTGCTGGCCGAGGGCGGCCCGGCGGTGCTCTTCGAGAATGTCCAAGGCGCGGACGGCCGCCGCTGGGACATGCCGGTGCTGGTGAACCTTTTCGGCACGGTGGAGCGCGTGGCGCTCGGCATGAACCGCACGCCCGAGCAACTGCGCGAGGTGGGGGAAACGCTGGCGTTCCTGCGCCAGCCGGAGCCGCCGGGCGGCCTGCGCGACGCCTGGGACAAGCTGCCGCTGCTGCGAACGGTGCTGGCGATGCGCCCGCGCAACGTCTCGCGCGCGCCCTGTCAGGAGATCGTGCAACAGGGCGGCGAGATCGACCTGTCGCAACTGCCGGTGCAGACCTGTTGGCCGGGCGAGCCCGCGCCGTTGATCACCTGGCCGCTGGTCGTTACCAAGGGGCCGGACAAAAAGAAGCGTGAGGACAACTTCAATCTGGGCATCTACCGGATGCAGGTGGTGGGGCGCGACAAGACCCTGATGCGTTGGCTGAAGCATCGCGGCGGCGCGCAGCACCATGCGCGCTGGAAGGGGGCGGGCAAGCGCGAGCCGCTGCCCGCCGCCGCCGTGCTGGGCGCGGACCCCGGGACGATCCTCGCCGCCGTGACGCCGGTGCCGGACACGCTCTCGGAGTATCAGTTCGCGGGGCTGCTGCGCGGCAAGGGGGTCGAACTCGTGGACTGCAAGACCGTGCCGCTGAAGGTCCCGGCGGAAGCGGAAATCGTGATCGAGGGTTACGTCAGCCTGGACGACTATCAGGACGAAGGGCCTTACGGCGACCACACCGGCTATTACAACGCGGTCGAGCCGTTCCCGGTGTTCCAGGTGACGGCGGTGACGCGGCGGCGCAAGCCGATCTATCTCTCCACCTTCACCGGCCGCCCGCCGGACGAGCCGAGCGTGCTGGGCGAGGCGCTGAACGAGGTTTTCATTCCGCTGCTGCAACAACAGTTCCCGGAAATCGTGGACTTCTGGCTGCCGCCCGAGGGCTGTTCCTACCGCGTGGCCGTGGTGTCGATGAAGAAGGCCTACGCCGGGCACGCCAAGCGCATCATGATGGCCGTCTGGAGCTATCTGCGGCAGTTCATGTACACGAAGTTCGTCATCGTGGTGGACGACGACATCGACGCGCGCGACTGGAAGGACGTGATCTGGGCGATCTCGACCCGGATGGACCCGGTGCGCGATATCACGACGGTGGAAAACACGCCGATCGACTATCTGGATTTCGCCAGCCCCGAAAGCGGGCTGGGCGGCAAGGCCGGGCTGGACGCCACCAACAAATGGCCGGGCGAGACGCATCGCGACTGGGGCGAAAAAATTCGCATGGACGATGCGACAGTGGAGACCGTCACGCGCAAGTGGGCGGACTACGGCCTTCCGGGGAGCGGCAAGGCGATCTGGAAATAGGCGCACAGGCCGACCGGCTGAAGAGTCTTCTGGAAACTAATGTTGCACCGCAGTATGATATATCGGGCACACGCACTGGGTCATAAGAGGCCGACTGGAGGATGATCATGTCTGCGTCTCACAGCGTCCATTTCCGCGACGATGCCCGATGGAACGACGAGCGCGACTGCGTAGAGGTGACCGCCGTGGTTCGAGAGGCCGGGCAGGAGTATCGCGTGCCCTGCGCCATTAGCCGCGAAGCTCTCGAAACCACGGTGGACATCGATGCCCCCTTGGATCCCTTGCGGCTGTTTCGCGACTTCGAAGGCCGGATGGAATCGGTAGTCGCTGGAAAGGCCCGCGGACGGCCGCCGGAAATCGCCGTAACCCGCCGGGATATGAGGCGCTGAGCCTAGGTAAATTAGGTGGTGGAGGCTCATTCGAGGCTCCGATATTGCGGCCGACCACGTCTCCACTGGTGCATTCACACAGACAGTGCAGTTTTTTGGGGCATTCTCAAGCGTTATCACGTTTACTTTAGAAAAGCTTTGCAGGATTGACATTAGGGGTTACTGCCTTTGACATAGAGTAAGGATAGGCAGGACGGTGGGCCGTCATGATTCACGCGCGTTCCGGACGTTTAGCGCAAGTAATTTACGTATGGGGGAATCCTTGGATTCGGATGCACGCCGGTGTCGTTGGGCGTGGCGTCGATCAGGATGGCCTTTCAGAAACAGTTTGTTTCCGTCTGTACAAACAAAGCGGCCAAACCGCGCAAGAAAACGCGGAATCGTGCGAATTGGAGAGCCGTCTTGATCGGCCTCGGGACGACATCTTGACCGGTCGGCTTAACGGTTTTTCACGTTTGGGCTGCCAGCATGGCTGGACGGGCCGGCCGATCTTCGATGGTGCGGAGAATCCATGCCGCAGGAAGGCCGACCCCATGAATGACACCGTAGATCGTAGAAGCGAACGGAAAGCCCACGTCTCAACCCCTGATCACAAAAAAACATTCTGGCCGCGAACGTGCCCTCCAACGTCATCGCCGGTCTTTCACCGTCACGCAACCGAGGTTTTGCAATGCCGCATGATTCGTCGCCGCCTCACCCGTCGAACGTCATCCAGCTTCCCCTGAACCGCGGCAAGGCGGGCGCGGCGAGCGCCGACGAAGCCGCCTCGCAAGAACAAGCTGCGCTCTCGGAGTCGCGGGCGATCGCCAGTTGCCTCGATTACCTCCACGGGGAAGCACGCAAGCTCGGCAAAACGATGACCGCGCACCTCATCGGCGCCGCAGCGGAATCGCTGCGTCAGGAAAGCGGCCAAAAGGAAGAGATCACCGGCCGCACCTCGTGAACCGGTCCGATGGACGGCCCGGCGGACGAGGCGGCGCCGGAGCGTTGCCGCCGTCCGATGAAGCCGCTCTAGAGCGCATTTCGTTCCGATTGAATCGGAACGGCGCTCTAGATTCTTGTTTTTGCGCATTTTCTAGCGGCGAACCGGTGTCCACTTCGCCGGAAAATGCTCTAGAGCGCGATGACTTATCTCCGAATCGTCCTCCCGCTCCAGGGCCTCGTTTTGCGGGGCGGTTCAGATCTCAAGCCGAAGTGGCTTGAGATCATTGCGCTCTAATCGCGCGGGGCGTATTTGTTGAGGATGCGTTGCAGGGTGCGCCGGTGCATCCGCAGACGCCGGGCGGTTTCCGAGACATTGCGCTCGCACTGCTCGTAGACGCGCTGGATGTGCTCCCAGCGCACGCGGTCGGCGCTCATCGGATGCTCGGGCGGCGGCGGCATGTCGCCTTCCTGGGCCAGTAGCGCACTGGCCACTTGATCGGCGTCGGCGGGTTTGGAAAGGTAGTCGACCGCCCCGGCCTTCACCGCTGCGACCGCCGTCGCGATGTTGCCGTAACCGGTCAAGACCACGATGCGGCACTTGGGCTGCCGCTCCCGCAACGCCTGCACGACCTCAAGCCCGTTGCCGTCGCTCAGGCGCAGGTCCACGACTGCACAGTCCACCTGGACTTGCTGTGCGATCTCGCGTCCCTCGGCAACCGTGCCGACCGCGGTGACTTCGAAACCGCGGCGCACCATTGCGCGGCTCAACCGTTGCAGGAAGCGCTCGTCGTCATCCACGATCAGCAGAGTTCCCAGCGCCCCCGGCTGATCCAGCGCTTGCCCTTCGCCGCCACCCGCAGCGGGCTGGGCGGCTGGCCCGCCGGTCGGTGGGCGCGTATCACCCCCGTTTCCGGCCTTGTCGGCCTCTCGGGTGGCGTCCTCGTTTACTGCCATTGCGATCGATCCTCCTGTACACGCGGCTGCGGCGGTGCGGCGGTCGCGAAGCGGTTCAACGCCTCGCGGGGCCAGCGGATCTCGACGGCTGCCCCGCCGTGCCGCTCGTTCCGGAAGGACACCTCTGCGCCGGTACGGCTCAGCAGCGTCCGGGCGATGAAGATTCCAAGACCCATATGTTCTCCCTCTCCATTTCGGCTCCCTGAAGAGATATAGGGTTCACCGAGGTGTGGGAGTATGTCTGAAGCGAATCCAGGACCGTCGTCGCGCACCGAAATCCACGCGACTTCGCCATCCCAGGCGACCTCGATCTCGACAGCTTTCTCGGCGTAGCCCACCGCGTTCTGCACCAACATGCCCAGGCCGTGCAGCAGTTCGGGACTGCGGCCCACCTCCGGCTCGTCCGCGGCCTCTGAGTTGCGACGGATCGCGACCGTCACCCCCTCACGCCGGTAGGGACCGGCTGCGGTTTCGACCAGCGCCGAAAGCGGCAGCCGGTTGAACGGAGCGCCGCCGTCGTCTTCCGGCTGGCTGGCGAGGCGCGTCAGGATTTCGCGGCAGCGCGCGCTCTCTTGCAGCAATAGCTCGGCGTCTTCCTTCAGAGAACTGCCTTCCGGCAGTTCGGTTGCCATTTCCCGTGCGACCACGGCGATGGTCGACAGCGGACTGCCCAACTCGTGCGCCGCCGCCGCCGCCAGCCCGCCCAGAGCCGAGAGCCGCTGTTCGCGCGCCAGCGCCATCTGCGTCGCCGACAGCGCATCCGACTTCCGCTGCGCCTCCTGCGCCAGGGCATAGACATAGGCGGTTATGAAAATCACCGCCATCACCAGCCCGAACCAGTGGCCGAGGACATAAAGCCCCGGCAAGTGCAGCGCGCCGTCGGGCCAGGGCAGCGGCCAGTGCCACACGCCCAGCAAACTCGCCGCCAGTATCGACAGCCCCGCCAGCATAAAGGTGCTCTCACGCGACAGCACGCTGGCCGACACGATTACCGGGGCGAGGATCAGGATCGCGAAGGGATTGATCAAGCCGCCGGTCAGGGACAACAGCAGCGTCAACTGCACCAGATCGTAGGCGAGGTAGATCGCGGCGGAGCGGTCGCCCAGCCACGCGTTTTCAGGCCGCGACAGGCTGGCGTGGACGTTCACCAAGGCAGACGCCGCGACGAGCGCCAGGGCCGGAACGATCGGCAGGTCGTAGCCCAGGCTCACATAGACGATCGCGAGCGCCGCCAGTTGTCCGCTCACGGCGACCCAGCGGATCAGCACGAGAGTCCGCAGCCGCACGCGCCCGCCCGCGGGACCTGCCTCTAGGGTCGGGATCAGGAAGCGCAGGCGGTCAAGGCTGAAAGATCTCTGGTGGCTCATGGTTCATTTGTGGGCCAAGCCGTTTTGGCCCGCCGTCACCCTCCCCGGCCCGGCTCCCGCGAGAGGCCTTTCGCGGCGAGGTTTTCGAGATAGTTTCGCCAGATCTCGTCCTGCCGCTCGCCCATGTCGCGCAGGTACTCCCAGGTGAAAATTCCGGTGTCGTGCAGGTCGTCGAACCGGATGCGCACCGCGTAGTTGCCCACCGGCTCGATGGCCATGATCCCGACATGCTTGCGGCCCGGCACGGTCTGTTTCTGCGAAGGCCCGTGGCCCTGGACATCGGCCGACGGGCTCTCCACCCGCAGCAGTTCGGCCGGATAGCGGAACGACCTGCCGTCGTCGAAATCGATCTCCACCGCCTTGGCCGTGCTGTCGTAGCGAATCTCGCGGGGCCAGTGGTGGGTTCCCACGCGCTCCGCGCCTCGATCGTCGGCCTTGTTCATCGCAGCTCTACTCACATAGGCAGGTTTCACTCGTCCGTCGGCGTCGGTGCGCCAACGCGCGCGTCTCAGTCTTCCAGCGCGCGCGCTTCGTCGGGCAGCATGATCGGAATGCCGTCGCGGATCGGATACGCCAGACGCGCCTGGCGGCTGATCAGCTCCTGTTCCTTGCTGTCGTACTCCAGCGGTCCGCGCGTGACCGGGCAGACCAGAATTTCCAACAGCTTCGGATCGACGCCCTGGTTCTTTTTCTCGGTCATCTTCTTTCCTTTCGCGACTTTGTGGTTTCCCACAGTATCACGGGGCCACACTATCACGGGCCACATTGTCCCGGGCAATGGTGTCGATGATGCCTTGGGAAACGACCCCGGCTTCAGTTCAGTGCCGCGAGGCCGGCGCTCCGGATTGCTCCGCGCCCAGCACCGACATTTCCAGGATCGTCATCATCATCTGGGCACGCTCGCACAAGTCCGGCGCTTCAAGCAACGCCTGCTTTTCCGCCGGGGAGAACGGGCAAACCATTGCCAGCGACGTCACCAAGCGGCCGTTCGGCGCTTCCTGGATAGCTCCCCAATCCGCCTCGATTCCGTGCTGCTCGAAATAGGTCCGCAAGGCAACCAGGAGCCGGTCGCGGTCGAAAGAGGTCTCCGCCTGCGCCAAGTCTTCGGCGAAGGCGGCGAAGTCGGGGCAAACGCGGCGATAGCCATCCAGCACCGGCAACTCCCGGTCAATGCGGAAGCGGATCAGGCCCTTCAGCGTCAGCAAAATCCGGCCGTCGTCGGTTTCCGAAAACGCGACGATGCGGCCCGCGCAGCCGGTGCGGTAAACGGTGGCGCTGCCGACGTCGCCGCCGGATACGGAGCCGGAGCCGGAGGCTGCCTGGAAGATGCTGTCGCCGCCGGGCTCCAACTCAAACCCCCGCTCCTCGTCTTGCGCCGGCTGAACCATGCCGATCAGACGCGATCCGGCCAAGCTGTCGCGCACCATGTTCAGATAACGCGGCTCGAACACGTTTAACGGCAGCCGCCCGCCCGGCAACAACAAGACTCCCGGTAGCGGAAACACCGGCAGCACGTCCGGCAAGTCCGACAGTTTGGGGTCGAAGGGGCTGAAGCGTACGGTCATGAAAACAGCAGGGACGAGAGCTTGCGGCGGGTCGACTGGGTGACGGGATCTTTCGGACCCCAGGCCTCGAAGAACTTTACCAGTTGCTGCCGGGCCGCGCCCTCGTCCCAGTCACGCTCGCGCCGCACGATTTCCAAAAGCTGCTCGCAGGCCTCCTCGCGTTGCCCGGCGGCATTGAGCGCCAGCGCCAGATCGAACCGCGCCTGCAGGTCTTCGGGGTCTTGCGCCACCTTGTCTTGCAGGTCCTCCACGTCGCCGCGCGCTTGCGCGCTCTGCTCGGCCAGTTCGATGGCGGCCGCGGCCGCTTCGATCTCTGGGTCCTTGAGAAGGTCGTCCTCCAGACCGTCGTAAAGCTCGCGCGCGCTCTTCAAATCGCCGCTGGCCAACGAGCAGCGGATTAACCCGCCCAGCGCGGCGGTGTTTTTCTGGTCGAGTTGAAGCACCTGCTTGTAGATCGACTGCGCGGTCCCGGTTTCCCCGGCCTTCAGCGCGCCGGCCGCTTGCTCCAGCGCATGTTCGATGGCCTCCTGCTGCTCCTGTCCAGGACTCCCGCCCGATTCCGCCAGTTTCTGAACGAAGCTGCGCACCTGCGATTCCTGCTGCGCGCCTGCAAATCCGTCGACCGGGCGGCCCTGGTAGAACGCATAGACCGTGGGCAGCGACTGGATGCGAAGCTGACTGGCGAGGCTCTGGTTCTCGTCCACGTTGACCTTGACCAGCTTGACCTTGCCGCCCGCTTCCTTGACCGCCTTCTCCAGTATGGGTCCAAGCGTCTTGCAGGGGCCGCACCAGGGCGCCCAGAAGTCCACGATGACCGGTTGATGCATCGAGGCGTCGATGACGGCCGTGGCGAAGGAGTTCTGATCGGCGTCGACGATCATATCGGACGGCGCGTTGCTACCGCCGTCCGGTTGAATTTGCCCGATAATCGGTTCCATGAAGAAGCCCGTCCCGCTGTTCACTGCTATCGATTTGAAATGCTCGGAGTGTATCGCTGGAGCCCGTCTCCGAGTTGCCAGTCCACTCCAGGCTCGAAAAGGTTCAACACCTGCGCTCTTAAATGGCGGCAAAACCCCGGCCTGACAAGGCCGGGGTTGAACAGGGTCCGTTGCAGTGAGGACGGTGGAGCCGCCGCTAGATGGTCATCGCGGGGGCGGGCTCCGCACGCCGCTTCGTGTCGGCGAGACTCGTCTCCTCCAGGAGGCTGTCGTGCACCAGCCGATAGCCTTCCGACTCGGTCACGATCCGGACCTCGCCGGGGGCGAGCGCCTTCAGTTTCTGCCGCAGACGGTAGATGTGCGTTTCCACGGTATGCGTTTCGACCGCCCGGTTCATGCGCCATACCTTATCCAAGAGGCGGCTGCGGGAGATCTGGTTGCGTGGCGCTCGGGCCAAAGCTCGCAGAATGCCCATCTCTTTTTCCGTCAACTGCACACGCGGCTTGCCTTCGCCGCGCGTGAGCAACCGGCGTTGCGGCCAGGCTATCAACGGCCCCAAATGCAGCGGCGCACTCTCCAGACGGTCGTGCAGGCGTATGTGGGCGCGCAGCCGTGCCACCAGCACCGGAGTCGCGGTGTCGTCAGGCAAGCAGTCGATTGCTCCGGCCTCCAGGGCCTGAACCACCAGCCGCTCGTTTTGGTGCCGGGTCTGCACGATGACGGCAAGCCCGTTCGCCGCCGCTTGCAGCGCGTGAATCGTTCGCGCCGGGGTCATGTCCGGAACCTCGGCGTCGATGATCACCGCATCGAACCGCCGCCGCCCAATGAGGTCTATGCCTTGGCTGACGCTGTCGGCGCGCGTGGCGCGAAAGTCGTCATGGAGATGAAGACGGGAAGCCAGGGACTCGCTGCGTGCGGCCTCCGCGTCTATTAACAGAAGCTCACGCGGTTGCGTCATGATAGCGTCCTTTCCGCTGGCGTCATTGCAGGTCACCCTTCGTTGCCCCACTTTTACCCGAGCGAACAAGGCAGTGATGTGCGGGCGATCACATCTCACAGCGAGTTGATCGATTTCGCCGCTCCTGTGATGATGATGTCTTGTGATAAAGACTCGGGCGGCGTAGTGGCGCACCGGCGCGACCGCGAAGCGCCGACACCAACAATGGTTTCAAGAGAGACTTCATGAAGAAGATCCTGGGTATCCTGCTGGCCGTCCTCGTGGTGGTGGCCGCTGCCGTCGTGATCGTGCCGTTCCTCATCCCAGCGGAAACCTATCGCGAGGAACTGCGCAATCAGGTCCGCGACGCCACCGGGCGCGAACTGACCATCGCCGGAGACATATCCCTCACCATCCTGCCGCGCACGCAACTGGTGGCGGAGCAGGTGAGCTTTTCCAACGCCGACTGGGCCGAGCCGGAGGAGATGGCGAGGCTGGAGCGGTTGCAGGTCCGCGTGAATCCCTGGGCGCTGCTCTCCGGTGAAGTGGAGGTCGAGAGCTTCGTCCTCGACGAGCCGATCATCCATCTCGTGGTCGATGAGCAGGGGCGCGGCAACTGGGAGTTCGAGGACGCGCCGGAGGACGTCCCGGAGGAGCCGGACGAGCCCCGGGACCCGGCGGAGCGCCGTCTGCCCGATATCCGGCTGGGCGAGGTGCGGCTGGAAAACGGAACGGTTACCTACACCGACATGGCAACGGGAGAGCGGCAGGAGGTCTCGGAGGTTTCGGCGACGCTGGATCTGGAGACGCTGGATGCGCCGCTCTCCGCCGACGGGGCTTTGCGTTGGAACGGCGAGCGGGTCGAGATCGCCCTGAACAGCGGGCCGCCGCGCGCGTTGCTGGCCGGAGACGCGACGCCGATCAGACTTAGTGTGGACTCGCTGCCACTGCGCCTGGACTACGACGGTCGGATTGTGCTGGCGGAGGAAAACCGGCTGGAGGGGGCGGTCGAGATCGACGTGCCCTCGCTCAAGGGCCTTGCCGCCTGGGCCGGGGAGGAGATCGAGGCCGCCGAGGGCACGCTCGAGGCGTTCAATCTCGCCGGGCGGCTCGAAGCCGTCGGCGACAACTACAGCTTCACCGCCGAAAGCCTGCGCCTGGACGAGATCACCGGCAGCGGTGGACTGGACGTAAACCTTGCGGGCGAGAAGCCGCGCCTGTCGGGGCGGCTCGATCTGTCCCAGATGGATCTCACTCCCTACCTTCCGGAACCGGTGGAGGCGACCGACGACGCCGCCGCGGAAGTCGAAGCGGAAGCTGCCGTTGCGGAGTGGAGCGAGGAGCCGCTCGACCTCTCCGGGCTGCACGCAGCGGATGCGCAGTTCGACTTGAGCGTGGAGGGAATTACCGCGCGCGACGTCACCATCGGCCGCAGCGCCCTTGGCCTCGTGCTGGAAGATGGGCGGCTGGAAGCCGACCTTCAGGAGTTGAATCTCTACGACGGTTTCGGCAGCGGCCGCGTCGTGCTGAATGCGCGGGACGAGCGGCCGAGCATGGCTCTGCGGCTAGCCCTGGAGGAGGTGCAATCGAACCCGCTGCTGAGCGACGTCGCCGACTTCGAGCGGCTGGAAGGGCGCGGGGCGATGAGCTTGGATGTGACCGCCGACGGGCAATCGCAGCGGGAAATGGTGGAAACGCTCAACGGCAGCGGCGCGATCAGTTTCACCGACGGGGCCATTGTCGGGATCAACCTCGCGCAGATGGCCCGCAACGTGACGGCAGCGTTTCAGGATACCGGCGAGGCGGAGTCCACCGACTTCGCCGAGCTTGCAGGGACGTTCACGATCGAGAACGGAATTCTCCGCAACGATGATCTGGCGCTGCTGAACCCGCTGTTGCGGGTCACCGGTGCCGGAACCGCCGATATTCCGGCCCGCACGGTCGATTACCGGATCACGCCGCGTGCCGTCGCCTCGCTGGAGGGGCAGGGCGGTGACTTGGCCCGGCGCGGCATCGCGGTGCCGATCGTCGTGACCGGCCCCTGGCACGATCTCAGCTTCCGTCCCGACCTGGAAAGCCTCGTGCGTGATGCGGTGCGCGATCCGGAGGCGGTTCGCGACGCTGCCGAGGACGCGATTCGCGGCATTCGCGAAGCTTCGCCGGACGGGCTGCGCGGTGTGCTGGAAGAGCTTACCGGCCGTGCTGAGGAAGAGGGCGAGGATGCGCCGCGCCCGGAAGAGGGCCTGCGCGGTATTCTGGAAGGCCTCACCGGTGGCGGAAGTGCCCCCGAAGCCGAGCCGGAGGAGGCCCCAGAGGCGGCGGATGAGGGCGAGCGTCCGGACCCCTTGCAACGGCTGCGCGGAATCCTTGGGGATTGAGACAGGTCACTGCTCAAAAGAAAGCCGCCGCCCACTGCGGGCGGCGGCTTTCTTCATTCCGTTAGTCTTATGCCGCCCGACCTGTGAAATGATCTTTCCAGCCTCTCCGAGTAGAAAAGTATTTCATCAGTCGAACGGCATTACCCGCTGGCGCGCTAATTCTTTGCGGTGCGAGGCAATTCAGCTTTCAAGCCGCAGAGGCTTGAAACCCTGACGGCCTAGCTCAGCTTGCCGTGGCAGTGCTTGAACTTTCGGCCGCTGCCACAGGGGCAGGACTCGTTGCGGCCGACCTTGCCCCAGGTTTCCGGGGCCTCGGCGTCGAACTCCTCCGGCTTGGCACGGCGAACGGTTTCGACGGGCTGTGCCGGTTCGGGTTCCGGCTGCGCGCGGGCCGCGGCCGCGCCGCCCGCGGTGCGGTCTGGCGCGGGAGCACCAGCCCCTGCGGCGGCAAGCTCGCGTTCCGGAAGGGCCTGGCCGCCGGTCATCTCGTGGATCGCGGCGACGCTGGGATCGGCCTCGCGGCTTTCCTGCATCCGCTGCGGCTCCTTGCGCAGCGCGTCGACCGCTTCGGGGCTGCGCAGCTCGACGTGGCATAGCAGGAAAGTCGTTTCCTCGCGCACCGCCGTCAGCATCCCCTGGAACATCTCGAAGGCTTCGGCCTTGTATTCGTTCAGCGGGTTGCGCTGAGCGAAGGCGCGCAGGCCGATGCCATGACGCAGGTAATCCAGGTTGAGCAGATGCTCCTTCCACTTCTTGTCGAGGACGTGGAGCACGATCTGCTTTTCGACGCCGCGCTGGACCTCCTGGCCGAAGCGCTCCGCCTTCTCCGCCATGTGCTTGTCGGACGCCTCGGTAACCCGCTGATGGATCTCCGCATCAGCGATCCCTTCCTCGGCGGCCCACTCATGCACTGGTAGATCGAGGGCGAGCAGGCGGCGGCACTCCTCGTGCAGCGAGTCCAGTTCCCACTGCTCCGGATAGGCCTTCTCGGGAACGCAGCGGGAGACCAGATCGTCGATCACCTGATGGCGCATGTCCTCGACGGTCTCGAAAACGTCCTTCGCCTGCATCAATTCCTTGCGCTGCTCGTAGATCACCTTGCGCTGGTCGTTCATGACGTCGTCGAAGCGCAGCAGGTTCTTACGAATCTCGAAGTTGCGCGCCTCGACCTTGGCCTGCGCCTTCTCCAGCGCCTTGTTGACCCAGCGGTGGGTGATTGCCTCGCCTTCTTCCAGGCCCAGGCGTTCGAGCATGTTGTCCATGCGCTCCGAGCCGAAAATGCGCATCAGGTCGTCTTCCAGCGACAGGAAGAATTGCGAGGCGCCGGGATCGCCCTGGCGTCCGGCACGGCCGCGAAGCTGGTTGTCGATGCGCCGGCTTTCGTGGCGCTCGGTGCCCAGCACGAACAGCCCGCCAGCCGCCAAAACCACGTCCTGCTTTGCCTTGCAGTCGGCGCGAATTTCTTCGGTCTTGCGCGCGCGCTCCGCCTCATCCTCGATCTGGGCGGCTTCCTGCGCCACCCGCATGTCGGCATTGCCGCCAAGCTGAATGTCGGTGCCGCGTCCCGCCATGTTGGTGGCGATCGTCACTGCGCCGGGCGAGCCCGCCTGCGCGATGATGAAGGCTTCCTGCTCGTGGTAGCGGGCGTTGAGCACCTGATGCGGGACCTTCCGCTCCTTGAGCATCGCCGCGACTTCCTCGGACTTCTCGATCGAGACGGTGCCCACGAGGATCGGCTGATTGTTCTGATGGCATTCGGCGATGCGCTCGACGATGGCGGCGTACTTTTCCCGACGGGTGCGATAAACCACGTCGTCCATGTCGTCGCGGACCATCGGCCTGTTGGTCGGAATTTCCGCGCATTCCAGGTTGTAGATTTCGGAGAACTCGCCGTATTCCGTCATCGCGGTGCCGGTCATGCCCGCGAGCTTGGGGTATAGGCGGAAATAGTTCTGGAAGGTGATCGAGGCCAGCGTCTGGTTTTCCTGCTGGATCTGCACGCCTTCCTTGGCTTCCAGCGCCTGATGCAGTCCCTCGGAGAAGCGGCGGCCTTCCATCATACGGCCGGTGAACTCGTCGATGATAACGATCTTGTCGTCCTTGACGATATAGTCCCGGTCGCGCTGGAACAGCTTGTGCGCGCGCAAAGCCTGATTGATGTGGTGCAGCAGGGAGATATTTTCGATGTCGAACAGCGAGCCTTCTTTCAGAAGGCCGCGCTCGTTCGCGATCCCCTCCACGCGCTCGGTACCCTGTTCGGTCAGCGAGACCGCCCGCGCCTTTTCGTCCTTCTCGTAATCTTCCTCGTCCAGCAGCGGGATGATCTGGTCCGCGGCAAGATAGAATTCCGAGGAGGTTTCGGTCGGGCCGGAGATGATCAGCGGCGTGCGCGCCTCGTCGATCAG
The DNA here is from genome assembly GCA_007127165.1 of Rhodovibrio sp. Taxonomy (GTDB): domain Bacteria; phylum Pseudomonadota; class Alphaproteobacteria; order Kiloniellales; family Rhodovibrionaceae; genus SKZV01. The sequence goes on along the minus strand of SKZV01000257.1, from coordinate 6,580 downwards.
GATCGAGTCGACCTCGTCGACGATGGCGTAAAAGAACTCCCGCTGGACCATGTCCTCCAGCCGGAACTTCATGTTGTCGCGCAGGTAATCGAACCCGAACTCGTTGTTGGTGCCGTAGGTCACGTCGCTGCCGTAGGCGTCGCGCCGCTCCTGATCCGACATGCCATGCATGATGCAGCCGACGGAAAGCCCCAGGAAGCGGTGGATCGCGCCCATCCAGTCGGAGTCGCGCCGCGCCAGGTAGTCGTTCACCGTGACGACGTGTACGCCCTTGCCGCTCAACGCATTCAAGTAGACGGGCAGCGTCGACACCAGCGTCTTGCCCTCGCCGGTCTTCATCTCGGAAATCATGCCGCCGTGCAGCACCATGCCGCCGAGAAGCTGCACGTCGAAGTGGCGCTGGCCGAGCGTTCGCTTCGCCGCCTCGCGCACCGTCGCAAAAGCCTCGATCTGGAGGTCGTCCAGCCGCTCCCCTTGCGCCAGTCGCTCCCGGAACCACGGCGTTCGGGCCTTCAACTCCTCGTCGGAGAGCTTCTCCAACTCCGGTTCAAGGTTGTTAATGGCAACGACCTGTTTGCGAAGGCCCCTTAGGAACCGTTCGTTTGATGTGCCGAACAGACGTCTGGCGAGCGCGCCGATCATTCAAGAACCTCAGAGGAAATACAAAATGGGCGGGGAAGCCCTCGCCACGACGGTTGACAGATAAGGAACCCGGCAAGCCCTGTCAATGCGCGAGCCTGCGTTTGCTCAAGCGCGGCAGCATTGCGCCGGAGGCTGGACGTGCCCAAATCCTGCGCATTCTTGAGGCCAAGGCAGCGGCAACCCTGCGTTTCACGATGCCGCCACAATGATCGTATTATTATGGTTGAGGTGGGCACTTCCTCTATGCATGAATGTACCCCATACGTGGAAGACGGCAATCGGGCTCTCCCGATCGTCGAAATCCGACACTTCTTTACGGCCACTGAGGTCTAGCTAACAAAGGACGCATCTATGATTTTCTCTCGAAACCGACTTGCCGGACTGTGCTGCGCGGCCCTGATCGCCGTGCCGCTGCCCGCCCTTGCCGAAGAGACGCAGGACGATCCGGTGGTCGCCGTCGTCAACGGCGCGGAAATCCGGCACAGCGAAGTCATGACCGCGGCGCAGCAGTTGCCGGAGGAATACCGCTCCGACGTTCGCGAGTTCTATCCGATGCTGATTGACCGTATGGTGGACATGGAACTCGTGGGCCAAGGTGCGCAGGAAGCCGGGCTGGCCGATCATGCAGAGGTCGAGCGGCGGCTGGAGCGGATGCGCTTTCAGCTTATGCGCGATGTCTACCTGGAACAGAAGGTCGAGGCTTATCTGACCGAGGAGCGTCTGCGCGCCGCTTATGAGGAGCGCGTTGGCGACGATGAGCCGAGCGAGGAAATCCGCGCCCGCCATATCCTGGTCGAGGACCGCGAGACCGCTGAGGAACTGATTGCGGAACTGGATGAGGGCGCAAACTTCATCCGTCTCGCCGAGCGCCATTCCATCGGTCCCTCCGCGACCACCGGTGGCGATCTCGGCTTCTTTGGCCGGGGCGCGATGGTTGAGCCCTTCGACCGTGCGGTCTTCGCTCTGGAGGACGGGGCTTATACCCAGGAGCCGGTGCAAACCCAGTTCGGCTGGCACGTAATCCAGCAGGTCGCAAACCGGATGTCCGAATCCCCCAGCTTCGAGGACATGCGCGACGAGTTGCACCGTGAGTTGGAGCGCGAGGCGATCCAGGCGGCTCTAACCGAGTTGCGCGACGACGCCGACGTCGAGACCTTCCCAGAGCGCGCCAACTGACCAGAGCGCGCCAACTGAGGCGATCTGATCGGGCGCGCCTTTCTGGACGCGTCTGTTGAAACGTAGGCATAAGTGAGGGAGCGATGGCACCGCCGCGTTCGCCGCTGGCTCCAGCGGCCTTTCCGAAACTGCCCGAAGTTCCGGGCGTGAGGCTTGCCGCCAGGGCTTGCGGCGTTCGCTATCCCGACCGGCCGGACGTGGCGCTGATCGCCTTCGATCCGGGCACGGCGGTCGCCGGGGTGTTCACCCGCTCCCTCACCGCTTCGGCCCCGGTCGAGTGGTCGCGTTCGGCGCTGGAACGCAGTGCCGGACAGGGCCGGGCGATTCTGGTCAACGCCGGAAACGCCAATGCGTTCACGGGATTGCGCGGCGAGGCGGCGGTCGCCCGCTGCGTGGCCGCGACGGCGGCGGCCTTGAGCTGCGCGCAGGAGGAAGTGACGGTGGCCTCTACCGGCGTGATCGGCGAGCCGCTGCCGGACGAGCGGATCACCGCGCATCTGGATGCGCTGGCCGATGCGTTGGCGGCGGACGGCTGGGAGGCGGCGGCTCAGGCGATCATGACGACCGACACCTTCCCGAAAGGGGCCGGCGCGACGGCGCGGATCGACGGCGCGACCGTGACGCTTGCGGGAATCGCCAAGGGTTCCGGCATGATTCAGCCGGACATGGCGACGATGCTGGCCTTTGCCGCCACCGATGCTGCGATCGCGCCCGAGGCGCTGCAGGGTGTGCTGCGCGAGGCGACGGAGCGCACGTTCAATTGCATCACGGTGGACGGCGACACGTCCACCTCCGATACGTTGATTCTGGCCGCGACCGGAAAGGCGGGCCACGACCTCGTGACGTCCCCGGACGACCCGCGCCTCGACGACTTTCGCCGGGCGCTCCACCAAGTGTTGCGCGATTTGGCGCAGCAGGTCGTGCGCGATGGCGAGGGCGCGACGAAGTTCATCACCATCGCCGTCTCCGGCGCGGCCGACGCGGCGGCGGCGCGGCGGATCGGCCTGTGCATCGCCAATTCGCCGCTGGTCAAGACCGCAATCGCCGGAGAGGACGCCAACTGGGGCCGCATCGTGATGGCGGTCGGTAAGGCGGGTGAGCGCGCGGACCGGGACCGGCTGTCGATCCGGATCGGCGGTGTCGCGGTGGCGCATCACGGCGAGGTTGTGCCGGACTACGATGAAGCGCCGGTTGCCGCACACATGAAGGGCCACGAGATTGAGATCGAGGTGGACGTCGGAATCGCCGAGGGACAAGCCACGGTGTGGACCTGCGATCTGACGCACGGCTATATCGACATCAACGCCGACTACCGAAGCTGATCAGCGACGAGGCGGGCGTAGGAAGGAGACCGGTCCATGACGGAAACCGGCGAGGGCGGCTGCTGGGCCGCCGGCGATACACGGGACAAGGCTGCCGGTCCGCTCGTGCTGGTCGCGGCGGTGGCGCTGGTCGACCCGGACGGCCGGGTCCTGCTGGCGCGGCGGCCGGAGGGCAAGGCGATGGCCGGGCTGTGGGAGTTCCCTGGCGGCAAGATCCACGAGGGCGAAACGCCGGAAGCCGCCCTGACCCGCGAGCTGCACGAAGAACTTGGGGTCGATACGCGAACGAGCTGTCTAGCCCCAATCGCCTTCGCCTCCCACGCCTATGCCGATTTTCACCTTCTCATGCCGCTGTATGTCTGTCGGGTCTGGCAGGGCAATCCGCAGCCGCGCGAGGGGCAAACCCTGGCCTGGGTCCGGGTTAACCGGCTGCGTGAGTACCCCATGCCCGCTGCGGACGAACCGCTGGTAGCGATGCTGCGCGATCTGCTTTAACCTACGATAGCAACTATCTGGTTGCAAAAAATACACCTATAGCAACCCTCAGTGTGTTGTGCTTCCACCCTCGGTTGTTCAGTATAGTTTATGGGATTTTGGGCAAGACGGGCTTGTTCCTTCTGGAGGCTGGAAGACAGTGGGTTTCAGGGATTTCGTAGCTGGTGGTTGTGCCCGTGTAGCGGGTAATTGCGATAATCGTGTTGTAAGGCGAGATAGCCGTATTTCGAGTTGCAGGGCTTCGGGCACGCTTCGTTGCGCCGCCGGGGTCCGGCCTTCGTCATGAGCACTCAGATCAGCCGCAATGTTTTCATCCATGGCCGCCGCACCAGTTTGCGGCTGGAGCGCACGATTTGGGAGGCGTTGGAAGAGGCCTGCCTACGCGAGCGAACCACGCTCAACGCGCTCTGCACCCAGATCAAGGATTTGGGCGGCGAGCGGACCCTGACCGCAAGCCTCCGAGTGTATGTGCTGGACTACTACCGCGCCGCCGCCACGCAGGAGGGACACGAGATCGCGGGCCATGGCGCCTTGCCACCCGATGCCCACTCCAGCCTCGGCGGGAGGGGAACCGCCCTGCGCCCGGCCAAACTTCGGGGTTTGGGGGGATCACGCTCCGGGTGAAAGGCCTTTCGAAGCGCTCGCTGCTTCGCGGGGTATTAGGGGCGGCGCTCTAGGGGCGGCACTGGCCTTCGCCGCGCACGATGTACTTGTAACTGGTGAGTTCCGCCGCTCCGACCGGGCCGCGTGGAGGCAGCTTTCCCGTGGCGATGCCGATCTCCGCGCCCATGCCGAACTCGCCGCCGTCGGCGAACTGTGTCGAAGCGTTGACCATGAGGATGGCGGCGTCCACCTCGTCCGTGAAGCGCTTGGCGGCGGCGGCGTCGGCCGTCAGGATCGCTTCGGTGTGGCCGGAGTTGTGGCGGTTCACATGGGCAATCGCCGCGTCCAGCGACTCCACCGCCCGAATGGCGAGGATCGGGGCGAGGTACTCGGTGTCCCAGTCCGCTTCCGTGGCGGCGGCGATGCGGCTGTCGTTGGCCCGGACGGTTTCGTCGCCGCGTAGTTCGCAGCCCGCGTCAATCAACGCTTCCACAATGGCGGGCAGGTGAGTTGCCAGCGCGTCCCGGTCGATCAGCAGGGTTTCGGTCGCGCCGCAGACTCCCGGACGGCGCATCTTGGCGTTGAGAAGCACCGCGCGCGCCATCTCCGGATCGCTGTCGGCGCGGACATAGGTATGATTTATGCCGTCCAGATGGGCCAACACCGGCACGCGGCTTTCCGCCCGCACCCGCTCGATCAGGCCCTTGCCGCCGCGCGGCACCACGACATCGACGTAGCGGTCCATGGCGAGCAGCAGGCCGACGGCGTCGCGGTTCACGGTCGGCACCCGCTGCACGCTGGCCTCGGGCAGATTCGCCGCAACGAGCCCCTCGCGCAGGCAGTCCAGAATGGCGGAGGCGGAGTGGAAGCTCTCGGAGCCGCCGCGCAAGATCGCCGCGTTGCCCGACTTGATGCAAAGACCGGCAGCGTCGGCGGTCACGTTGGGACGGCTTTCATAGATGACCGCGGCGACGCCGATGGGCACCGAGACGCGTTCGATGGCGAGTCCGTTCGGCCGCGTCCACTCCGCCAGCGAACGGCCCAGCGGGTCGGGCAACTCCGCAATCGCCTCCAGCCCGGCGGCCATGCCCTCGATCCGGGCTTCGGTGAGGCGCAGGCGGTCGAGCAGGGCTTCGGACATGCCGCGCGCCCTGGCCGCGTCCACATCCTTTGCGTTCGCCTCCAGCACCTCGCCGACCCGCCGCCGCAGCGCCGCCGCCGCCTGCCGCAACGCGGTGTCGCGCGCCGTGGCCGGGGTTACGGCCAGCGCCTGCGCGGCGGCTCGGGCCTCACGGCCCAGCGCGTCCATGATGCCCTGTAGATCGCCTTCTTCGCCGTCTTTCCGGAACGCTTCGACATTCATGCGCGTGCAAACTCCTTATCGCTTTACGTCAGCACTAGATCGTCGCGGTGGATCAGTTCCTCCCGCCCGCGATAGCCCAGCACCTCCGCTATGTCCTTCGACTTCCGCCCGATTATGGCACGAGCGTCCCCGGCGTTGTAGGCTACAAGTCCCCGCGCGACCTCTTCGCCCCCCGGAGCCTGCACCACGACGGCGTCGCCGCGCTCGAAACCGCCCTCGACCGCGACCACACCGGCAGGCAGCAGCGACTTCCCGGCCTTCAGCGCCTTGAGCGCGCCGCTGTCGACCGTCAGCACGCCAGCCGGTTTCAACGATCCGGCGATCCAGCGCTTGCGTGCGGCCTTCGGTTCCACCTGGGTCACGAACCAGGTGCAGCGGCCGCCGTCGAGAATGCGGGCCAAGGGATTGCGTTGCCGCCCCTGCGCAATCGCCATGCTGCAGCCCGCGCCGACGGCAATGCGCGCGGCCGCTAGCTTGGTCACCATGCCGCCGGAAGAATAGCCAAGCGGCGCTTCTCCGGCCATCGCCATGATCTCGGGCGTCAGGTCGTCGACGCGGGGGATGAAGCCGGCGTCCGGCTCGCGGCGCGGATCGCCGGTATAAAGTCCGTCGATGTCGGAGAGCAGCACCAGCGCCTCGGCGTCGATCATTGCCGCGACGCGCGCGGCCAGTCGGTCGTTGTCGCCGAAGCGGATTTCGCTGGTGGCGATCGTGTCGTTCTCGTTGATGACCGGCAGCGCCTTGAGCCGCAGCAGCGCCGCGATCGTGTTGCGGGCGTTCAGGTGGCGACGCCGGTCCTCGGTGTCTTCCAGTGTGACCAGAACCTGCGCCACGGTGGTGTCGTAGCGCGCCAATGCTTCCTGATAGGCGTGCGCGAGGCGAAGCTGCCCGGTCGCGGCGGCGGCCTGCTTTTCTTCCAGCCGAATCGTGCGCCGGGTCAGGCCCAGCCGCCGCCGTCCCACGGCAATCGCGCCGGAAG
>SKZV01000137.1 GCA_007127165.1 Rhodovibrio sp. | reverse complement strand
GCCCGCACCACCGCCATGTCGCGCGCATGATAGGGAACGCCGTCTTCCTGTTTGAACGCCTGATCGTGCTCCTCGTCGACCACGATCAGGCCAAGCTCCCGGTACGGCAGGAACAGCGCCGAGCGCGCGCCCACGACCACGGGCGCCTTCCCCTCCGCGACCGCGCGCCAGACAGTCCGCCGCTGCGCCTGCGTCAGGTCCGAGTGCCACTGCGCCGGGGCGACGCCGAAGCGCCGCTCGAAGCGCTCCAGCCACTGCGCCGACAGCACGATCTCCGGCAGCAGCACGAGCACCTGCCGCCCCTCGCTCAGCGCCTGGCGCACCGCCTCGAAATAGACTTCGGTCTTGCCCGATCCGGTGACGCCGTCCAGCAGGGTCACGGAGAAGCTTCCCGCCGCGACTCGTTCGCTCAAATGCCGGGCGGCCTCTGCCTGATCCGGCGACAGTTCCGGTCCTTCCGCCTCCAGCGACGGCACGGCGAATCCGTGCTCGGCGCGCAGCGCCACCGGCTCCAGCCCGCCCGCCTCTGCCAGAGCGCGCACCACGCCGGGGCTCACCGCCGCCTCTTGCGCCAAGTCTCCAGCGGTTCGCGGCGGGCCGTCCGCCAGCAGATCGAGGACCCGTTGACGCGCCGCCGTGATCCGAAGGGCCTTTTCCTCCACCCCATCGGCGAGGCGATAGGCCACGCGCGGCGCGGGCGGATCGAGGGCGGAGGCGGAAGAGAGGCACATCTTGAGGACCGCACCCGGCGGCGCGAGATAGTAGGCCGCAACCCAGTCCACGAAGCGCCGCACGCTGCCTGGAATCGGCGGCACATCGAATCGCCGCAGCACCGGCCGCAGCTTGCTCGCCGCGACGCCCGAACTGCCGGGGTCCGCATCCCAGACCACGCCGGGCACGCGGCGGCGGCCAAGCGGCACCTCGACCACCGCCCCGGCTTCCAGTTGCATCTCCTCCGGCACGAGATAGTCGTAGGGCGCGTCGAGCGGCAACGGCAGCAGAACCCGCACCCGCGCAGGCTCCGACACTCCCGGATAGGATTGCGCCGGAGCGGAGGGCGAGTTACCAGGGTTGGCGCTGGCGAGAGCCATCGGATACACTCATAAAACTGAATTGCAGATCCTGGGGAGTCGAAGCCCCGTCTCTGATAGCGAAAACGCAGGCACTTTAGTATAGGGACAAGCCAGAACCGCCATGAAGTTCTTCATCGACACCGCCGACATCGCGGAGATTCGCGATCTGGCCGCCACCGGCTTGGTGGACGGCGTGACGACAAACCCATCGCTGATCGCCAAGAGCGGACGGGACTTTCTGGAGGTTCTGGCCGAAATCTGCGACGTCGTTCCAGGGCCGGTGAGCGCCGAGGTCGCGGCGACGGACACCCAAGGGATGCTGGCCGAGGGCCGCGCGCTGGCCAAGGTCGCGCAGAACGTCGCAGTGAAGGTGCCGCTGACGCCCGATGGCCTGAAAGCCTGCCGCACGCTCAGCGGCGAAGGCACGGCGGTCAACGTCACGCTCTGCTTTTCGCCGGCGCAGGCGCTGCTCGCGGCCAAGGCCGGGGCCAGCTACGTCTCGCCCTTCGTGGGGCGGCTGGACGATATCGGCAGCGACGGCATGGCGCTGATCGCCGAAATCGTGGAGCTTTACATGGCGCAGCCGGAGTTGGAGACGGAGGTCCTGGTCGCCTCGGTGCGCCACCCCATGCATGTCGTCGAGGCCGCGAAGATGGGCGCGCAGGTCGCCACGTTGCCGCCGAAGGTCTTGCGGCAAATGTTCCAACATCCGCTCACCGACAAGGGCCTTTCGGACTTCCTGGCCGACTGGGAAAAGACCGGGCAATCGATTTTAAAAGCAGGATCTGCCGCGCAATGAGCCGGAACCGTCACGACGCTGCCCCCGGAGAGTCCGGCGACGGCAAGCCGGAGGGCGAAGGGAGCGGCGCGGCCCTGTCGGACGCCCGCGTCGCGGACTATCTGCGCCGCAACCCGGACTTCCTGGCGCGTCACCACGACCTGCTGGACGTGTTGGAGCCGCCGCGCCGCGGCAACGGCGAGAGCGTCGTGGACCTTCAGCAGTTTATGCTGGACCGGCTGCGCGGCGAGCTGGCGAAGCTGCGGGCCGGGCAGGACGATCTGATCCATGCCGGGCGCTGCAACATGGTTGCGCAGGGCCGCATCCATGAGGCCACGCTGGCGATCCTCGCCGCGACCAGCTTCGAGAACCTGATCGAGCGGGTGACCAGCGATCTCGCAATCATCCTCAACCTGGATGTCGTGACCCTTTGTGTGGAGCAGGTGGGCGAGGCGACCGGCCGCACCCGCGTCGGAGGCGTGCTTCAGCTGGAGCCCGGCACGGTGCAGACCATTCTTGGCTCCGGGCGAAGTCACGCGCTGCTCTCGGAAATTCGCGGCGAGCCGGAGATTTTCGGTTCGGCGGCCGGGCTGGTCCGCTCGGCGGCCCTGATGCGGATGGAAATTTCCAGCGTCACGCCTCCGGCTATGCTGGCGCTCGGATCGCGCTCGCCGGGCACGTTCGATCCCAACCAGGGCAGCGAGCTTCTGCTGTTCCTCACCCAGGCCCTGGAACTCACCGTACGGCAGTGGCTGGAACTCCCCGGGTAGCGCTCCAGGCGGCGGTCAAGCCGGACCTGGAAGACGCTATCGCCCAGTGGCAGGCGTGGCTGGCGCACGAGAAGCAGGCGTCCCCCCATACTCGCGCCGCTTATCTCCGCGATCTCAATGCCTTTCTGGCCTTCCTGTCCGAGCATCTGGGGGATGCGTTGGCGCTGAGCGATCTGCAGGCGCTACAGGTCGCGGACTTGCGGTCCTGGCTGGCGGCGCGGGCCGTGCAAGGGCTGCAACGCAGTTCGACCGCGCGCGCGCTCTCTACCTTGCGCGGGTTTTTCGGCTGGCTGGCGAGGGCGGGGCTGGTCGAAAACCCGGCGGTTCGCGCGGTGAAGATGCCACGCTTGCCGCGCTCGGTGCCCAAGGCGCTGAACGAGGATCAGGCTGGCGAGGTGCTGCACGCGGTTGAGGAACTAGCGGCGGAGCCCTGGATTGCCAAGCGCGACATGGCGGTGCTCTTGCTGCTTTACGGCTGCGGCCTGCGCATCGGGGAGGCGCTGGGGTTGACGCGCGGAGAAGCGCCGAAGCCCGAGCAGGAGGCACTGCGCGTCACCGGCAAGGGCCGCAAGGAACGGCAGGTGCCGCTGCTCCCCGTCGTCGGCGAGGCGGTGCAGGCCTATATCGCCGCCTGCCCTTATCCTCTCCCCGAAAACCATCCGCTGTTTCTGGGCGCGCGCGGCGGCGTGCTGTCGCCACGGCGGATGCAGGAGCGTCTGCAACAGATTCGCGGGCTGCTCGGCCTGCCGGACTCGGCCACGCCGCACGCGCTGCGCCATTCCTTCGCGACGCATCTGCTCTCGGCCGGAGGAGACCTTCGCGCGATCCAGGAATTGCTCGGCCACGCCTCGCTTTCCACCACACAACGCTATACCGCCGTGGATACCAGCGGTCTTATCCGCGTCTACGATAGCGCCCATCCGCGTGCGAAGTCGGAGTAGGAAAATCGCCGTTCGCGGTAGAGCACCCCATGCTAAATCGCTAAAGACACGCTGCTGGAGCGACACTCGTAAACCTTTATGAACGAAAATCGCCCCAGCATGCGTCAATTCAGGGAATTCAGCAGAAACACTACACTTAAGAGTTTTACCTCTTTCGAGTTTGCCTAGAAACTAGGCAATCCAGTCACCGCTCCCGAACTCCAACACTTACGAGAGTTGTCCCCAGACTTTTCCCCCGTAACTGTGCACGAGTTCACAGGCCGGGAGGTCACTCGGCCGCGGCGGCGTCGGCGCCTTCGATCTCGATGATGAGGTCGATGTCGTCGCCGATGGCGGGAACGAAGGTGTCCATGCCCCACTGCGAGCGCTGGAGCGAACCGCGCGCGGAGAACCCGGCGGTGAGGACGCCTTCGTACTGCGGCAGCGGGTGCGGGGCCACGCGGTTGAACGTGACGTCGAGCATCACCGGATGCGTCTGGCCCATCATGGTGAAGTCGCCGGTCACCTCGGCAGTATTTTCGCCAGTCACCTCGACTCCGGTGGACTCGAAGGTGATCGTCGGGAACTCCTGCGCGTTCAGGAAATCCGGGCTGCGCAGATGCTCGTCGCGCTCCGCGTGGTCGGTGAAAACGCTGGTCGACTGGATCGTCACGGAGACCGAAGAATTCTCCGGCGCGTCCTCGTCCATCGTGAACTCGCCCGAGAACTCCTGAAACCGGCCGACGTTCTTGGAATAACCAAGGTGGTCCACCAGGAACACGATGTGCGAATGACTGCCGTCGATCACGAAGTCCTGCGGCGCGGCCTGCGCCTCGCTCGCCGGAGCAAACGTAGCGGCGGTAAAGGCGGCAGCGGTCGAAAGGGCGAAGAGTCGAATAGAACGCATGAACGTTCACTCCTTTTATTTCTTGACGATACACAGGGGAGGCGTACCCGAGATGATGACTTGCACCCCATCTGCAATCTCGTCAAACGATATATGGCAAAAACACTGTTGACCGCGCGTTACTGGTCTTCCAGCGGGTCGATGGCGCGAAGATAGTCCACCATGGCGTCGCGGTCGGCCTCGGTCAACTTCGAGGTGTTGTCGCGGATCACCGCACCCATGCCGCCTCCGGCAACGTCGCCGTCGGGAAAGAATCCGGTTTGCAGGAAGAACACCAGATCGCCCCGGCTCCAATCCCCAATGCCGTCCGCGTGGTGCGGGGTGATGTTCGGGACCGTGCGATCTTCCGGCCCGTCGGGATTTCCGGCAAGGTGGTGCTCGCGCTGCAGGGCGCCGAGCCAGTTGCGCGGCGTGTGGCACTCGCCGCAGTGACCCATCGCGTTGACCAGGTATGCGCCGCGAGCGATCGACTCCTCGTCCTCGCGGTGCGGCACGAATCCATCGGCGTCGAAGTACAGCCAGCGCCACGGCCAGAGAGACATGCGGATATTGTACGGGAAGCCAAGCTCGTGCGGCGGCACGGCCCGCTCGACCGGCTCCAGCGCCTGAAGGTACGCGAAGAGGTCGGCCACGTCCTCGTCGCGCATCCCGGCGTAGGAGGTATAGGGGAACGCGGGGTAGTACGGCGAGCCGTCCGGCGCGATCCCCTCCCGCAGGGCGCGGGTGAACTCATCAAGGCTCCAGCCGCCAATTCCGGTTTCGAAGTCCGGTGTGATGTTCGGCGACCGGAAGACGCCGAATTCCGTTTCGAGCGCGCGCCCGCCAGCCAGCGCAACGCCCTCCTCTCCCCGAGCGGTGTGGCAGGTTATACAGCCGCTGGCGTAGAGGATATATTTCCCCCGGGTTTCGACGGATTCGCTGTCGGGCGCGGCCTCGATACCGCCGTCCAGGTCATCCAGATCCCGAGCTTCGGCAGTGGCGGAATGACTCGAAGACGCCAGCGCGGCGAAGGCAGCGACGAAAACGATCCCCGCCCTCATCGCCCTTCCTCTATTCCGCGCGGTAGTCGTCGTGGCAGGCGCTGCAGGACTCTCCAAGCTGCTGGAAGGCAGGCATGATCTCCGCCATGTCGCCGCTGCCCGCCGCCACCGCAAAATCGTCCGCCGCCTCCTTGAAGCGGTCGATGCGCGCCTGGAATTCGTCCCGCTCGTCCCAAATCGATTCCAGGGCGTCCGTACGCTCGTAATCGGTCGGCTTGGAATGATCCGGCCAGATGTCGTCCACCAAGGGAGCTGTCGTGGCGATTGCCTCGGCGTGCGGCAGGATATGATCGTAGGGCACCTGCTGGCGCGCGATCCGGGCGATAGAGCCGGTGTGTCCTCCGATCGCGGCCATCACGGCCTGACGGTACTCCACGGCGTGCTTCGACTCGTTGTTCTCCTCGGCGGCAAGCGGCCCCACGGCCCATAATCCGCTCGCCAGAACGCCCACACTCAAAACACCGGCAGTCAGCACCGCCGCGCCAAAAACTTTTATCATTGAAGCCTCTCCCCTGTCCGATTTGCGGCACAGTGTAGCGCAGACATAAAACCCCTGCCACCCGCACGTAAGAAGCTGGGGCGAGGCTACTGCGTGGAGCGCGCGGCCACGATCCGTATCTCGATTCGGACCTCGTTCGGCACCATCGAAGTGTCTTCCCACTGACCCTGCCCGATACCCCAGCGCAAGCGTTCCACCGTCACCGCGCCGTCCGCCACGGCGTGCCATGCACCATCGCGTTCCTCGATGTCGAGTTCGAAAGGCAACTCGACCGTGTGCGTCACACCGCGCATCGTGAGATCGCCGCTGGCCACATGCACATTGTCTTCGCGATGCGCGAAGGACTCCGAGGTAAACCGGGCGGTCGGGTATTCGCGCGCGTGGAACAGTCCCGAGGCCGTGATCATCTGGTCTCGGTCGCTGGAACCCGCATCGACCGAGGCCACCGCGATCTCCACATCCACCCGACTGTCATCCAACGCTTCCGGATCGAAGTGGATGTCGGCGGTATACTCGGTGAACGCGCCGGGCACCGCGTCTCCCGATTGCATAGCGGTGAAGCCGACGCGGCTTGCTTCCCGATCCACAGTCCATTCGGGCGCGGCCGCCGCCATCGCGGGCAAGACGGCCAGCGAGGCGGCCAGCGAGCCGGTCAGAAGGGCTGCTCTCAACATTCGTTCAGTCTCCTTGACGGTCATATGTCGTCGGCGCTCTTGGCGGGCGCGCGCGGCCGCCGGTCGCGCGCGGGGCGCTGTCGCAGCGGCAGCATTCGAAGCAACACATCGTCCTTCTCGACGAAGTGGTGGCGGAGCGCCGCGCCTGCGTGGACCGCCACAAGCGCGATCACAGCCCATGACAGGTAAACGTGCGCGGCCATGAAGCCGTCCTTGATCCAGTCGACATGGCCGGGATTGGGCAGCGCAAAACCCCAGATGAAGTTCGGAAACTCGGAATAGAGCGAGAAGATCAGCCCCGTCAGCGGCTGCGCGAACAGCACGCCGTAAAGCGCGACATGGCTCGCGCGCGCCGCCATGCGTTCCCAAGTCGGCGTCCCTTGCGGCAACGGCGGCGGCGGGTTCACGCTCCGCCACGCCAGCCGCAGCACCGCCAACGCCAGGAGCGTCACGCCGACGGACTTGTGGAAGTTGAACCACCACATCGCTTCCAGCCCGAACGGCAGGTTGTTCATGTACCAGGCGATGGCGAACTGCGCCGCAAAGCCAAGGGCGATCACCCAGTGCAGGGCCTGCGCCACCGCTCCATAGCGGCGGGCGTCGTTGCGAAGCTGCATTTCCGGTGTCCCCCCGACACGTTGACCCGTGGTCCAGACAGTTCGATCAGTAGTACAGCGGCCCGGCGCTCGACACCGCCACGGCCACCGCCAGCCCCGCCGGGATCAGCGCCATCAGAGCCAGGAGCGCCAGACTCACCCCGCGCTGCCCCCGGCCGTCGGCCCGCGCGGCGAGATTGTTTGCCCCCGGAAAGTGCCGCAGCAGGCTGTCGGCCAGAAAGATCGGCAACAGCAACAGCAACGCCAGCGGCTCCGCCCGGGTATAAAACGCCAGCATGGCGACAAGCCCCAGCAGCAACAGACCGCCCACCAAGCGCCCAGGAGAGCCAAAGCCCACGCCCGCCGCTCCGGCCCCCGCCATGCTTCCGGCAATCGCCGCACCCAGCGCCGCGATCAACTGAGCCATGCTGTAGGATGCGCTGTAGACCGCAATCGCAGCCGCCGCGAAGGCCGCCACCGCCAGCAGGACAGCCGCCGAATTGCCGCCCTGGCGCTCCAGGCGGCCCGCCGCCCAATAGCCCGCCAGCACGAGCGTCACCGCCGCGACCCAGGCGTCCTCCTGCCCGATGGAAAGCCGCGTCCAACCGATCCACACCACCGCGACCGCCAGCACCCCGCCAAGCGCCAGCCGCTTTCCCCAGGCCTCACCGAGCCACGGCATCGCCAGCGCCAGCCCGCCCCCGAGCAGAGCCAGCCATACCAATCGGTCCACAGCGCCGATCGGCGGCAAGTTCGGCCAGCCCGCGATCAGCCCCTGCCCGATCAGGAACCCGGCCAGCACGCCCGGCGCGACCGCCAGACCGCGCGCCGCGAACCCCATCCCCCAGCAAGCGACCGCCACGGCCCCGGCCAGGAAGAACGGGAACGCCAGCGTGTGCAAAAGTGTTGTCGTTACGAACTCGGAAATCAGCCGCTCCTTTGACAGCCCGACTCCTCAGCCGACTGAGCGCCAAGATAGAGCGCGATGAGGTTCAAGCCAATGCGCGGCTGGTGGAAACACTATAACGGCCACGGAAACGACTCTGGGGAAACGACTCTGGCCGGTTTCGCGAGTTGCGCCCACGCATTGACGGCTGCGACGGCGGACTGCACTCTTCCGCCTATATTCTACGAAACGAATAGAGAGCGCGGGCCGTGAACGCCCGCGCCAAGCGGGAGGCCTGCCGTCATGAACCTTCATTCGCTATTGGCTGCAAGGGCGGCGGCGGGGTATCCCGTGCGCGTCGGCTTGATCGGGGCTGGGAAGTTCGGCTCGATGTTCCTGAATCAGGTGGCGAGCACGCCGGGCCTTGAGGTGACCGCAATCGCGGACCTTTCGCCGCAACGGGCCGTCGAGGCCTGCCGTGCTGTCGGCTGGCCGGAGGAACTGATCGCCAAGACCGCATTCCTGGAGGACGGCGCGGCGCTCTGCCAGCGCGACGACGTCGAGGTCGCCATCGAAGCGACAGGTCATCCCGCCGCCGGGATTCGCCATGCCCTCGCCGCCATCGCCAGCGGTACGCACATCGTCATGGTGAACGTGGAAGCCGACGTGCTGGCCGGTCCGGCGCTGGCGGAGCGGGCACGTTCGGCCGGGGTGGTCTATTCCATGGCCTACGGCGATCAGCCCGCGCTGGTCGCGGAGATGGTGGATTGGGCGCGCGCCACCGGCTTCGGCGTCGCCGCCGCCGGGAAAGGAACGAAGTACCTGCCCGCCTACCACAAGGTCACCCCGGATGAGGTCTGGGCGCACTACGGTTTGACGCCGGAGCAGGCGGCGGACGCGGGGATGAACAGCCAGATGTTCAACTCCTTCCTCGACGGCACAAAATCGGCCATCGAGATGGCGGCCATCGCCAACGCCTGCGACCTTGCCGTTCCAGCGGGCGGCCTTGGCTTCCCCCCTTGCGGCGTGGACGATCTGGCGTTGATCCTACGCCCGCGCGCAGAGGGAGGGGTGCTGGAAGACACCGGCATGGTCGAGGTCGTCTCGTCTCTGGAACGCGACGGACGGCCTGTGTTTCGCGATCTGCGCTGGGGGGTTTATGTGGTTCTGGAAGCGCCGAACGACTACGCTGCCGCCTGTTTCCGGCAGTATGGACTGAAGACCGACGCCAGCGGACGCTATGCCGGAATGTACAAGCCGTTCCACCTGATCGGCCTGGAGCTTGGAATTTCCGTGCTGAACGCGGCGCTGCGCGGGGAGCCCACTGGCCAGACGCGGGCGTTTCGCGGCGACGCGGTCGCGATCGCGAAACGCCCGCTCAAGGCCGGGGAAGTCCTGGATGGCGAGGGCGGCTACACGGTTTGGGGCAAGCTGATGCGCGCGGAGGATAGCGTGGCGGCGGGCGGGCTGCCGATCGGCCTGGCTCACGGACTGCGTCTGGCGGCCGATGTCGCCGAGGGACGCGTGCTGCGCTTCGCCGATGTCGAGGCGGACGAGACGTCCGAACCGCTGCGCCTGCGCCGCGAAGCCGAGGGAATGCTGGGCACGCCGTCAGTCGTTAAGTAGCGGATACTTAGTAGATTTGAATAAAACCGGCGGTAAATCTGTAATTCCACCGACTCTTTCGCCGTATTTGAAGTACAGTATTGCATTTGGTTAACGAAAAGGTAATTTATTCGCGGCATCCTACTTTTCGACCGGAGAGGAGGACCGCCATGAAGGCAATGATCGAGGGTATCGCGAAGGACGAAGTTGCCGCCACGGCAATCGAGTATGCGCTGCTCGCCGCCATGATCGCACTGGCGGCCCTGACCGCCATAGCGACCCTGGGCACGTCCCTGGAAGACCTCTTCGCCTTTATTCAGGAACAGTTGTAGCGCCTGATCCGGTCGAGTCCTTCGGACCCCTCTCCTACCCGCTCAGCCGTTAATTTATTATTTACCGCGTGCGAACAAGATAAGGGTTAATTGCGGCCAACATGGGCCACCATCACTGCACGCCCCTTCTTGAGGGACGAGAAGCGGACACTACGCCATGGAGCGCTTGTTCCTAGCCTTCCTAATCTCCGCCTCGCTTGTGCTCCCGGCAGGATTCATCATCTTCGATACGGGCGATCTGGTGAGTTGGAAACAGTTGCCGGTCATGGAGAGCGCCCGGAAGGACAGCGCAAAAACGCCCGACGCAATGGGAAAGGCACTCGCTGAGGGCTACCTCTCCGAAGCGCGGCGGCAGATTGCCGCGTCCGAGCGCGCCGGGGACGACCGCGCGCTCCAACGGGCCTGCGCCTTGATCGCGCAGGCGCACGCTCACGACGCAATCCGCGCCGAAGACCTTTGGAACAGCCACTGCGCGAGCGGCTCATAAGCCACTCGAACAATTGATCCCCGTCGAGCTGCGGAGGCGATCAATCCCGGTCTTTAAGACTTGTGACCCCCGCCTTTTTCGCACAGTGGCCGCAGCAGTACATATGCCCTTGATGCTCCAGGCCATGGCCTAGAATGCGTATTCCGCAGTGCTCGCAACTTGGCGCCAGCGCATGCGCGGCGCATTCCAGGCTGTCGAACGTGTGCGTCTTGCCATCCTTGATGACCTGAAACGCCTTGTCGTAGTCGTTGCCGCAGACTTCACAATTCGCCATCTCACTATCTCCGTGAAACTCAAAGAAACCGTGGCTCCATGATCCAGGAGCCCTTTTGCCATCTGCGCAGCCGACCCAGCTTTGTACACCCTCCCCTTTCAGGTCAGCTCGCGCCAGCTCACTGGTAGATATATAGTTTATCTCGAATATAATGCCGGACAAAGTTCGCCGAAAAAACCAGATGCGTCCTCGACGCAAGGGGGAGTGTCGCGCCATGGCACGCAGTCGCCGATTACGGCTTGAAGGGTATCTGCGCTCGTTGTTCGTTTATGCCTACAGCCTGAGCCAGTCGCGCGAGGATGCCGCCGACCTGGTGCAGGACTGTGCACTGCGTGCCCTCTCGGCCCGCCATGCGCCGGATGACGAGGCGGCTTATCGCGCGTGGCTGTTCCGGGTGGTTCGCCACCTTCATATAGACAGCCGCCGCCGCGCCACGCGCGAGGTTAGGCGCGACCGCGCCGCAAGCCTTGGCCGCGAGGAAGCGAACCTTCGGCTGCGCGACGAATCGATCGTCAACGCCATCACCGTGCAGCGCGGACTTGAAAAGCTGAAACCGGCCCAACGCGAGGTCATCGCCCTTGTGGATATGGCGGGCTTCAGTTACGAGGAAGCAGCCGCAGTACTGGATGTACCGGCGGGCACGCTGATGAGCCGGCTTCACCGCGCGCGCCGGTGCCTGCTGGCGATCGTCTCGCAGGACAATGTATATGTCCTGGAGCCCCACAGGAACCGCCGTCCGGGCTAAGTCTATTCGATGACCGACAACACCTACTGGCGAGATTTGAACGGTTATGTCGACGGTCGCCTCGATCCGGCGGACGCGAGCGCCCTTGCCGAGCGTGCCGCCCGCGAGCCCGAGGTTGCCCGCGACATCGCCATGCTTTGGCGGCTGAAAGCCTCGCTGGCGGAACACGGGAAAACCCTCGAAGCCGAAGCCCCCGACCTTCCGCATGAGGCAGCGCCCAGCACAGCTCCGGATGCGCGGCGGCGGCTGAGCGTGCTTTCAAGCGTTGCCCTGGTGGCCGGCGCGCTCCTGCTCTGGGGGCTTTGGAGCGATCCGGGCCAAGGCGGCCTTGGCGCGAGCGGGTCCGGCTGGGTCCAGGCCGCAGCCGAGGCGCATCGAACGCTATCGGCGGACTCCCTCCCGGCAATGCCCGCGGGCTCCTTCCTGGCTGACAGCGTCCGTCTTGAGGGCATGGTCGCGCCCGACCTGGGAGCAGGCGGCCTCTCGCTCGCCGGGGCGCAGCCACTTCGGCTGAAGGGGCTGGAGAGCCCGGCTCTTCATCTGATCTATCGCGGCGCGCGCGGCTGCCTCGTCAGCCTCGCCGCCGGTCCGGCGAAGGCCATGGGCACATTGCCTGCCGGGCAGTCGGGCGAGGTCTGGCGCAGCGGCGATCTCGGCTATCTTCTCATCGCACCGGCAATGGATCCGGAGCGGTTCGCAGCGCTGGCAGAAGCGACGCGGACGATCATCGCGCGCGCCGGGCGCGAAGACCGGACCACAACCGAAAAGCTCGCCCGCTCACACGCCGAAAGCGGGCCTTGCCGCAACGTTTGAATTTTTTTCGCCGTGCCGGGAATAATCTGCCCGCCGCAGACGTTTCTTCCTCCCAAAACACCAGCGAACTTCATCTACCATGGGAGGTTAACGCATGTCGAAACGTAAGGAACGGGGTATCTGCGAGCTTTATGCCGATGACCCCGAGCGCGCCGATGCGCTTGTATTCGGGCGGGTTACCGACTCCAACCGGCGCGGGTTTCTGCGCGGCGCGGGCTTGGCCGCGATGGGCAGCGTCGTCGGGGCGACCATCCCATTTCACGCCAACATGCCGAGCGGCCTGATTCCGGCAGCCTTGGCGGAGAGCATCGAGGACTTCGAGATCCAGGGTAAGTCCGACGACCTTATCGTGCACAACGACCGGCCGATCAATGCCGAGACTCCAGCCCACCTGCTCGACGACGACGTGACGCCCAACGAGCTGTTCTTCGTTCGCAACAACGGCGCAGTCACGCAGCAGGCCTGGGACCAGCAGATGAACGACTGGCGCCTGACCATCGACGGCGAGGTCGAAGAATCGCTCGAACTTACGATGGAGGAGCTTCAAAACGACTTCGAGCAGGTCACGCTGCGTCTCCAACTCGAATGTGGCGGCAACGGGCGCGCTGGCTTCAACCCCTCGCCGCGCGGCAACCAGTGGACCGTGGGCGCGATCGGCAACGCCGAATGGACCGGCGTGCGCGTCGCCGACATCCTCCAGCGTGCGGGCCTGAAGCAAACTGCGGTCTATAGCGGGCACTACGGGTTTGACGAGCACCTTTCCGGCGACCCGGAGCGCGAGGCGCTCTCTCGTGGCGCGCCGATCAACAAGATGATGGACCCCCACACCATCGTCGCCTTCAAGATGAACGGGGAGGACATCCCCGCCGTCAACGGCTTCCCGGCCCGTCTGGTCGTGCCGGGTTGGGCGGGGTCGTGCTCGCAGAAGTGGCTGACGCGGATTTGGGTGCGCGACCGCCAGCACGACGGCGCCGGGATGACCGGGCTGTCCTACCGGGTGCCGCGCTATCCGGTCGCACCAGGCGACGAGGTTCCGGACGAGGACATGATGGTGATGGAAGGCATGCCGGTGAAGTCCATCATCACCAACCCGCGCAGCGACGCGGAAACCACGCCCGGGCGCGCCTTCGAGGTTCGGGGTCAGGCCTGGGCCGGGGATGACGAGGTCAGGGCCGTCCACGTCTCTTACGACTACGGCGCGACTTGGCGCGAGGCGCGGCTGGACCCGCCGCCCAACCGCTTATCCTGGCAGCGCTGGCGCATCGATCTGGCGCTTCCCACACAGGGTTACTACGAAATCTGGGCGCGCGCGACCGACGACAAGGGCCGCAGCCAGCCGATGCGGGTGCCCGGCTGGAACCCGCGCGGCTACTGGAACAACTCCGCACACCGCATCGCGGTTCGTGCCGTATGAGGCGGGCTTTACCCTATCCGGGATTGCTGGCGGTGGCGATTTTCGCCGCCGCCGGCGCTTCGCTCGGCCCAGGCAGCGCTGCCGCCGACGAAGAGTGGGGCGGCCTGCCGGAGGGCGAAGGACGGGAGATCGTCTACTACAACTGTCAAGCCTGCCATTCGTTGCGCATCATCGAACGCTCGTCCTTCGACCGGCGCGTTTGGGATGAGGTGCTGGAATGGATGGTCGACACCCACGGCATGCAGCCCTTGCCGGAGGAGGATTACGACGTCGTGCTGGACTATCTAGTCGAGCATTTCGGCCCGGAGAACTGATTGAGCGTCCGTTTGCCTAGCGCGCAAAAAAACCCCCGGAAGCCATCGCTTCCGGGGGTTTCGCATCGCTCGCAAAACAGAGTCTCGCGTTACCGCACCAGCCCCTGATCGCGGGCCATGGCGTAGGCCGCCTTCGGTCCGGAGTAGAGCGAGGGCAGCAACACAAGAGAGACGGGGATCGCGGTGATCACGATAAGCTGTTGCAAGGCGCTGATTTGGCCTTCCCCCATGAAGAGCAGGATCGCCGCCATCAGGGCCATGGCGATTCCCCAGAAGGCGCGGACGATGGTGTTCGGCTCATCGTGGCCGGAGGCGACCATGGAGATCGTGTAGCTCATGGAATCGCCGGTGGTGGCGACGAAGATCGTCGTCAGGATAAGGATCGCAAAGGCCATCAGCCCACCCATCGGCAGCGCCTGCGCCACCGTCAGGGTCGCCACATCGAACTGGAAGTTGCCCAGCGCTTCGGCCAGGTCGATCTGACCTTCGAGTTGATAATAGATGCCGGAACCGCCCAAGAGGGTAAACCAAATCGTGGTGGCGATCGGAGCGGCAATCGCGACCGCGATGATCATCTCGCGAATCGTCCGCCCGCGCGAAATCCGCGCGACGAAGAGCGCCATCAGCGGCCCGTAGCCCAGGAACCACGCGAAGAAGAACACCGTCCACCACTGCATCCACCAGTCCGGCGCGGTCTGCGAGGTCATGGTGGACATCTCGAAGAACGAGGTGATGTAGGCCCCGAAGCCCTGGAGATAGGCGTTGGCCAGAAACAGCGTCGGCCCGAACACCACGATGACCGCCGCGATAGCAAGCGCCAGGAACACGTTTAAGCGGCTGAGGATTTGAATGCCTCTGTGAATGCCGGTCACGGCCGAGGTCACGTAAATCACCGCCAGCACCCCCAGGACCGCCAACTGCGCGCCGTAGGTGTTTGGCGTCCCGAAGAGGACACTGCCGCCGAAGGACACCTGCGTCGCCAGAAAGCCGATGGGGCCGACGGTCCCGGCCACGACGGCGATCACGCAGACCGCATCGACGATCCCGCCGAAAGCGCCGCGCATCACCCGCTCGCCGAACACCGGGAACAGCAAGGTCCGCGGCTGCAACGGCTTGCCTAGCGTGTAGTGGGCATGCGCCAGCACGATGCTGGTCAACGAGCCCAGAATGGCCCAGGCGAGGAAGCCCCAGTGCATGAAGGACTGCGCCAGCGCCCCGCGCACCGCCTCGATCGTTCCGACCTCCGCGTCGAAGGCTGGCGGGGTCATGGCAATGAAGTGGTAAACCGGCTCGCCCGCCGCGAAGAACACGCCGCCGCCAGCGAGCAGGGTGCACATGATGATGGCGAGCCACTTGAAGGTGCTCATCTCCGGCTTGTCCAGATTGCCCATCTTGGCGCTGGCCGCCGGTGTGACCGCCACCCCCATGGCGACGAAGAAGGTCGCCAGAAGCAGAAGCTGGAAGTACCAACCCAGCGTCCGCGCCGTCCAGGCGAAACCGGCGGCGACACCGTCCGCCACCATGTTCACGTCGTACGCCGACAACAACACGAACAGCACGATGAACCCGCCGCTGAGCCCAAGGACCCAGGGGTCTCCCAGTGTGGCGTTCATGCCGATGCGCGACTCCCGTCCGGCGTCCGCGCCACTCACGTTCTCCGCCATCGTCAAGCCCCCCTTTCGCACTATTGCCGCGACGGCCTCTCGCGCCGCTGCGTTTAATGGTACAGTAAAAGGGGCAAGACCATTTTTTAAATTGAAAGATACAAGATTCTAATTATAAAGATTTATCAATCTGATCGACTCGCGTCCTGTTCAACGAGTTAGCCTCATAGTCAAGCTGCTTCGCTGCGAAGCAACGGCCATGCGCCTTGCTTCGACGCATCAAGGATGACGACCTCCACGATGGTTCCGTCCTCGGCATAGCTGATATGGGTATTCCAGTCTTGCGAGGTTTCTTTCGCGATCGGTTTGTCGGACAGGTGCAAGACCAGAATGTCGTCGGCAGCGTCGTAGGTGGTCCTCATCGTCATGCCTCCCATCGGAAGTGATGCATAACCGTCTTTACGATCAAGTAGTCTTCTAACGCCACGGCGGCGCAGATCAAATTATCATCGCGTCCTTCAACCGTCTTGGCAATCCAGAGCCGCGTTCCATCCTTGTAGCGGGATTGCCCGCTTTCCAGAAGGTCGACCAGAAGCGTTTCCGGAATGCCGCGCTGGGTCATTCGCTCCCTCGCGTGGCGCGTAATACGAATGGAAAGTGAAAAACGCCAGCAGTATAGTCCAGTCGTCATACTGTCACCATGATGGGCCACGAACCCGACGCGCCGCAGTGCAAGCGCCACGAAAGACGCAGTTTCAATCCGTGTCGCGACCGCCGCCCGCCCCGCGCGCCCGGCTTTCCGCAGTGTCTGCGACCAGCCAGCGTGCGGTCAAGGCGAGGATTCGCCGCCACGCGGTCCCCTCCACCACCACCCCCTCGGCCAGCGCAGCAGCCCGGCGCGCGTCCAATTCGCCCGGCGGCAGCACGGCCTCGTCCTGAAACGCCGTCCATGCGTCGGGCGGGAGCTTTCGGAGCAGAAGCGTCCCCGCGGCGGCAGCATCCTGCCTCGAGAACGCCAGGCTGTGCAGCGCTGTGGCGGCGCCGAAACTTCCCGCGCAAAGCCGGGACTCCCCGCGTTCCGCCTCGACTACCATGTCCAGCCCCCGCATCGCCGCCAGCCCGGCCAAACCCGCCGCAAGGTCCAGATCGCGGCACGCCCGAACCTCGACCGCGAAGTCCTTTTCGTCTTCTGCCGCTTCCAGAAGGTCAAGCGCCGCCGGGCCGATGGCGAGGAGCGAGCTGCCCGCCGCCTGCAAAGTCAGCCCTTTCAAGTGCACCGTCACGTCCGGACGCGGCGCTTCGCAACCGTCGAGCCGATCCAGCCGCGCGGCGAGGCGCGCGGCCCCGTCGAGCCCCCAGAGGTCGTGCCACATCACGATCTGCGCGGCGTCCCAGGCCAGCCCGCCGGGGAGCCCCAGCGCCTCGATGGCCTTGGCGTAGCGCGTTTCGATCTCGTTCAGCGATACCCTCATCGCAGCAGCACCGGAAAGGCCCAATCGTCCGGATCGACCTCGCTGTCGTGCAAGTCCTCGGGCAGCGGGGCGCCCTGGAACATCGTGATGCGTATCCAGCGATCCGACTTCGGATCGAACTTCGCCGCGCCGAAGAACGCGAGCTTGAAGCGCAGCAGGTCGATCGGCACGCAGCAGCTGTCCACAAGGTTGTCGCGCACCTCGGCATAGGGCGCGTCCGCCAGGCTCTGCACGCGACGCACGATGCCGCGCCACTCGGGATGGCGCAGCAGGAACTCCGCCGTCGTCTGCTCCAGTTGCTCGGTATCCAGCGTGCACAGCGCATCGTGGAGACGCGCGGCCTCGCGGCCGATGGCGATGGTCATCTCGCG
>SKZV01000183.1 GCA_007127165.1 Rhodovibrio sp. | reverse complement strand
GCTTAAACTTCCAGATACGACAAGCAACAGAAAAACCTACTCAAATGACCCTAAAGCCACCGACAAGCAAACTTCCGCCGCCCGCGTATCCCTTCCAAAACCAACAATGTCAAAGAGCACGGCGCAGAAAGCTCTCTCGAGCCCGCAAATCTGCGCCCGTCCGGTATCACCCGGTTTTTGCGAAATCCCCTTGGGCCGGATCAGCGATCCAACCGCCGGGAATTGAGAATGTATGCGAAGCCTTCCGAACTTTCAAGCCCTTTTCCAAAAAGGCCTTTCAGGTCAGTGGCTTGCGTCCCCCCGAGCGATCCGCGTTGACCCCGTCCCGCTCGGTGAACAGGGATATAGGCCATGCCTTTTCCCCTGTCTAGAACATTTTTGAATTTTTTGCGTCGGCACTGCCCCAACCGCCGTGACAGCGGCGAGCGCACCGGCCTCACAGAAGGCCCAATTCCCGCAGTTCCGCGCGCATCCACTCGGGCATTTCCGCAGTTTCATCGCCGTGTTCCGCCAAATCCGGCGGCGCGTCTTCCGGCTTCAGATAGCGCCAGCCCTGGAACGGACGCCGGGCGCGCGGCACGACTTTCACCAGAGTCGGGTCCAATTCCAGGACGCAGGCGCGCCGTCCCGCTTCGTCGGTGGATTCGCGCAGGTCCAGCAGGCGCTGACGGGCGCGAATCTCCCCGCGAATCACCCAGTAGACCGAGCCGCCGTCGAGCAGTGCGTCCCGGCGAGTCGGGACCATCCGCGTGGTATGCCAAGCGAATCGGCGACCGGCCTCGCGTTCCGACAGCTCGGCCTGTTCGGCCTTGTAGGCCGCCAGTTCCTCCAGCGATTCGGTGCCGACAGACAGCTTGATCATGTGCAGCGTCATAAATCCTCCAGAAGCTCAGGCGGCCTTCGCAGCCAACGCTTGCGCGACTCGCGAACTCGGCGGGCGGCCCAGGTGACCGCAGATGAAACGCCCGGCTTCGGCCACCGCCTCGAGATCGACGCCGGTCTCGATGCCCAACCCATGCAGCATGTAGAGTAGATCTTCGGTCGCGAGATTGCCGCTCGCCCCCTTCGCGTAGGGACAGCCGCCGAGTCCCGCCACCGACGAATCGACCACCGCCACGCCACTCTCCAGGCACGCCAGCACGTTCGCCAGCGCCTGCCCGTAGGTGTCGTGGAAATGCACGGCGAGCCGCTCGACCGGCACATCCTCGGCGACCCGAAGCAGCATCCGCCGCGCCTTTCCCGGCGTGCCGACGCCGATGGTGTCGCCCAGGGAAATCTCGCCGCAGCCCAGATCCGACAGCCGCCGCGCAACCGCCGCGACGCGCGCCGGATCGACCTCGCCTTCATAAGGACACCCCAGAACGCAGGACAGGTAGCCGCGCAGGCGCACGCCGTCGCGCGCCGCGGCTTCCGCCACCGGGGCGAACCGTTCGAAGCTCTCGTCGATCGAGCAGTTAATGTTCTTGCGCGAAAACGTCTCGGAGGCCGCGCCGAAGATGGCGACTTCCGAGGCACCGGCGGCGCGGGCGGCTTCGTAGCCCTTCATATTGGGCGCCAGCACGGGATAGCGCACTCCGGGACGCCGCTCGATTCGAGCCAGCACGACATTGCTCTCCGCCATCTGCGGAACCCACTTCGGAGAGACGAAGGCCCCCGCCTCCACGACCGGCAAGCCGCTGCGCGAGAGCCGGTCGATCAACTCGACCCGCGTTTCGACCGGCACCTTGCGCGATTCGTTCTGCAGACCGTCGCGCGGTCCGACCTCCACCACCGTCACCCGTTCCGGCAAAGCCATCACTTCAGTCTCCTTCTTCAGGCGCCCATTCGGGGCTGCGTTTTTCCAGAAACGCGGAGATCCCCTCCTGCCCCTCCGGCCCCACACGCAGCGCCGCGATGCGCATTGCGCCGTCCTCGCGCACCGATTCGTCCGGCTCCCTCCCACGCAGCCAGCGCAGTTGCTCCTTGGCCGCGTGCTGCGCCTCCGGACCGCCCTTCAGCAGCGCACGGACGATGCGTGTGCAGGTTTGCGACAGTTGCATCCCCGGAACCACTTCGTGCACCAGCCCCAGCCGCTGCGCCGTGGGGGCGTCGAAACGCTCCCCGGTCAAGGTATAGCGCCGCGCTGCGCGCAGGCCGATAGCCGCGGCGACGTAGGGCTGAATGACCGCCGGGATCAGGCCGAGCCGCACCTCCGAAAGCGCAAAGACCGCTTCCTGTGCCGCCACGACGACGTCGCAGCAGGCGACCAGACCGACCCCGCCGCCGATCGCCGGACCCTGCACCAAAGCGATTGTCGGCTTCGCAAGGCCGTCCAGCGTTTCCATCAGGCTCGCGAGCGCGCGCGCGTCTTCCAGATTTTCCGTTTTGCTCGCCTGCGCCATGGCGCGCATCCAGTTCAGATCGGCACCGGCGGAGAACGACTTTCCTTCGGCCGTCAACAAGACGCAGCGCACCCGGCGGTCGCTCTCCAGCCCTTTCAGCGCGGCCGTCAACTGGGCGATCAGGTCGGCATTGAAGGCATTGTGCTTGTCCGGGCGGGTCAGCGTGAGCGTCGCGACCCCCTCCTCGCCGATCTCTTCCAGGAAAAGCGGATATTCCACCATGGCTCCAGCCGTGCTCCCGATTATATATGTTCATGGAAGCATAGGATGCGCCGACGCCATGACCAGGGGCAAGGCGCAATGCGCGAACGCGCCGAGCCGGGCGCCGCTTGCAAACCCTGCGCCCAATCCGCGCGCCGGGAAAATCGCGCTGTGCGCGCGAGTCTTTACACGCGCGGCACGACACCCCTTCCACACTATGTCCAGACAGGGCACATTACGCGTGGCGAGCATGCCTCGGTGAGGCGCTCAGGATGCACGTCTCGGTGAGGCGCTCAGGATGAACGAACGAGGACAGACATTATGACAGTGCGCTTCACGCGCCTGGACAACGGATTGACCGTCGCCACGGATACGATTCCCCATGTGGAAACGGTGGCGCTCGGCGCCTTCATCGGCGTCGGCACCCGGCACGAAGCGCCGGAGGTCAACGGCATCGCCCATCTGCTGGAGCACATGGCGTTTAAGGGAACGATAGGGCGCAGCGCCCTCGACATCGCCGAGGAGATCGAATCGGTCGGCGGCCACCTGAATGCCTACACCGGACGGGAAAGCACGGCCTATTACGCCAAAGTCCTGAAGGAGCACGCGCCGCTGGCGCTCGACATCATTTCGGACATCCTGGTGAACCCCAGCTTCGAAGAGGCCGAACTCCAGCGCGAGCGGCAGGTGATCCTGCAGGAGATCGGTCAGGCGAACGATACGCCGGACGACATCATCTTCGATCATTTCCAGGAAACCGCGTATCCGGGGCAGGGCCTCGGCCGTCCGGTGCTGGGCCGCCCGGAGATCGTCTCCGAGCTGGGACGCAGAGACCTCGAAGCCTACATGGGCCGCCACTACGGCGCGGAACGCATGGTGATCTCCGCCGCCGGAAACATCGATCACGACCGCTTCGTGGATATGGCGCGCAAGGCTTTCGCGGAACTGCCGCGGGTGGACGATTCCCCAGTCGAGGAGGCGCGATACATCGGCGGCGAGTATCGCGAGACACGGGCGCTGGAACAAGTCCACGTCATTCTCGGCACCCCTGGCGTGGGCTATCGCCACAAGGATTACTATGCGACGGCTTTGCTGGCGACGCTGCTTGGTGGCGGCATGTCGTCCAGGCTGTTTCAGAAGGTGCGCGAGGAGCGGGGTCTGGTGTACTCCATCTTCGCCTTTCACGCCGCCGCAACGGACAGCGGACTTTTGGGCATCTATGCCGGGACCGGCGACAATGAGGTTTCGGAACTCCTGCCGATCGTCTGCGACGAAATTAGCGAGGTCGCGCGTCACTGCGAGCAGGAAGAGCTTGAGCGTGCCCGCGCCCAGATCAAGGCAGGCATCCTGATGAGCCAGGAGAGCACCAGCGGGCGCTGCGAGCAGTTGGCCAATCATCTTCTGGTCTACGGCCGTCCCCTGGAAACGAGGGAGATCGTCGAGCAGATCGAGGCCGTGGACACCGCCGCCGTGGAGCGTCTGGCCACGCAGATGGTCGAAAGCCAGCCAACGCTTACCAGCCTGGGGCCGGTGGGGAACGTAGAGACGCTCGACATTGTGAGACAGCGCTTCAGCGAAAGCGCGAGCCGACTCCGCAGCAGCAATGCGGACACGACCCGCCCAGAAGGAAACGGAAAGGAGGGGGAAACCCACCCGAACGTCATGCTGTCCTGGTTACGTTCCATGAGAGACCGGCCCTTGAAGCTGGAATACGAACGGGTTCTCATCCGTCCGCCGCGTGCCCGCGACTGGCGGGAATGGGCGGAGTTGCGGCAAAACAGCCGAGCTTTCCTGGAGCCCTGGGAGCCCGCGTGGCCCCACGACACGCTCTCCCGCAGCGCCTTCCGCAATCGTGTGCACCGCAGCCACGAGGAGATGCGGGCGGACCAAGGCTACAGCTTTCTGATCTTCCGCCGCGAGGACGGGGCGTTGGTCGGCGGCGTTACGCTCAGCAATATCCGCCGGGGCGTCGCGCAGGCCGCGAGTCTCGGATACTGGATCGGCGAGCCCTATGCCCGGCAAGGCTATATGAGCGAAGCGTTGACGGCGCTGCTCGACTTCTGCTTCGACATGCTGGGGTTGCATCGGGTCGAGGCGGCCTGCCTGCCGCACAACACCGCTTCGCAAGCCGTGCTGCGCAAAGTCGGATTTACCGAAGAAGGCTATGCCCGGCGGTATCTGAAGATCAACGGCGTGTGGGAGGACCACGTGCTGTTCTCGATCCTGCGCCAGGACGCACGCGGTCTGGGAGCCGCTGCAGTGCGCACAAAGGACGAGCAGGCCAGCCGCAGCCGCGCCGCCGAGCGCATTAGCGCAGCCGCTCCAGGATCGACATCGTCTCCGAGATCGCCGGAGCGGTGAGCACCCGATAGCCTTCCCCTTGGGAGGCCGCTTGGGCGACGCCGTCACGGGCCTGGGCGAGCGCTTCGCGCCGTTCGTCCGGGTCCGTGCCAAATCCTGTCGCCACATGCACGCCCCCCGCGAGCCCCGCGCGCCGTCCCGCCTGGATATCCAGGCCGCGGTCGCCGACGATCCAGCTCCGTGAGAGGTCGAGGCCAAGGCAGCGCTGGCCTCGAAGCAACATGCCGGGATTGGGCTTGCGGTCGAGGTGGTCGGGGTGACGGTAGGGCCCTTCGCCGCCCGGCGTGAAGGGACAGGCCACCACCATGTCCAGCCGCGCCCCCTCGCCCGCCAGCTCCTGTTCGACGCGGGTCTGCGTGGCGCGGAAATCCGCCCAGGTATAATAGCCGCGCCCTACCCCCGACTGGTTGGTTACCAGCACTACCGGAACGCCCGCCGCGTTCGCCGCGGCGATAATCCGCGCCGCTCCGGGAATCAGCGCCACCTCGTCCGGCTTGTGCAGGTAGATCACCTCCTCCACCACCACCCCGTCGCGGTCCAGAAACAGACCGGGCCGTCCCGCGGTGCCGGAGGGATCGACATGGGGTTTCACCTCGCACCACGTCCCATCGTCGACGAGGGGGTAGCCCTCGGCGCTCATCTCGGCTACCTGTTTCGCAACGAAATCGGTTGGCATAGAGTTGTCCCTACCATGGCAGATCGAAACGAGGCCACCGCCGGCAAGACGCCGTCCACCTTCGCGCCTTTTGCGAAGCGGGTGTTTTTCGTGCTTGTGGTCACGGCGCTGGCGTTGATGGTGTGGTCCATCTCGCGTCTTTTGCTTGCGGTTTTCGCTGGCTTACTGCTCTCCGTGCTCCTGCGCAACCTCGCGACGCAACTGATGCGTTTCGTTCCCATCGGCAGATCGGCCGCAGTATCGGTCGTCGGCCTCCTGATCATCCTGATCGTGGCGGCGGGATTCAGCCTCTTCGGCGCACAGCTCGCACAGCAGTTCCAGGATCTTTTCGAGACGCTACCGGTCGCGCTCGATGAAATCCAGGAAGAGATCGAAGAGAGCCCGTTCCTGCAAAGCGCCCTCGAGCAACTGGAAGACGGCGAGGCCATGGGGATGATTTGGCGTGGGTTGATCCAGCCGGTCACGGGTCTTGCCATGACGATCATGGGAATGGTCGTCAGTGTTCTGGTGATTCTTCTGATCGCGGTCTACCTCTCGTTTTCGCCGGATTTCTACCGCGAAGGCATCGTCCGCTTGGCCCCGGTCGACTACCGCGACCACACGCGCGAAATCCTCCTGAATACCGACAATATGCTCTGGAAGTGGCTGGTCGGGCAGGGAATCGCCATGGCCGTCGTCGGTGCGCTGACGACTGCCGGGCTGATGCTCCTTGGCGCGCCGATGGCGCTGGCGCTAGGGCTTTTGACGGCGCTTTTGAATTTCGTCCCGGTCATCGGGCCGATCATTGCTTCGATTCCCGCAATCCTGGTGAGCTTTACCGAGGGGCCGATGCTCGCGCTCTACGTCCTGCTCCTCTACGTTGTGGTGCAGCAGGTCGAAAGCTACGTGATCATGCCTTTGGTCCAGCGGTGGGCGGTATCCCTGCCTCCTGTTCTGGCGGTCTTCTCGACGATCGCCGCCGGAATTCTCTTCGGGCTGCCCGGCGCGATGCTGGCGGTTCCGCTGACGGTGATGATCATGGGGCTGGTGGAGATGGTCTATGTCGAAAGTTGGCTGGAGGGCAAAAGGCTCCACGCCGCCGCGCCAACCGCGGGGCTCGGCCAATCCGGAGACACCGAGCCCGACGTACTAACCGGCCAGCACGAGGCTCTTCACCCCAAGCAGGAAACGTGGGCTCGCTAGCCGAGCGCGTCGAATGCCGCCTGCCCGCGCTCCGATGCCGCCCGCCGTGGTGCGCTTACGCGCGCCCGGCCTGCCCGGACAGGCTGCTCGGGTCGAAGCCGAGCTTGCCGATGGCCTTTTCCCATTTGACGTCCAGGTCCTCGCCGAACAACAGGCCCTCGTCGGCATCCACCGTCAGCCAGCCGTTCTCCTGGATCTCCGAATCGAGCTGGCCCGGCCCCCAGCCTGCGTATCCCAGCGCCAGCAAGCTGCGCCGCGGCCCGCCGCCGCCTGCGATCTGCTTGAGAATGTCGACCGTGGCGGTGAGCGCAACATCCTCGTTTACCGGCAGCGACGCGTCCTGCATGTAGTCGGAGGAGTGCAGCACGAAGCCTCGCCCGATTTCCACCGGCCCACCAAAATGGACGCGGATTTCCTCGCCCAGGCTCCCGGTGTCGAGGTTGAGCTGCTCCATGAGTTCGGTGAAGGTCAAGGATTCGATCAGCTTGTTGATGACCAAGCCCATCGCTCCTTCCTCATTGTGGGCGCAGACATAAATCACTGCCTTTTCGAAGCGCGAATCGCTCATACTCGGCATGGCGACCAGAAGCTGCCCCGTCAGTGTCGCCCGGTCCCATTCCAACATCGGCACCACCCAACTTTACAACCGATAAGCGCGCGCGCATCATAGGGATACGCTTGGCGGCTCAAGCATCGCGCGCACGGCATTGTGACGCAACCCAAGCCAACTGATTATTATATAGGATGGATAGCTGGCGACGTTAACGCCTTGCGAAGGGATTATCGAGCCCGCCCCGAAGGGACGGTGCGGATTGGGCGCACGAGGGAATAAAATGGCACAGGCGGCGAAGCCATGATAGTTAGGCTCCAGAGCCGGGAGGCGTTCTTGCGGATGATGTTCGAGCGGACGGGACGGGTGCTGTCGCTTGTCCTGCTGTTGGTCGTGGCGCTGCCGGGCACCGCGCTGGCCGCAGGTGACGCGTCGGGGGCTGGCGGGTCGGGGGCTGGCGAATGGAGCGAAAACGACCAGGGCAAGCTGCGCCTGCTCTCCGCCAGTGAAAACGCCGGGACGGGCGAGACGCTGCGCCTGGGCCTCCACTTCGAAATGGACGACACCTGGAAGATCTACTGGCGCTCGCCGGGCGACGCGGGCTACCCGCCTGATATCGACTGGAAGGGTTCCGAGAACCTGGAGTCCGCGGACCTGCGCTGGCCGGTGCCGGAGCGCTTCGAACTTTTCGGGATGCAAACCTTCGGCTACGGCGGAACGATCGTGCTGCCCATCGACGCGCGTCCGAAGGACCCCAGCGAGCCGGTCAAGCTGCGCGCCAATGTCGACTACCTGACCTGCCGCGAAATCTGCATTCCGCACCGCGTCGATCTGGCGCTCGACATCCCCCCCGGCGACGGCGGCGCGAGCGAGCACGCCTTCCTGATCGACCGCTTCCGCGCGATGGTGCCGGGCGAGGGCGACGGCGCGGGGATGGACCTGCAGAACGCCGTGCTGACCGCCGGGGGAGAGGCTCCGGAACTGCGCGTCAGCGTCGCCTCCGACATTGCCTTCGACTCGCCCGACGCGATTATCGAACACGCCGAAGGATTCCGTTTCGGCAAGCCTGATGTAAGGCTGGAGCAGCAAGGCCAGCACGCCGTTCTCACCCTCACCGGCAAGCCCGAGTTCGGCGACCCCGTGGAACTGGCCGGGCAGACGGTTACGCTCACCGTCTTCGACGGACCGCGCGGACTGGAGCGCGAGATCCGGCTGACCCGCGCCGAGCCCGCCACCGGCCTCGCGACGCTGCTCCCCGGCTGGCTGGGCGGCAGCGGCGGCGGAACCACATTGGGCACAGCGGAGTTCGCCGGTATCCTGGCGCTGGCGGTGCTGGGCGGGCTGATCCTGAACCTCATGCCCTGCGTCTTGCCGGTGCTCTCGATCAAGCTGCTCTCCGTGGTCAGTCAGGGCGGCAAGTCGCGCGGCCACATCCGCGCCTCCTTCCTCGCCTCGGCGGCGGGAATCCTGGTTTCCTTCATGGTGCTTGCCGCCGGGGCCATTGCGCTCAAGGCGACCGGCTCCGCCGTCGGCTGGGGCATGCAGTTCCAGCAGCCGCTGTTCCTGGTCGCGCTCACACTCATCCTCACGCTGTTCGCCGCCAACCTCTTCGGCTTTTTCGAGGTCCCCTTGCCGCGCTTCCTCGCCGATGCCGCCAGCGGCGGGGATCGCGGCGGGATGCCGGGGCACTTCATGACCGGGGCCTTTGCCACGCTGCTGGCGACGCCCTGCTCCGCGCCGTTCCTCGGAACCGCCATCGCCTTTGCGCTCTCGCGCGGCGCGCTGGAGATCGTGGCGATCTTCCTGGCGCTGGGGGTCGGGCTCGCCCTGCCCTATCTGGCCGTCGCCGCCGTCCCCGCGATTGCCGGGATGATGCCGCGTCCAGGGGCCTGGATGATCACGCTGCGGAAGATTCTCGGGCTTGCGCTGGCGGCGACCGGGCTTTGGCTGATGAGCGTGCTGGCCGCGCAGGAAGGCCTGCTGGCGGCTGGACTGGTGACCGGGCTGATGGTGCTTCTGGGGCTCTTGCTCTGGGCGCGCGGCCATCTTGGCACGGGCCTGCGGCGGGCGGTGCCGGGCGCGGTCGCGGCGGTGGCGGCGCTGGCCTTCGTCATGCCCGCCACGGTCAGTTCACCCCCTAGCCAGGCGGCGCAGTCCGAAAACGTGGAAATGGACGGCTGGCAACGGCTGGACGAGGCCCGCATTCGCGAGCACGTCAATGACGGAAAGGTCGTCTTCGTCGATGTCACCGCCGACTGGTGCATCACCTGTCAGGTCAACAAGGCCCGCGTTCTCGACAGCGCCGCTGTGCAGGAGGAGCTTCACCAGGACGGCGTGGTTCGGATGCGCGGCGACTGGACCCGGCCAAGCGACGACATCTCCGCCTATCTCGCGTCGTTTGGCCGTTACGGCATTCCCTTCAACGCCGTCTATGGGCCGGAACAGCCGGACGGCCTGACGCTCCCGGAACTGCTCTCCAACTCCAGCGTGCTCGACGCAATGGAAAAAGCGCGCAACGGCGAAGCCGGATGAGCGCTTGCCCTGCACCGCCACGCGCCCTAACTTCCTGCGTACGATAGTAACAAACGTGAGAGGGGAGTTCTCTGATAATGGTCAAGGTGGGCGATACGATTCCTGAGGCCACGCTGAAGCGTGTCGGCGAGAGCGGCATTGAAGACGTGCCGACGAAGGACCTCTTCAGCGGCCGCAAGGTCGTGCTTTTCGGCGTACCCGGGGCCTACACCCCAACCTGCTCGCAGCAGCATCTTCCCGGCTACATCCAGAACGCCGAGGCGTTTCGGAGCAAGGGCGTCGACGCGATCGCCTGCATGGCGGTCAACGATCCCTTCGTGATGAAAGCCTGGGGGGCTTCGGAGGGAGCCGACAACAAGGTCATCCTGCTGTCGGACGGCAACGCCGAATTGACCAAGGCCATGGGTCTGGACTTCGACGGCAGCGGAGCGGGTCTGGGCCTGCGCTGCAAGCGTTTCGCGATGCTGGTGGACAACGGCGTGATCAAGGCGCTCCAGGTCGAGGACAGCCCCGGCGTGGTGGAGCGTAGCGGTGCGGAAAAGCTTCTGGAAGAGATCTGACGGCCGGGCCCTCGCAGCTATAACCGAGGACATGCGCTGACAAGGGGCGGGATGATGGCATGAGCCGCCATCCCGCCCCTTTCTTGCGCCCGGCATGTTCGGCCAGCCTCTAAGCCGCCAATCCCTTCGCCACCAACTGCGAGAGGCGGCGGGCGAAGCTGGAGGGGTCGGTAAGGGTTTCTCCCTCGACAATCCGCGCCTGATCCAGCAGCAACAGAGCGGCGTCCTGCAACTCGTCCTGCCCGCCATTACCCGTGTGCGAGCCACCGCCGTTCCCTGCGCTTGCGCCGCCGCCGTTGGCCGCGCCCGAGGCACGCTCGGCAAGGCGGCGGATCAATGGATGCTTGGGATTGATCTCCAGGATCCGCTTTGAGGCATCGCCGCCGTTGGTATGCTGACGCAGCAGGCGTTCGAGGTGGATGTCCATGTCGCCTTCATCCGCCACCAAACAGCAGGCGCTCTCGGTCAGGCGCTGCGACGCGCGCACGTCCTTGACCTCGCCCGAAAGTGACGTTTTCAGGTAGGCCACCAAGGTTGCCACGTCGGCCTCACGCGCCTTGCTTTCCTGCACGTCGCCGTCGGCTTCGCTCTCCGCCTTCTCCTCACCGGCAATCCGGTCGAGTTCCGCGGAGCCGCGCGTGACCGACTTGATCGGGTAATCCTTGTACCGCCCGACGGCGGAGGTCCAGAAATCGTCGATTGGATCGGAGAGCAGCAGCACCTCGACACCCTTCGCCTGGAATCCTTCGAGCTGCGGGCTCTTCTTCAAGGCCTCCGGGCTGTCGCCGGTGATGATGTAGATCGATTCCTGCCCCGGCTTCATCGCCTGGACATAGCCTTCCAGGCTGACCAGCCCGTCGCGGGTGGAAGAGCGGAAGCGCGCCAACTCCAGGAGCGCGTCCTTCTGCTCCGGGTCCTCGTAGAGCCCTTCCTTCAGCACCGCGCCGAAGGTCTCCCAGAACTGCGCGTAGGCTTCCGGCTCCTTCTCCGCCTTCTTCTTCAACTCCCCCAGGACGCGCTTCACCAGCGTCTTGCGGATCTTCGTCACCAGCGGGTTGTGCTGCAACACCTCGCGGCTGACGTTGAGCGGCAGGTCCTCGCTATCCACCACGCCGCGCAGGAAGCGCAAGTAGGCCGGGACCAGTTCCTCGCAGTCGTCGGTGATGAAGATACGGCGGACGTAGAGTTTGACGCCGTGCTTGCGGTCGGGGTTGAACAGGTCGAAGGGCTTCTGTGAGGGAACGAACAGCAGGCAGGTGAATTCGACCTTCCCCTCGGCCTTGAAGTGCAGGCGCATCCAGGGGTCGTCCATCGCATGGGCGGCGTGGTGATAGAACTCGGTGTACTGCTGCTCGGAAATCTCCGACTTCGGGCGGGTCCACA
Organism: Rhodovibrio sp.; assembly: GCA_007127165.1. Lineage (GTDB taxonomy): Bacteria > Pseudomonadota > Alphaproteobacteria > Kiloniellales > Rhodovibrionaceae > SKZV01. The sequence continues at coordinate 5,776 of SKZV01000183.1, read as the reverse complement.
GGGCCGATGCGGTGTTGATCTGCTCGGCTGCCTCGCCTTCGCCCAGATAGATCGGAATCGCAATGTGATCGGAATAGGTCTGTACGATCCGGCGCAGACGTTGATCGGACAGGAACTCGTCCTCGCTCGCCTTCATGCGCAGGCGCACGCGGGTGCCGCGCGCCGGGGCCTCGTCGCAGGGTTCGACCGTGAACTCGCCGCGCCCGTCCGAAGTCCAGCGCCAGCCCTGGTGCTCGCCCGCCTTGCGGCTCTCCACCTCGACCTTGTCGGCGACCACGAAGGCGGAATAGAAGCCGACACCGAACTGGCCGATCAGGTTGACCGCGCCCTGCGGGTCCTTGGCCTGCTCAAGTTGATCCATGAACTTCAGCGTGCCGGAACTGGCGATCGTGCCGAGGTTCTCGATCAACTCGTCACGGTTCATGCCGATACCGCTATCGGCCACCGTAACAGTGCGCTGATCTGGATCGAAACTGATGGAAATCCGGTAGTCCTGGTCGTCGCGGGCAAGCTCCGGCTCGGTGATCGCCGCGTAGCGCAGCTTGTCGCAAGCATCCGAGGCGTTCGAGATCAACTCGCGGAGAAAGACCTCCTTGTTGGAGTATAGCGAGTTCGCGACGATGTCCAAAAGCCGGCTCACTTCGGCCTGGAAGCTGAGCGTCTCCTTCGACATCTGGTTCTCTTCCGTTTCTTCTGGTGTTGGTCTCTTGCGGGTGAAGGCGCAGCCCCATTGGTTGGAGCCGCTTGAGAGCGTGAGCGCCGCGTCGCATATGTGGTAACAGCCGGCTGAGATGCAAGGTTCGCAGCCAACTCGCGGGCCGACCGTAATCTTCTGCGGAGTGACGAGCGATGGAGCCACAGGACGGAACCGAAGGCCAGGCCTCGGACGGCTTGCGCAAGAAGCGCGAAGCCCTTCTCAGCGCCCTGGACAGGGAAATTACGGAAACCGCCAAATGGACCGGCGTGAGCGCCCTCTCCCCGGAGGTTCGCCAAGCACTGCTCGCGGTCCCCCGCCACCGGTTTGTCGCGCCGGAGTACCGGGACCTCGCCTACCAGAACCGCCCTCTGCCCATCGGCAGCGGGCAGACCATTTCACAACCGTACATCGTGGCCTTGATGACGGAACTGGCTCGCCCGGGACCGTCCAAACGGGTGCTCGAGGTCGGCACCGGGTGCGGTTATCAAGCGGCGGTTCTGGCCGAGGTTTTTGCCAAGGTCTTCACCATCGAGGCGATCCCGAGCCTCGCCGACTCCGCACGAAAGCTCCTTGACGAGCTTGGCTACACCAACGTGATCGTGCGGACTGGCGACGGTTCGCACGGCTGGCCGGAAGACGCGCCGTTCGACGCGATCATGGTCACCGCCGCCGCTCAGAAGGGGGTCGAGAAGCGCCTTGCCGAGCAGCTCGTGCCGGGCGGGCGTCTGGTGATTCCGGTTCAATCCAGCCAATACTTCGGCGCCTTCGGCCCAGGTCAGGAGCTGAAGGTACTGGCAAAGACCGAGGATGGACGCACCACCGAGCGCGGCGTGCTGCCGGTCGCCTTCGTACCGCTGATCGGCGGCACGAAGTAGACGGCCTCCCTCTTTCCGCAACGAAGCGCTCGGGGCTTATTGCGCGCCCGCACCCTCCGCCTGCTGTTCAGCCTCGACCGTGCGGAGCAGGCTGTGCAGCGCGCGGTCGTGCATGTCCAGCGCTTCCAAATGATGGACCGTGTTGCGCAGGTACTCGACGCAACTGCCGCCCTTGCCGTGGCCTTGCAGGACCAGCCGCGCCGTTTCGCGCTCGCTCAGTTTTCCGGCGTATTGCGGATGCGTCGTATCCACCACGAACCCCGCCGCCGCGACCCGCCCGACCTCGGCATCCACCGTCAGCCAGCGCGGGTGATAGGTGCCCATCACCATTTCGCGCTCGTAAAGATAGGCCATGACTGCCTCTCCCTCGCTCGCCGGGACGCGGAAGATCAAGCCCCGGCACGACCCGCCGCGCGCCAGCCCGAGCACTAGGCCGGGGCATTCGGGCGTGCCGCGATAGAGGTGGGAGTACAGGCAAAAGCGCCGGTGATAGCCGCGCAGCAGCCCGGCGCGAACCTCGACATGCGGGAAGCCGGGGCGCCAAATCAGCGAGCCGTATCCAAAGACCCAGAAATCCTCGCCCTTCGGCGGGTCGAGGCCCGGCTTGCCCTGCCAGGGTTTGATCGACGTCATCTCGGTGTGCGCTACCTCCGTTGTTCAGCGCCCGCAGCAAGCCTGGAGCATAGCGGCCCGCAGCCTCCCGACAAAGGACTGTGGACGGCGCATCGCTGCGCGTGTAACGCCTTCCGCCGATTTCTACCTTTCTTGCCCCGGGCACCCGTTTCGGAGTACATTCGGTATTCCATGCCGGGAAGGGGCTCGGCGGCGGTAGGGTGCGGCCATCGCACGGGGAAAGGCTGAGAGCAGCATGGACATGCCGCCTGAAGGCTCGGAGAAACGGAACACCTTTGCCGCGCCCCTCGGTCCGCGATGCCGCCGCTTGCTGGAATACTGGCACGAGATCCGGATGCCGGAGGAAACCATACCGGAGCGTGAGTGCTTCGACCCGACGGCTATTCCGGACCTGCTCGCGCATATCCATCTGTTGCAGTGGCACTCGCCCAGAGATATCCGCTACCGTCTGTCCGGGACGGAAGAGGTCGCGCGACTCGGCGGCGACCCGAAGGGCCGGAACTACATCGACGCGGTGGACCCGGAGGCGGGCACCTATCTCAGTGCCTATTTCTTTCAGGTCATGCAGCACCCTGCCGCTATCCGCCTGGTGACCGAGGAAACCTATTCCGGCGGCGCCATGCGGCAGACGCGCTTCGTCGCCTTGCCGCTGATCCGCCGCGCGACAGGCGAGCATTTCACCATCTGCGTGGTGGAAGCCGATGAGCGGCTTTCCGCGCCCACGATGCCGAACCCGGAGCCCGGCATTATGCTGTGGTGGGACAAGGTGGTGGCGGTGGACCTCCTGGATCTGGGCCACGGACTGCCCGACGTGCCGCCTTACAGGGCGAAGTAACCGCAAAAGATCCCCGCCGAAAACCGCTTTTGGTGCTTGTACGACTACGGCTTTCTGAGGGACAACCGCGCTGCACTGTTCCTCGAAATGCTTTCGCACTGGACCGTCATGCCGCGCACCACCCTATTGGCAGCCCTTGCCGGGCTCATCGCCCTCGCCTTCGTCATCGTCGCGGCGGCCTGGCTCTGGGCCAGTACCGTGGTCGCGCACGGCTGGGATGCCTGGGTCGAAGAGCGCCAAGCCGAGGGTTACCGCTTTACGAATGCGGAGCCGGAGGTGAGCGGTTTCCCCTTCCGCGTCGTCGCCGAATTGGACTCGCCGGTGATCGAAGCGCCGCAGGGATGGCGCTGGGACGCCCCCCCGATTCGCGCCGAAGCCGGGCTTTGGACGCCTTTCACGCTGCATTTCCGCGCGCCCGGCACGCACCGCTTTCGCTTGCCCGATGGACGGGAGCTCGAGGCGCAGGCAGAAAATGCCGCTGGCCACTTGGCAATGAACCCGGAGGGCGGGTTCGACGACGCCGCCATGACCCTGCGGAACGTCCTGATGAGCGCCGTCCCCCTCGGCCCCGGCACGTCCCTGGGCCAGACCACGGCGCGCTCGCTCGACTTGCGGGCCGAACCGGCCGGCGTGGCGGAGGATCAACCCGAAAATCTCGCCTTTTCCGCCGTGCTGCGCGGTCTGAGCCTGCCCGAGCAGATCGAGGTTCCCTTCGACCGGGAAATTTCGACGCTGGGGCTCGACGGCGTGCTCCTTGGACGCCTTCCCGCAGAGGCCACCGAGCCGGAGTTGCAGCGGTGGCGGCGGGACGGTGGCGCGGTTTCGGTGGAGAACCTGCGCCTACACTGGCGGCCGCTCGGGCTGCAAGGCCGCGGCAGGCTGTCGCTGGACGACGCGTTGCGGCCTGAGGGGACTTTGAACGTCGAAGCGCGCGGGCTGGAAGAGGCGCTGGCGCGTCTTTCCGAAGCCGGACTGATCGAGCCGCGCGCCGCGACCTACGGCCGCCTTGCCGTGACCGCCCTTGGCGAGCGCGATCAGGCGACCGGGGAGAGAGTCGTTCAGGTCCCGCTTAGCTTTCAGGAGGGTCGGTTTTATCTTGGACCGGTGCCGCTGTTTGAGCTTTCTCCGGTTCTCGTGGATCGAACGAACCCGCTTGGTGCGCTTCGATGACGCCGCGCCGCAGCTCACGCGTATGACGGAAACGGTCCTCCAGAACCTCGCCCTCGCCCCAGCGAATCGCCCGCTGTAAGGCGGTAATATCCTCGTTGAACCGCTGCAGGACTTCCAGAACCGCATCGCGGTTGTTCAAGAAGATGTCGCGCCACATCACCGGGTCCGAGGCGGCGATGCGGGTGAAATCGCGGAAGCCGCCAGCCGAGAACTTCACCACCTCCTGCCGCTCGCCGGTTTCAAGATCGGCGGCGGTGGAGACGATGGTGTAGGCGATCAAGTGCGGCAGGTGCGAGGTCATCGCCAGCACCCGGTCGTGGTGGCGCGCGTCCATGATCTCGACCATCGCGCCGACACCGCGCCACAGGGCCGAAAGCCGCTCCACCGCATGGGAGTCGGTGCCCGGCGGCGGCGTCAGAATCGCCCAGCGGTCCTCGAACAGCTCCGCGAAGCCTGCTTCCGGCCCGGATTTTTCCGTTCCGGCGATGGGGTGGCCGGGAATGAAATGCACATGGTCCGGCACGAAGGGGCCGACGTCGCGGATCACCGCCTGCTTCACCGAGCCCACGTCGGAGAGGATCGACTCGCGGCGCAGGCTGCCGGAAATCCGTTCGGCGATCTCCGGGTAGCCGCTGAGCGGCGTGCAGAGCACCACCAGATCGCTGCCCGCCGCCGCCTCAGCCGGATCGGCGTGGACCGTATCGCAGACGCCAAGGTCCAGCGCCGCCTGCCGGGTTTCCGCGCGGCGGGCGCAGCCGACCACCTTGCGCGCCAAGCCGTGCCGTTTGATTGCGCGGCCCAGCGAGGAGCCGATCAGCCCGATGCCGATCAGGCAGACACGCTCGAACAGGGGATTGCTGTGCCCGCCGGTCATGATCCCTCCCCTTCGCCAAGGCCCGCGAGATTGCCGACGCCCGCCAGCGCCTCGGCGGCTTGGCGCATGTCGCGCTCGGTCCCGATGCTGACGCGCAGGTAGGCGGGCAGGCCGTAGCTCGCCATGCGGCGGACCAGCACGCCCTGCGCCTTGAAGTGCGCCAGCGCCGCCTCCGCCTCGTCGTCGGCGGAAAACCGCAGCAGCACGAAGTTGGCTTCGGAGGCCAGCGCCTCGATCCCGGCGCGCGCGGCCTGCTGGCGGAACCAGTCCCGCCACTGCCGGTTATGCGCCACCGAACGCGCCAGATGCTCTCGGTCCCGCACCGCCGCCGCGCCCGATATCTGCGCTGGTGCGGAGACGTTGAAAGGCCCGCGCAGACGGTTCAGCACATCGGCGATTCCCGCCGGGCAGTAGGCCCAGCCAAGCCGCAGCGCCGCAAGCCCGTGGATCTTGGAGAAGGTCCGCGTCATCACGACATTCTCGTGCGCCTCCACCAGCGCCGCGCCGTCGGCGTAGTCGGGCGCCTCGGCGTACTCCGCATAGGCCGCGTCGATCACCAGCACCACATGCGGCGGAAGTCCCGCCCGCAGCCGCTCCAACTCGCCTTGCGGCAGATAGGTTCCGGTCGGGTTGTTGGGATTGGCAAGAAAAACCATCGTGGTGGCCTCGCTCACCCGCTCCAGGATCGCATC
>SKZV01000336.1 GCA_007127165.1 Rhodovibrio sp. | reverse complement strand
TCGTATCCGATCCCGCCGCCCTGTTGCAGCGTCAGCGCCGCCTCGCGCAGATGGCCGAAGATACCACCCATGGAGTCGGGTATTTCGCCCATCACGAAGCAGTTGAACAGCGTCACCTGACGGTTCGTCCCCGCCCCGGCAAGAATGCGCCCGGCAGGCAGGAAGCCGAAGCCCTCCATCGCCTTCTGGAACGCCTCCCGGCAGGCCTGGCGGCGATCCTCCGGCTCGACCTCGGCGAGCGCCTCGGCCACGCGCGCCCAGCTTTCTTCCAGCGAGGCTTCGACCGGCGCGCCGCTGGCGTCCTTGAGGCGGTACTTCATATCCCAGATGCGCTGGGAGATCGGGATCAACTCCGGCATGCGAAACGACCCTCACGGACTGCACACATGATTCAGCGTCTGTCAGGCCACTCCCGGAGTCAAGCAGAAGTTCTTGTATTGTTCTTATTCCGGAGAGTTCCTGCTCAAGAGATTGTGTTCCGGCTACGGCTATCGCGAGGGGCGCTGTCATGGTTAATCTTGCATGTATCGACAAGAAATTACGGAGCCGTTCGCCGTCCAAAGCGTCGCATGGCGCCATGGATTCACCGGCCCTTCGATCAGAAGGCAGCCCGTATACAGGGAGGACCATCATGAAGAGTTGCCGCAAGACCTCACTGCTGTCCACGACGATGATGCCGCTCGTCGTGGTCGCCGGAGTCGCGACTGGCGGAACGCTCGCCATCGTCGCCTTCTGCCGTCCTGCCCAGGCCAGCGCCGCAAGCCCCACCAACCCGGAAGCGGCGGCCAAGTCCAGCAAGTCGGTCAACCCCTGCGCGGCGGCGCGGCCTGGCGCTCTCCAGACCGCCTGCGCCGCGTGTGACCCCTGTGCGCCCTGTGACCCCTGTGCGCCATGCGATCCCTGTGCGCCATGCGATCCCTGTGCGCCATGCGATCCCTGTGCAGCGGCCGGAGCAGCGACAGAGTGCTACGTCGAGCGGCTTCAGGACGCTGCCCCGCGGTGCGACCCCTGCGCACCAGCAGACCCGTGCGCACCCTGCGACCCCTGCGCCCCAGACGACCCCTGCGCGCCATGCAATCCCTGCGCCGCGGCCGCCTGTGCGCCCTGCGCCGCCGGGTGCGCCCCTTGCGATCCCTGTGCCCCTTGCGATCCCTGTGCCCCTTGCGATCCCTGTGCGCCGTGTGATCCTTGCGCGCCCTGTGATCCTTGCGCCCCGGGGGAAGCGGTCGAGCTTGAACCGGAGGAGGCCACCGAGATCTACGAATGCATGCTGGACGACCTGCGCGACGCCTATGCCCGCTCCGGCGACGAGCATGCTGAGAACTACCTCGACTGGCCGCGCTTCTCCGAACGTCCCTACATCTCCGCCACGCATGGGAACCGCTATGTGCAGAACTATGCCAACGAAACGGCGGAAGAAGAATATGGACAGTTCGAAGATGCCGAAGTCATGCCGGAAGGCTCCGTCCTCGCCAAGGACAGCTTCTCGGTCTCTCAACAGGGGCAGGGCATGATCGGCCCGCTGTTCCTGATGGAGAAGATGGAAGAGGGTTTCCACGAGGCGTCCGACGACTGGCGCTACACCCTTATCCAGCCGAACGGACAGATCGTCGGCACCACCCAAGGTGAAGGTTCGGAGAACGTGGAGTTCTGCATCGCCTGCCATATGGAAGGCTCGCAAGCGGATTCCATGCTGTTCCTGCCGGAGGAACTGCGCGTGCAGCCGTGATCGGGCGCACGAGCCTTTAGCCAAGTGCGACTTGGGGCGGGGTTTCAATGATCCCGCCCCTTCTCCTTTGGCTTTAGCCTCTCTCCTTTGGCTTTAGCCTCGCGTGGCCTCAAGCGCCGCTTTCACAGGATCGTCCTCCGGCGGCACCGTGCCGAAGTCTCCGCGCAGATACTTCAGGGCATAGCGTTCGCGCGCGATCTCCGCCGCCGTGCGCACTCCGAGCCGCCGGAAGAACGGCAGCGGCGGGCACCATCCCTGCACGGCATGTTGCAGCAAGAACCCGGTGACGGCGGCAGGCAGCAGGAGAAAGCGCCGGTCCGATCGTGCGCCGAGAAGAATCCCCGCCAGCGCGATTGCGGAGGCGTTGGCCTCGAGCGTGCGCTCGATATCCCACTCCTTGTCAAGCTCCGCCAGCCGACGGTCGATCCGATGGGGATGGGCTGCATAATGCGCGAGGCTGGCTATGAGTTCTCGCTGTATCTGCCGGGCTGCGCTGGCGGCGGTATGGTGTTCTACGCGTTCTGCGGTTCCTGGAAACATCGCGGGGGCCTCCTTGAGCGGATATAACGACCGCATAACGCAGAACCGCCTCGCGGTGTTCCGGCTTCTGTGAGCCTCTGCCCCTTCAGGGGGGGGGGCGTGGAAGATGGCCGGGCTCCCTGTTGCTTTGCCCGGAAACTTTTTTTGTGCACTGCACAAAAAACTCTTGAACCACTGAGAATGATATGTATATTGGCAATCAGTGTTGCAGCGCAGCATAAACGGCGCAGCAACGAACACCAGGCCGCCGAGGGCTTTAGAAAAGACTGGCGGCGCAACGGACCCTAGGAGGTGCCACTATGGCTAAGAACACCAACACCGATACCTTCGTGAAGGACAGCGTGAAGCAGACCGAGGACGCGGTCAACGCCACGAAGGCGCAGATCGAAAGCGTCGTGAAGTCCAGCCAGGAAGCCGCGACGAAGCAGTACGAGCAGGCCGCCGAACTGGCCCGCCAGCAGGTCGAGCAAGTCTCCGACGTCGCATCGCGCGGTTACAGCGACGTGATCTCCTTGAACAAGGACAACGTCGAGGCGGTCGTCCGGGCCTCCACCATCGCCGGTGAGCGTTTCGAGACGGTTGGCCGCGAGCTTGTGAGCTTCGCCCAGAAGCAGATGGACAACCACGTCGAGAACACCCGCAAGCTCTTCGCCGCGAAGAACCCGCAGGAGTTCTTTGCCCTGCAGAGCTCGATCATCCGCGAAAACTTCGACGCGGTGGTCGCCGAGAGCCGCAAGGTTGGCGAGCTTTCCACGCAGGCCGCGAACGACGCGTTCGAGCCGATCCAGAGCCAAGCCAAGACGGCTTTTGAAAAGGCCGTGAAGCCCGCTGCGTAAGCACTTCGCAACGGCTACGATACGGGAAAGGCCCGGCGGTTATCCGCCGGGCCTTTTTCATCTGCGCCGCGCCGAATTCAGCTTGAGAAGCTGTCCGGCATCGAGTCCTTCTTGCGCCGGATGAAGTCCAGCAGCGCCTCGTCCACCGCCGGATCGAGCGGCGGGGCTTCGTATTCCTGAAGCCGCTTCTTCCACAGCGCGTTCGCCCGCTGCGCGGCGTCCTGCGCGCCTTCCGAGTCCCACTGCTCGAAGGAATTGTTGTCGGCGATCACCGAGCGGAAGAAGGCGGTCTTAAAGTTGTTCTGCGTGTGGGTCGCACCGAGGTAGTGGCTGCCCGGACCGACCTCGCGGATCGCGTCCATCGCCTGTCCGTTCTCGGAGTAGTCGATCCCCGCCAGCATGTTGTGCATCATCGCAAGCTGGTCCGCGTCCATCACCAGCTTCTCGAAGGAGGTCGCCAAGCCGCCTTCCAGCCAGCCCGCGGCGTGGAGCGTGAAATTCACCCCGCCAAGCACCGTGGGCAGCAGCGTGTTCGCGCTCTCGTAGGCCGCCTGCGCGTCGGGAACCTTGGAGCCGCAGAGCGAGCCGCCCGAGCGGAAGGGAACCCCGAGCCGCCGCGCCAGCGCCGCCGCGCCGTAGAGCACCATGGCCGGTTCCGGCGTGCCGAAGGTGGGCGCGCCCGACTGCATCGAAATCGAGCTGGCGAAGGAGCCGAAGACCACCGGCGCGCCCGGCTTGACGAGCTGCGCGAAGGCCAAGCCCGCCATCGCTTCGGCCAGCGTCTGCGTCAGCGTGCCGAGGATCGTCACCGGCGCCATCGCGCCCGCCAGGATGAACGGCGTGATGATGCAGGCCTGCCCCGCCCGCGCATAGACCTTGAGCGCACCCAGCATGGTGTCGTCGAAGGTCATCGGCGAGTTCGCGTTGATCAGGCTGATCGTATAGACCTTCTCCGGGTCGAAGCTGTCGCCGTGGAGAATCTTCGTCATCTCCACGGTGTCCTCGGCGCGCTCCGGCGCGGTGACCGAACCCATGTGCGGCTTGTCGGAATAGCGCATATGTGCGTAGAGCATGTCGAGGTGGCGCTTGTTCACCGGCACGTCCGTCGGCTCGCAGACCGTGCCGCCGGAGTGGTGCAGGCTGGGCGTCATGTAGACCAGCTTCACGAGGTTGTTGAAGTCCTCAATCGTGCCGTAGCGCCGCCCCTCGTCCAGCGTGCGAACGAACGGCGGGCCATAAACCGGCGCGAAAACCGTGTTGTTGCCGCCGATCTCCACCGTACGCTCGCCGTTGCGGCTGTACTGCTTGAAGGTCGAGGGCGCGTTGTCCTGAATCAGCTTGCGCGCCATGCCGCGCGGAATCCGTACGCGTTCGCCTTGCACGTCCGCGCCGGCGTCCTTCCAGATTTGCAGCGCCTCCGGGTCGGAGCGGAACTCGATGCCGATTTCTTCCAGCACGGTGTCGGCGTTGTACTCGATCAGCGCCAGCCCCTCCTCCGAGAACACCTCGTAGTGGGGCACGTTGCGCGTGATGTACTTTAGCTGCTGGATACCGCCGCCACTGCGAGCCGAGCGCCGCGCGTCGGCGCCGCTGCCGCCGCCCCGGCGCGCGCGTCCGCCGCGCCGTCCGCCGGTATCGCCTGTGTCGTTGCTAGCCGCCGATGCCTCGGGGCTATTGCTTCCGGTATCGCCGGCAAGATCGCTCATGGCTTCAATTCCTCAATGCCCAACGTGGCGCCGCGAGGGTTTGGAGAGCAATCTCATGCTCCCTCGTCGAAGCCCAGTATTTGGGCCGCGCCGCCCGAATCGCTGTCGTTTCCGCGACTTGGAACGGCCGAAACGCGGCGCGGCCGATCATGTCGGTGTGAAGCCAGCTTTGCGTCGCTATCGGGAGCGACATGAGAGGACGGCTGCGCGAGCGTCCGCCGACCGTTGCGGGCCTTTCCGTGAGTCGGGACCATTGCGCGCAACGGTCGAAATGCCGAGCGGAACACGCTATACAGATTGCCGGGATTGGCGGAGACCGGACGGCGGCACTTGACCGGTCTGCGAAAAACGCCACGATTCCGGGCAGGGCCGCTTGCGGTCAGTGGGCGGGACAACAGGAGAGCGCGAGAGAATGAGCGAACGCGAGGCCATGGAATACGATGTCGTGATCGTCGGTGCGGGCCCTGCGGGCCTGGCCGCCGCGATTCGGCTGCGGCAACTT
>SKZV01000321.1 GCA_007127165.1 Rhodovibrio sp. | reverse complement strand
TGCAGGGCCGCCGCTAAAGTGCTTCAATTGATACAGCCCTTGGCCGACCAAGTGCGTCAAGTGCTCTCACGCAGCATCGTGGCAATGGCGGTTGCCATCCTGGCCGCGGTCGTAGGAATCGTTGCGCTCGGTTTCTTCGCCGCTGCGGTCTATCTGCTGCTTGAGGAGGTGCTGCCACCTGCTGCAGCGGCCGCAGCTACCGGTGGGATCTTATTGATAGCCATGATCGCGTTGCTGCTGATCGCGCGCAGTTTCATGCGGCCTCCACCGGTGCCGCAGCAGGTTGCGGAGCCCGATCGGCCTCCGCCCTCGAGCGAGTTCGAGATGCTGTTTCGGCTGGCGGAGCAGGTCGCGCCGCAGGTTCGCCGCCATACGCCTTTGCTCGCTGGCCTGACGTTTGCGGCAGGCTTCGTGCTGGGCCTGAAGCCCGAGGCCCGCAGGGCCGTGTGGCGCGCTGCGACGAAGCGGCGCTGAAAACGGATATGTCTTGCGACACCTTTCAAGACTTCGTGAGTTGGAACTGGGCGATTCGGCGCTAAGTTCGCGGCCTGACGGTACAGACGAAAGGTGTCTATCTTGCAGCAGTTTCGCGCACTGCTCGAACTCGCCGATTGGCGGCGACGCATCGCCGAACTTTACGCCGAGGTCCGGCGGAACCCGGATCCCGAACAAGCGTGGCGGCACTGGCGCGCAACCCGCGATCAGATGATCCGCTCGCATCCGCAGTCGCCCTTGGGTGCCGATCAGCGCCGCCGATTCGAAGCGTTAACATTTTTCGATTATGACCCGGAACGGCGTCTTGTCGTGCCGCTCGCGCCTCCGCCTGACGAGAGCGTGCAGGAGTGGGACATCGGGGCGGACGGGCTGATTCGCTTGCGCCCCTTCGCTCGAACCCGTGGGCTCGCAAACGCTTTGGGCGGCGAGCTTACCGTGTTTTGGATCGGCGGCTATGGTGGCGGGCTATTCCTGCCCTTCGCGGACCGAGGCAACGGAACGCACAGTTACGGCGGCGGGCGTTACCTGCTGGACGGTATCAAAGGCGCCGACTTAGGGATGCAGGATGACCGGTTGATCGTCGACTTCAATTTCGCGTACAACCCGTCCTGCGCCTATTCCGATAGCTGGACCTGTCCGTTATCCCCGCCGGAAAACCGCCTGCCGCAACCGGTGCTGGCGGGCGAATCGCTCTAACGTCTTAACGCCGAAGACGCCCCCTATCCCTCGCATATTAACCATCGCTTTACTCTCTCGAGGTATAGGTTCCTGGGGCCGTCACGGAGCATTTGCGCGTATGTGTTTGCGACACCGGCTCGACTCCGCGTAGCTGGCAGCGCGAGGCTGCCACCGCTCTTCAAGAAAACCGAAACTACGGGAACCGAGTTTAATGCTGATGATGAAGTCGCGCCTGACAGGCGTTGCTGGCGCCGTCCTACTGGCGACCGCCCTCCCCGTCTCGCTCCACGCGGCGGATGACACCCCCGTCCTGGCGTCGAGCGCAACCGTCTTCGAGCATGAAGGCTTCAGCGTCGGCGCGCGCATCAGCACGCTTGGAGTCGGCGGCGAACTCGGATACCGGGCGAACGAATGGCTGGGCGTCCGGGGCTTCGCGAACTACTTCACCTTCTCCACCGACCAACAGTTTGAAGACCTTGATTTCGATGTAGATCTCGACCTTTTAACCGGTGGCGGCGCGGTCGATCTATATCCCTTCCGGTCCGGCTTTCGCGTGACGGCAGGCCTTTACTACAACGCGAACAAGGCGGACTTGCTGGTTACGCCCGCGCCCGGCACCACGATCACCGTGGGCGGAGAGACATTTACGGGAGAGGATATCGGGCGCGTTGACGGCCGCATCGATTTCCGCGACATCGCACCCTACGCGGGCATCGGCTACGACGGCCGCCTATTCAATAGCGTCTACATCAACCTCGACGGCGGCGTGATGTTTCAAGGCTCGCCGCGCGTCGCGGTTTCATCGCGGGACGTCGACCCGCGAATCCGCGAGCAGTTCGATGAAGCGCTGGAGCGGGAGCGCCGCGGAATCGTTGACGATGTGGACAGCTTCAAGTTCTACCCCGTCGTGAGCATCGGCTTGAGCTACCTGTTCTGAGCACCAAGACCAGCATGTTCCGGGCGCGTTACGACCGGAACATGCTGATTCCCGTCAGGGAAATATAAGCACGGGAACCAGGCAGGTCCGCATCAGGTCCAGCGTGGTGGAGCCGATGAAAAGCTGACGCAGCCGCGTGTGGCCGCTTTTTCCAAGCACGAGCAAATCGATCCCGTGTGTCGCCACGGCCTTGCTGATGATGGTTTCCGGATCGCCGGTTTCCAGATGCTCGGTGACCTCGAAACCCGCCCCGCGCAGCCTCTGTGCCGCCGCGGTCAATTGGCTGCGGTTGGCGGGTGTGGCGCTGCCCACGGTCAGCAGGTGGCACTCCAGCCCCTTCAGGACCGACCCCTCGCACAACCGCTCGATCGCGCGCCCCGTAGCGGGCGAACCGTCGTAAGCCAGAAGGAAGCGGTTGATCGGTTTGAAGGCTCGCGAGGCCACCAGCACGGGGCGATTGGAGGTGCGCACCGAACGGTCGAGGTTCGAGCCAAGGTGTTCCTTCGCAAAACCGGCCGCCTCGCCGCGCTTGCCGATGATGGCGAATCGCGTTTCCCCCTCCAGTTCCTTGATCGCCTCGATCAGGTCGCCGCTGCGCAGGCGCGTGGTAATCTCGATACCTGTCTGCGCGCGCATCCGTGCCGCCGCGTCGTCCAGGATCGCGCGGCCCCGCTCGCGGCCCAGCAGCGCGCGCTCTTCATCCAGCTTTGACAGCTTGTTCAGCAGTTCCGTTCGCGCGCCCAGTTTTAGGCTGCCGCTCAGGTCTCCGGGCTGGCTCGATATTTCGTTCCTGCGTCCCAACACATGCACCAGGGACACCGGCGTCTCCAGCCGTTGCGCAGCCCAGACGGCGTGATCGCAAACGCTCTCGGCATAGCTCGACCCGTCGATGAAAACGGTGATCTTCTCCACGGCTGTCTCCCCCTGCTCACCAGTGGCCGTCAATGGGCTTGCAACTTGTCCATCGCTCCGGGCTTATCGTGGATCGCCAGCCGGTCCACGATGGTCTCAGACGCCCTATTCATACCCACAAGGTTCACCTTCGCCCCTTCGCGGCGGAACTTCAAGACAACCATGTCCACCGCCGCCACGCTGGAGATATCCCAGATGTGGGCGCGGCTTACGTCGATGGTCACCTCGTCCAGCGCTTCCCGGAAGTCGAAAGCGGCATTGAAGTCTTCCACCGACGCGTAAAACACTTGACCTTCGACATCGTAGCGGCGCGAACGGCCGTCAGGGCTCAGTTCCGAGGTGACGCGGAAGATCTGGGCGATCTTGGACGCAAAGAACACGCCCGACAGCAGCACTCCTGCCAGAACGCCAATCGCCAAGTTATGCGTCACCACCACCAGGACCACGACCGTCAGCATCACGACCGAGGAGCTGGGCGGATGCGTCCGCAGGTTCTTGATCGACGACCAGGAGAAGGTGCCGACACTCACCATGATCATGACCGCCACCAGCGCGGCCATCGGAATGTTGCTCACAAAATCCCCCAGCGCGAGGATGAGGAACAACAGGATTGCGCCCGCCGCAAACGACGAGAGCCGGGAGCGTCCGCCGGACTTCACGTTGATGATGGATTGGCCGATCATCGCGCAGCCTGCCATGCCGCCGAGAAAGCCCGTGGCGGTGTTGGCGACACCCTGGCCGACGCACTCGCGGTTCCGGTTGCTCGAGGTGTCGGTCAACTCGTCGACGATGTTGGCGGTCATCAGGCTTTCCAGGAGCCCCACCGCAGCCACCGCCAGCGAATACGGTAGGATGATAAGCAGAGTCTCCAGGGTCAGCGGAATGTCGGGAATGAGGAAAACCGGCAGCGTATCCGGCAGCGCACCCATGTCGCCCACGGTGCGCACATCGACCCCAGCGAACCAGACGCCCGCCGTAAGCACAACGATCGCCACCAACGGCGCGGGTACGCTTTTGGTTATGAGCGGCAAACCATAGATAATCCCCAGCCCCGCCGCGACAAGCGCATAAGTGAGGACCGGCACGCCGGTCAGTTCCGGGATCTGGGCGAGGAAGATCAGGATTGCCAGTGCGTTGACGAAGCCGGTCATCACGGAACGCGAGACAAAGCGCATCACGAACGACAGCTTCAGGGCGCCCGCGGCAATCTGGATCAACCCGGCCAGGACCGTGGCCGCTAGCAGATATTCAAGCCCATGATCGCGCACGAGCGTAACCAACAGCACTGCGGTCGCGGCCGTGGCCGCCGAGATCATTCCCGGCCTGCCGCCGACGATGGCGGTCAGCACCGCGATTGAGAAGGATGCGTAGAGCCCGACTTTGGGATCGACGCCCACGATAAGGGAGAAGGCAATCGCCTCGGGGATCAGCGCCAGCGCCACCACAAGCCCGGCCATCAGTTCCGTGCGCGGATTCCCCAACCACTCGGCGCGAGTGCGTTCAGATAGGAGCATTGAAAATGAAGTCCGTTCATGAAGATCATTGGCCGGGGGATAGGCGCCCGGCATAGCCACCGAACGCATCGGCGATGGAGAATCGCGTCACGGCCAGTCCTGCGAGATGCCCTTCTATTGCGGTGCAGCATAAGAAATGTCAATGCCTAGCCCCATCGGATAGGCGATAAACTTCGAAGGCCGCTGGCACTGGACATGTTTTCCAGGTACACAAATTGAGTTTCATGAAGGTGATAAGGTGCCGCCGATAACGGGCGATCATCGCGTTGAGCGCCATGCACCACTAGCAAGCGAGGTAGCCTATGCCGGAGCTAACGATCGGACGCGAATGGCGGCTGTTGACCCAGGACGAATTCGACACGGTGAGCGAAAGCCACCTTGAAAACCTCGCGGAAACCGACCGAGGCCAAGCCGTCGACCTGCTGAAGCGCCTGAAGCGGTTGCGGGCGAAGTACCGCGATCTCGCGCATCAACAACGCCGCGAAGCCCGCGGCAAGGCCGCTCCGAAAGGGACGAACCCCGCGACCGACAATACGAATACGAAGCTCAAGGCGCAGGTATTCCAGAAGGCGGAACAGCGCGTGAAGCGCCACATTCACCGCATCGACGCCGAAGCGGCCCGCATGCGTCAGCGCGAATCGATGGAACGCGCGCTTGCCGGTAAACGCGCGGCGCAATCGCACGCGACTTATCCCGGCAGCAGGACCGAGCGTCAGGGTTTCAGCCCCACTTCCGAGAACGCCAAGGCGCCACGGTTCCTGCATGTGGACCGTGAGAAGGGCCGCGTCTCCCAGGCGGTGAAGCG
>SKZV01000235.1 GCA_007127165.1 Rhodovibrio sp. | reverse complement strand
GGTGAACTTGTGCGAGTTCTCCGTGTGGATCGTCTCGCCCTCCCGGAAGCGGAAGCTATGACCGGCGACTGTAGCCCGCTGTGTGGCGAGGCTTTCAAGGTGCATCTCGATCCGGCTTTCCACCGCGTTCCAGTACGCCTTGTGCGCAAACGCGCCGGGATCGAAGTCGCCATCGAGTTCGCGGTTGATCCGGGTAAGGAGATTCGTGTTGAAGGCCGCCGTGACGCCCTCGCCATCGTCGTAGGCGCGAATCAAGCGGTCGACGTCCTTCACCAGATCGACGCCGATCAACAGACCCGCCCCAGCGGGAATGCTACGGAGTTGAGACAGCAAGGACCGTGCCTCGTCCACAGTGAAATTCCCGATCGTGGAGCCGGGGAAGAACAGCAGTTTCTGAAAGCCGCAGACCTCTGCCGGGATCGTGATCGGCTGGGTGAAGTCGCCCACCACGGGATGCACGGACAGCGCATGATAGTCCTGCGCGATCTCCGCCGCCGCCGCTCTCAGATGCTCAACCGAGATTTCCACCGGCACATAGGCCGCCAACGAGGGCAGCGCGTCGAGCAGGATGCGCGTTTTGATGCTCGACCCGCTGCCCAGTTCCACCAGGGCCGCGCCCTCCGGCACGACGGCGCGGAGTTCCCCCGCGTTCTCGCGCAGCAACGCGGTCTCCACGCGGGTGGGATAATACTCCGCGAGTGTGCAGATGCGGTCGAAGAGCCGGGAGCCTTCGGCGTCATAAAGGTACTTGCTTTCGATGCGCTTTTGCGGCCGGCTGAGGCCGTCGAGCACCGATGCGGCGAACTCCGGGTCAAGCTCGGAGCCCCGCACTTTCCGTTCAATGCCGCTCATGCATCAGGCGTCCGCGGCAAGGCGAAGGCCGGTCATCTGCCAACGCTGGTGAGGATAGAAAAAGTTGCGGTAGGTGAGCCTCATCTGATCGCGGGGCGTCGCGCAGGAGCCGCCGCGCAGCACGAACTGGTTGCACATGAACTTGCCGTTGTATTCGCCAATGGCCCCCTCCGGCGGCCGGAAACCCGGATAGGGGCTGAACGGGCTCTGCGTCCATTCCCAAACGTCGCCGTAGAGTTTGTCTTCCCCGGAAGCGGAGACCGGCAGCGGCCGGAGCGCGCCGCTTTCCATGAAGTTGCCACGGATCGGAGCGCCGCGCGCCGCGATCTCCCACTCCGCTTCGGTCGGCAGCCGCTTTCCGGCCCAGCGGGCGAACGCCTCGGCTTCGTAATAGCTGACATGGCACACCGGCGCATCGAGGTTGACCGGCTGCGCCCCGCGCGCCGTGAAGGTCCACCACTCGCCGGATTGGCGCCACCAATAGAACGGCGCGTCCCACTCCTCACGCTGGACGGTCGCCCAGCCGTCGGAGAGCCACAGCGGGGCCTGCCGGTATCCGCCGTCGTCGATGAACGCGATCCATTCGCGGTTGGTGACCGGGCGGTTTGCAAGGCGGTAAGGGCGCAACAAGACCTCGTGCCTCGGCCCCTCGCAATCGAAGGCAAAGCCGTTTCCCTCGTGCCCGATCTCGAAGATCCCGCCTGGATGGTCCGTCCAATCGAGCGGCGTTTCCTCTGCGATCGGCAGCGGCTCGGGCGTTCGGATCGCTGGCAGAAGGGGATTGAAAGACAGCGCGTGCAGGAGATCGGTGACCATGAGTTCCTGATGCTGCATCTCGTGATGACAGCCGAGAACCGTCGTCTCGACGACCGCCGGTGCCGGGTCTGATTCCAGCAGGCCCTGCATTTCGCCGTCGACATGATCGCGGAAGGACAAGACATCTTCGACGGTCGGCCGTGTGATCAGGCCGCGATTGGAGCGCGTATGCCGCGGCCCGGCCTGTACGTAGTAAGAATTGAAAAGGAATGCGAAGCGGTCGTCGGGGGAAACGTAGTCGGGCTTATGCTTGCGAAGCAGAAATTGTTCAAAGAACCAGCTTGTGTGGGCGAGGTGCCATTTGATCGGACTGGCATCTTCCATGGACTGCACGACCATATCCTCCGTCCGCAACCCTGCCACCAGGTCTCGCGACCGCGCCCGGGTCTGGAGGTAGAAGTTCAGCGTCTGCGAATGGTCGTGCGCCTGTCGTGTGGATGTTTCCACCGTCTCCTCCATCGGCCGAAAAATGAAAACCGCAACGTGGGTTGAGGCTCTGCGCAGTCAATAACACCCAAGGGTTGGGCGGCTTGAGGCGCAGCCCTCACACAATCCGTGGGCCTAACACACGACGAGCCGGGCGCGATACTAGGACCGCACCCGGCGTCGCGGAGTTGGGCCTATCAGGCTGACCTCTTACTGCTGGAGGCCGGTACCCGCGCGCTCGTCCTCATAGCCCGGCGCGCCCTCGATCTGCTGCTCGGTCAACTGAGTGCGGATCTGCTCCTGCTGGACATCCACATCCACCGCATTCCAGTCGACAGCATAGGTGCGCTCACCCATTCCGAGGAAGCCGCCGGAGGAGATCACCAGCGCCTCGACCTCGCCCTGGCGGTTCAGCACGACGCGGTCGACGGTGCCGATCTGCTCATTCTGCGCATCGACCACGGAATAGCCGGTCAGCTCATCCACATCAATGGCATTGGGAGACGGGGCGGTGACGAATCCGCCTTCCATTGGAACGTCGGTGCGCGGCTCAGTGGCGGCCGGATCGTCCTGCGCGGTGCCGGCTTGGGTACCGGGCTCGGCATCGTCATGCATGCCCGCCTCCGCGTCGTCGCCGCGGACATCGACATCGACGTCGTCCTGGCCGTAGGTTTCGGGCTCACGTACATCGCCCTGGATGTCGTCACCCTGCCGGCGCTCACGCTCACTCTCATCGGCCCGGTCCGGCACGCGGCCCTCGGCGTCACGCTCCGTATCGGCTGTGGTCCCGGTGGCCGTGCCGGTCTGAGCACCCGTCGTGCCGGTGCCGGTCGTTCCGGTCTGCGCGTCGGTACCGGCCGCACCAGTGCCGGTGCCGGCCGCGGTACCCGTGCCAGTGCCGGTTTGGGCGCCGGACTCGTCACCATAGGTGTCCGATTCCCGCACGTCGTCCTGAATGTCGTCGCCCTGCCGGCGCTCACGCTCACTCTCATCGGCCCGGTCCGGCACGCGGCCCTCGGCGTCACGCTCCGTATCGGCCGTGGTGCCGGTGGCCGTGCCGGTCTGCGCGCCGCTCGTACCTGTGCCGGTCCCGGTGCCAGTGCCGGTTTGGGTGCCGGACTCGTCACCATAGGTGTCCGACTCCCGCACGTCGTCCTGAATGTCGTCGCCCTGCCGGCGCTCACGCTCGCTCTCGGTCGCCCGGTCCTGCTCACCCTGGGTCTGGGTGCCGGTGGTCGCCTCCTGCTGGGCCTGGAATTCCGCCTGCGTCCCGGTGTCCTGCTGACCGGTCGCGGACTGGCCTTCCGCCGCCGCAAAAGTCGGGACCGCCAAGAGAGCGGCAGTTGCAACACTCGCCATGTAAGTTCGCGTATTCATCTTTAGCCTCCATCGTACTTATAATGAATATGACCGTCTGAGGTCTCACGTAGCCTACACAGAGATCGCAACTGAGTTCCCGATCTGAAAAAAATCTGTGGGTTTGGTTCAACATCTACTTTAGTTGTATGGATTTATGGTAGCGTATTTCTTGTTAAGTACTATATTTTTTTTCATAAGCGGGAATCTATGTTTGCTCATACACCTCAAGGCGCATCCTGCGCCGGATCACAGCATACTCCTGCCGTTTACGTCCCTGCCCCTCTCGCGGCAGCGGTGGATACGCCCAGCGCGCGCAGGCTCGCCGCCTTCAGGCTCTGGCGGACGCGGTGATAGTCCGCCCAGGCGTCGGGAGCGCCCGGATCCGCGTTCCGCAGCGGGTAAACGTCGGCCGAGGGGGCGGCTTGCAACTCTTCCCATCCGACCGGCCAGGCCAGCGGCGCGCCTTCATGGGCGCGGGGCGAATAGGGGGCGATGGCGGTTGCGGAGCGGTCGTTGCGGAAATAATCGATGAAGATGCGTCCCGTCCGTTTTGCCTTGCTCATTGTGGCGACATAGCGCTCGGGGTCGTTCTCCGCCACCCGTTCGGACAAAGCCTTGGCGAATGCCTTGATCGTCGGCCATTCGTGGCGGCGCACGAGCGGGGCGACTACATGGATTCCCTTTCCGCCGGTGAGCAGGGGAAAGCTTTTCAGCCCCAGCGCCTCGAGCGCGTCGCGCAGGAGCACCGCCGCCCCTTTCACCTCCGCGAACGCCACGCTCGGGTCCGGGTCGAGATCGAAGACCAGCCGGTCCGGCCGGTCGATGTCGTCGATCCGCGAGCCCCAAATATGGAACTCCAGCACGCCCATCTGCGCGGCCGCAAGCAGGCCGCTGACATCCTTGAGATAGAGGTACTCCTCCTCACCGCCGCTCTTCTTCGCAATGGATTGGCGATGGAACCCTTCCGACAGACCCGCGCCGCCATGCCGCTGGAAAAAGCACTTCTTCGCGCGCCCCTGCGGGCAGCGCACCAAACTGAGCAACCTGTCCGAGAGGTGCGGCAGCATCCGCTCCGCCACCGCCTCCAGGTAAAGCGCCAGTTCCCGCTTGGTGACGCCCTGCTGCGGGTAGAGAACCTTGTCGGGATTGCTCAGGCGGACCCCGCCGACCGTTTCTTCGGATGGCGCGGCTTCACGTTCGGCGGACATCGCCTCGGCTCCCTTTGACGATTGCGGCACGTCGCGCGTTACGCTCTCCGCAGGCTTGTCCTCCCGCAGACCGAGAAAGCGCGCCTGCCGCAGCAGCCCGTCGCCGGTGAACTCCGCGAAGGAGATCTGGACGACCAGTTCGGGTTTGACCCATTGGGCATTCCGCTTCACGTCGGAGGGCACGGAACCGGCCACCGGCGGCGTCTTCCGGGCGCGCTTGCGCAGCCGCTCGGACAGCAACTCAAGGTCGGCGGCGGAAAATCCAGAGCCGACACGACCGGCGTAGCGCCACTGGTCTCCATCGCGCGTCGCGAGCAGCAGCGAGGAGAACGGTCGGTTGGTGTTCGACGGCGACCAGCCGACCACGACGAACTCCTGATCGCGCCCGCACTTCACCTTCAGCCAGCTCCGCCCGCGACCGGGGCGATAGGGCGCGTTCGCGCGCTTCGCCAGGATGCCCTCGAAGCCGGAAGGGCACAGCGTCTCGAGCAACTCGGTACTGTCGCCCTCGATGTGGTCGGAATAGAAGATCGGACCCGAGCGGCCGGTTGCCTCCAGCAGCGTCTTGAGCT
Organism: Rhodovibrio sp.; assembly: GCA_007127165.1. GTDB lineage: Bacteria > Pseudomonadota > Alphaproteobacteria > Kiloniellales > Rhodovibrionaceae > SKZV01. Next base: position 109 of record SKZV01000235.1, on the reverse strand, counting down.
TGGCCTTCCGGTCTTTCAGGGGCCGGTCGCGCAAGCTCTCGCCATCCTTTGCGAGGAAATCGAAGACGAAATAGGAAAGGCCCGCGCCGCCGCCGCCTTTTAGGGTGCG
>SKZV01000334.1 GCA_007127165.1 Rhodovibrio sp. | reverse complement strand
GGGGTTTATATCTGCCGGGTGATCGACCGCAAGGTCTCGCGCGGGCAGGTCTACCTCGTCACCGACGGCGGATTGCACCACCACCTCGCCGCCACCGGCAACTTCGGGCAGAAGCTGCGCCGCAATTTCCCGGTCGCCGTCGCCACCCGCATGGGCGAAGCGGCCTCCGAAAGCGCGACCGTCGCCGGTTGCCTCTGCACGCCGCTGGATTCCCTGGCGGAGAAGGTCGCGCTCCCCGCCGCGCAACCGGGCGATCTGGTCGCGGTGTTCCAATCCGGCGCTTACGGCCGGTCCGCCAGCCCCAGCGGCTTTCTGAGCCACCCGGAAGCGGGGGAGATGCTGGTTTGAACGGGGCGGAGAGCCCAGTGCTCTGCGTCGTCATCGACACCGAGGAGGAGTTCGACTGGTCGCAACCGCTGTCGCGCGAGAACCGCTCGGTGACGTCGATCCAGGCGCAGGGGCGGGCGCAGGAGATCTTCGCGCGCTATGGCATCGTGCCGACCTACGTGGTGGACCATCCCGTCGCGACGGACCCCGAAGCGGTGGCGGTGCTGAAGAGTTACCTCGACGCCGGGGCTTGTGAGATCGGCGCGCACCTGCACCCCTGGGTGAACCCACCGCACGAGGAAACCGTCGGGCAGTACAACTCCTATCCTGGGAATCTACCGGAAGATTTAGAGCGGCGAAAGCTCGCCTGCCTGACCGAGGCCGTCGCGGACAGCTTCGGAGTGCGGCCGAAGGTTTACAAGGCCGGGCGCTACGGCATCGGGCCGAACACCGGCGCGATCCTGGAGTCGCTGGGTTACTGCGTCGATACCAGCGTCGTGCCCTTCACGGATTTTCCGGGCGAGGGAAGCCCGGATTTCGGTACTGCGCCGCCCGTTCCGGGCACGCTGGGGCCGTCCGGGACGCTGATGGCGCTGCCCCTGACGGCGGGCTTCGCGGGCCGCCTCAGCCGCCAAGGGCCGCGCCTGTATCCGCGTTTGACCTCGCCCTGGGGAATGCGGCTGCGTGCGCCGGGGATCTTCGCGCGCAGCGGGCTTCTGGAGCGGATCAGGTTGACCCCGGAAGGCTGCGACTGGCGCGATCATCTGCGTTTGGTGCGGGCGATGCTGGACGAGGGCTGGCCGGGGGTCTTCACTTACACCTATCACAGCCCCTCGCTCGCGCCGGGAAACACCCCCTATGTGCGCGATGCGGCGCAGCTTGACGCCTTCCTCGACAGCATGGACCGCTTCTTCGACGGCTTTTTCAGTGAAATGAAGGGGCGGAGCGCGACGGTCATGCAGATCTACGCCGACTGGAAACGCCAAGGCGGCGGCGGCCCCGCGCACGATCCAGGAATGCGCCAACGGGCAAGCTAGAAAATCAGCAGGGCGATAACCAGCCAAAGTACAGCCGAAAGCCCGGCGATCACCGCCATCGACTGCCGACGCGATAGCCGCGGGGGGCGGTCGCCCTCTTCCGCGATGGGCCGCGTGTTTATCCGGGCGTCCAACACGACAAGGTCCGGCTCCGCGCGCTTCTCGGCGCGCTCAGCCTCCGGCTTGTCCAACGAGGCGGAGGAACGCTCGAGCGGGATGTTCTGAGCAAGCATCTTGGCCTCCGGTCTTCCAACACTGGACAGTGTTACACCCAAAGGTAAACAACTTCTTAAGGATACCAAGGTGTCGGCATGTTAGTCTTATAGCTATTCACAACTCGTCACAGGTTCGTGGACGGCGGCCAGTAAACCTTTCAGGCGGGGGGTTTTCGAGACACCGCGAAGGCTTTGGAGTGTTTGCAGGCGAGCGGACAGCGTTGGGCGGCTCGGGCGAGGGTGTCCGTGCCGAAAGAGTGCGGCGCAACAGTACGTTAAAAGAACGAGGGACCGAATGCACACGACTTTGCAGCCATCCAGCCGCGCCGGGCAGTCCAGCCGCATCGACATCGCCAGCCTGCAAGAGCGCATCCGGCAGCGGACTTTCAAGGTCGGCGTGATCGGCATGGGCTATGTCGGCCTTCCCCTGGGGGAGGTGTTCGCGCAGGACGGCTTCCCGGTCATTGGCTTCGATGTGGATTACAGCAAGGTCGAAGCCCTGAACGCCGGACAATCCTATATCCGCCACATCCCGTCGGAAACCATCGCGGCGATGGTCGGCACCGGCCGGTTCCGGGCCACGACGGCGTTCGACGATCTCTCGGAGCCCGACGCCATCCTAATTTGCGTGCCGACGCCGCTGAACCGCCACCGCGAGCCCGACATGAGTTATGTCGAAGCGACCGCGCGGCAGATCGCGCCGCGCCTGCGCGCCGGTCAACTTGTCGTTCTGGAGTCCACGACCTATCCCGGGACGACCGAGGACATCGTGAAACCGATCCTGGAGGAGACCGGCCTGAAGAGCGGCGAAGACTTCTACCTCGCCTATTCGCCGGAGCGCGAGGACCCCGGCAACCGCGACTTCTCCACCTCCCGCATCCCGAAGGTGGTCGGCGGCGACGGGATGGACGCTACGGCGCTGGCGGTGGCGCTTTACGGCGAGGTCGTGAACGGCATCGTCGAAGTGCGGGACACCCGCACGGCGGAAGCGGTCAAGCTGACGGAGAACATTTTCCGCTCCGTCAACATCGCGCTGGTCAACGAGTTGAAACAGATCTACGAGGCCATGGGCATCGACATCTGGGAAGTCATCGACGCGGCGAAGACCAAGCCATTCGGCTTCATGCCGTTTTACCCCGGACCGGGCCTGGGCGGGCACTGCATTCCCATCGATCCGTTTTACCTGACCTGGAAAGCGCGCGAGCACGAGTTGCCGACGCGCTTCGTGGAACTGGCGGGCGAGATCAATACGGCCATGCCGCGCCATATCGTGACACGGCTTGGCGAGGAACTGAACAGCCGCGCCGCCACGGCGATGAACGGCGCACGGGTCCTGCTGGTCGGCCTCGCCTACAAGAAAAACGTCGACGACATCCGCGAGAGTCCCGCCTTCAAGCTTATCGAGCACATGGAAGCCGCCGGTGCGCGGGTGGACTACCACGACCCTTATTGCCCGGTGATTCCGGACAGCCGCGAACATCCGGAACTGGCCGGACGTCCCTCCGTCGCGCTCGCCGATGACGGCGTGGCGGGCTACGACGCCGTGGTCATCTGCACCGATCACGACGAGGTCGATTACGCCTGTCTGGCGCGCTCCGCGAAGCTCATCCTCGATACCCGCAACGCCATGGCGAGCCGGAACCTCTTCAACGCGAACGTCCGGAAGGCATAGAGCGCCCGCCGTGCAGCCCGCCATGGTGCGGCAAGAGATTCCTTGTTTTAATGCAGTCCCCGCGGTTGTATCTTTCGCTTAGAAACCTATCCAGAAACAGAGGCGAAGCACCGCCATGCCTTTCAACGACATCATGACCGACATCGAGCCCTACCTGATTCTCGGCGGAGTCGGTATCGTGCTGTTTACGTTCCTCGTCGTAGCGCTCGCCATGCTGGGCATTTTCGTCGAACTGCGGCGCTCGCGCCGGGCGTCGGAGACCATTGTGCAACTCCACAAAGTCAGCGAACAGCCAAGGCGCGCGGCGTCTTCGCACGATCCGATCCGCTATGCCGCCGCGGCGTTGCTCGCCACCCGTCCAGACCGCAACGTCCATTCCGAAGAGTTCGCCCGCGAGTTCGAGGATCTGCTCTCCGACTGGCGGCAACTGGATTCGCAAATCACCGACCTGCTGGACCGGATCGACGGGCAGGACCGCGAGGGAAGGCATTGACGGCCGCGTGCTGAAGTCCCTCTTTCTGCCGCCGGGCGCTCTTTTCCTCCTCATCCTGCTTGGCGTGCTTCTGGGCGCCGTCAGCCGACGGGGCGGACGGACGCTGATCGCGCTGGGGATCATCGGGCTTTACCTGCTCAGCACGCCGTTCGTCAGCCAGATGGCGATACAGCGGGTGATCGAGCTTACCCCCGAACCGGGCGCGGGCGCACCGGAACCGCAGGCCATCGTGGTGCTCGGGGGGACGTTCAACGACGGCAACCCGCCCGAAGTGGGCCGGTTGACGCTGGAGCGCCTGCACCTCGCCGCCATTGCGCATCGCGAGACGGGCTTGCCGATCCTGGCCTCCGCCGGGCCTGTCACCGAAGCCGAAGTTCCAGGCTCGCGCATCATGCGGCAGGTTCTGGAGGACGATTTCGATGTGCCGGTCGAATGGATCGAGGAGACTTCCCGCGACACCTGGACGAACGCGAAGGATAGCGCCGCGATTCTCCAGGAGGCCGGAATCGAGAGCGTCTATCTCGTGTCGCAGGCTTGGCATATGCCGCGCGCCGTGCGCAGTTTCCGCTGGAACGCACTCGCCGCCCGCCCCGCCCCACCGGTTGAGGGTGAGGTGGACTTCCCCAGCCTGCGCCTCCAGCATTTCCTGCCGAACCCCAGAGCGATGGAGACCAGCTACTACGCCGCGTATGAGTATGCCGGGCTGCTGTGGTATCGCTGGGAACACGCGCCTGAGTGACGGCAAGCGCGCGAAAGGCCGAACCCCGTCGCGGCTGGCCCCTCGATACGGCGCTGAAGAAGCGCCTACTCGGGGTGAGGAATCGTAGATTCGTAAGAGAGCCTCATCCCGAGTAGGCCCCCTTGGGCCGTATCGAGGGACCGCCCTATCCGCGTAAAAACTCACTTCATAAACTGCCGCGCTACTCCGCCGCCTGCTCCCGGCTTCCCGGCCCATAGAGATGACACTCCACCCGGCCCTTGCGGTCGTCCAGCGGTTGCGGATGAATATGCTTGCAGTGCTCCATCGCCTTGACGCAGCGCGGATGGAAGGTGCAGCCCGACGGCGGGTCGATGGGATTGGGATAGGCCAGACCCAGGTGCGTGTCCGGGACTCCAAGCCCCGGCTCCGGCGTCAGCACCGATTTCAACAGCGCCTGCGTATAGGGATGGCGCGGCGCGTCAAAAATTTCGGCGGTGTCGCTCTCCTCGACGATCCGGCCCAGATACATCACCGCGACGCGCGAGGCGATATGCTCCACGACGGCAAGGTCGTGCGAGATCAGCAGATACGTCAGCCCCAGCTCCTCGCGCAGTTCCATCAACAGATTCAGAATCTGCGACTGAACCGAGACGTCGAGCGCCGAAGTCGGCTCGTCGCAGATCAGCACCTCCGGGCGCATGATCAGCGCGCGAGCGATGGCGACGCGCTGGCGCTGCCCGCCGGAAAGCTGGTTCGGGAAGTTGTTGATGACCCGGCGCGGCAGGCCGACGAGGTCCATCATCTCCTGCGTCTTGCGTTGCTGCTCCGCCCGGTCGCCGATCTTGTGAACCCGTAACGGCAGCGAAACGATGTCGCCGATGGACTTGCGCGGGTTCAGCGAGGAATAGGGGTCCTGGAAGATCGGCTGAATCCGGCGG
>SKZV01000315.1 GCA_007127165.1 Rhodovibrio sp. | reverse complement strand
CTTGATCGCGAACAACCTGGCGAACATGAACACGCCCGCCTATCGCGGCGAAGGCATGATGTTCGTGGATCACCTGGAGGACACGCAGTTCGGCGAAACCGGGAAGATGTACTTCTCGCGGGACGTTGCGGTCCTGCGCAATCTTCAGGAAGGTCCGATGCAGGCGACGGGCAACCCGCTGGACCTCGCGATCAGCGGCACCGGATACTTCGTCGTCGAGACGGGGGAAGGCGCCCGCTACACCCGCAACGGCAGCTTCCAGCTCAACGACGAGAACGAGATCGTGACGCACGCCGGGCTCAACGTGCTGGACGACAACGGCAACGCGATCGCCATCCCCTTCGACGCCGAAGTGATCAACATCTCCAGCGACGGTGTGATCTCGACCGAGGCCGGGGAGGTCGCGGTGCTCGACATCGTTACCTTCGACAACGAGCAGGCGCTGCTCAAGCGCGCCGGCGGCCTGTACGACGCAGGTGAGGAGATCGTCTTGCCAGCCGACGAGGCCCGTGTCGCCCAGGGCATGCTGGAAGGCTCGAACGTCGAGGGGATCATGGAAATGGTCCGCATGATGACCGTCATGCAAAGCCACGGCAGCGCCCAGGAAATGGGCGAGAGCGAGCACGAGCGCCGACTGCGCGCCGTCCGCTCGCTGATCCCGTCCAACAGCTAAAGCCGCCCCGCGGCCACTTAGATTCAAGAAGGTAAGGAGCCCGAGATGCGCTCACTCAATATTGCAGCCACCGGCATGCTGGCGCAGCAGATGAACGTGGAGGTCATCTCCAACAACATCGCCAACGTCAACACATCCGGCTTTAAGCGCCAGCGCGCGGAATTCAGCGACCTGCTCTACCAAGACCTGCGCCGGGCGGGCACCGCCTCGAATCAGGAAGGCGACATCGTCCCCTCCGGCGTACAGCTCGGTCTTGGCGTCAAGCCCGCCGCCGTCTACCGGATCAGCGAGCAGGGCAGCCTGGAGATCACCGACAATACCTTCGACCTCGCGGTGAACGGCCACGGCTTCTTCATGGCGGAGTTGCCGGGCGGCGACACCGGATACACGCGCGCCGGATCGTTCCAGCTTTCCCCGGACGGCGATGTCGTCACACCCGACGGCTTTCTCGTGCAGCCGGGCATCACCATTCCCGAGGACGCCGTGGGCGTCACAGTGAATGCCGACGGCGAGGTCTGGGTCGATTTCGACAATCAGGTGAACCCGCAGCTTGTCGGGCAGCTCGAACTGGCCCGCTTCCCGAACGAGGCCGGGCTCGAAGCCATCGGCGACAACTTCTTCCTGGAGACGGCAGCCTCGGGCAACGCCAACGTGGCGACCCCCGGCACCGCCGGTTTCGGCACCGTGCTGCAGGGCGCGATCGAGACTTCGAACGTGGATGTCGTGAAGGAGATCACGAACATGATCTCCGCCCAGCGCGCCTACGAAATGAACAGCCGGGTGATCCAGACCTCCGACCAGATGATGCAGTCGGTCACGCAGATGCGATGATCGCCGCCCTGGTCCGCTGCTTCCCGAAGATTTGCGCAGAAAAGGCCACCGTCATGCTTCCCAGTCACCTGTTATTCCGGCAATCCCTGCTCGCTCTGGCATTGCTTGCGGGCTTCTTCGCCCTGGCCGCACAGCCCGCGCAGGCGGACGGCGATCCGGTGTTGCTGAACACCACGGTGTCGGTCGACAAGGACGTGGTGACCCTTGGCGATCTCTTCAGCAATCTGGACGAGCGTGCGGATACTCCCATCGCCCGCGCGCCGGAACCCGGACGTCAGGTGCGGCTCAGCGCACAATGGCTGTCCCGCGTCGCCAAGGCCTACCGCATCCAGTGGCGGCCGCGCTCCCTGGCGGAGGAAGCCACGGTGCGCCGGGCGAGCCAGCGCCTCGACAGTTCGATGCTGACCACCGTGCTGGCAGAGGCCGTTCACGAGCGCACCCGCTCCTCGCGCCACTCCATCGTGCTCGACAACACGAACCTTTCCATCGTTCTGCCGACCACGGTTCCCGCCACGGCAATTGTTGCCGGGTTGTCCTACGATCCCGGAAACGGCCGGTTCTCGGCAAATCTCGTCGCGCCCGATCTGGACGAGCCGTTGGCGAGCCTGACGGTTACCGGCCGCGCGGTGGAGATGCTGGAGATTCCGGTTCCCACGCGCAGGCTCAGCCGGGGCCACATCATTCGGGATAGCGACATAGAGTGGATGATCCTCCCCGCCGACCAGTTGAACCGCAACCACATCGTCGATCTCGACGGCATACTGGGGCAAAGCGTGCGCCGCCCGGTGCGCGCGGGCGATCCGTTTCGCGGCACCGACCTGGAAACCCCGGTGGTGGTTTCGAAGAACAGCCTCGTGACGATCCGCCTGGAAACCCCGCGCCTCTCACTCACGGCGCAAGGACGTGCGCTGGACAATGGCGCTCAGGGCGAGGTAATCCGGGTCGTCAACACGAACTCCCGCACAACGGTTTCCGCAGTGGTGGTGTCCGAGAACGTGGTGCGCGTCCTGGACGAATCGCGGTCCAACTCCGTTCAACTCTCCTCGAACTAGGGAAAAGCGGCATGTCCGACAGCCAAACCCTTCGCCCGTTCCTCCGTTTGACCGCCGTGGCGGCGCTGGCCGTGTTCGTAAGCGCCTGCGGCACGGTCGACCGGCTCTCCAACGTCGGCAAGGAACCGGAGCAAAGCGCCATCGAGAACCCGGCCTTGCTGCACGGCAACCGCCCGCTGGAGCAGCCGATGCCCGCGCCGCGCCCGGAGCCGCATAAGCGCAACGCCAACTCGCTCTGGAGTCCCGGTTCCAACGCCTTCTTCAAGGACCAGCGCGCCGGTGACGTCGGCGACATTCTCACCGTTATTATTTCGATCAACGACAGTGCGAACCTGCAGAACCAGACACAGCGCACGCGTACCGCTTCGGAAAGCGCCGGGCTGGGCAACTTCCTCGGGCTGGAACAGAACCTGGAGAACCTGCTTCCCGACGGCGCCAGCGCCGCCGATCTCGTCAACGCCGACAGCCAGCATAGCCATACCGGCCAGGGCGGCGTGAACCGAAACGAACAGATCAACCTGCGTGTCGCCACAACCGTGACGCAGGTGCTTCCCAACGGCAATCTCGTCATCGCAGGACGTCAGGAGGTCCGTGTGAACTTTGAAAACCGCATCCTTCAGGTCGCCGGGATCATCCGGCCCGAAGACATCACCTCGACCAATGAAATCCAACACCAGGACATCGCCGAGGCGCGCATCGCCTACGGTGGGCAGGGGCAACTCAGCGATCTGCAACAGCCGCGCTACGGCCAGCAGATCTACGACATCCTCTTCCCATTCTGATCGGCCTGCCCGGTTTGGCGCGACGGGTCAGTGCTCCACGACGACCCAGCCGAGCGCGAGAAACCCGGCGGCTGCGACAACGACCCAGAAAGTCGTTGTCCAGCCGCCTACCTCTTCCCGCGCTTCCGGCAGCATCTCCGCCGCCGCCATCCAGATCATCGCCCCGGCCGCCGCCCCTAACCCCACCGGCAGCAAGGGCGCAAAGATAGCCACGAAGGCAAAGGCGGGAACCGCCAACAGCGGCTGCGGCAGGGAGGAAAAAATGCTCCACCAAGCCGCGCCGAGAATCGACACGCCGCGCGGCACCAGCACCAGCGAGATCGCCAGCCCCTCGGGAATATTGTGCAGCGATATCGCCGCCGTCATGAGCAGCCCGAGATCCATCCCGCCGCCGAATGCCACGCCGACCCCGATCCCCTCCGCGCTGGAGTGCAGCGTCATCACGCCGACGATCAGCACCGCCTTGCGGGCGTCCGCGCCTATCAGAGAGCCGACCTGCATCCCGTCGTGATGCGGCAGTAAACGGCGGCTCGCGATCATGAAAAGCGCGCCCAGGACGAACCCCAGCGCCGTCTGCGGAGCACTGTGCGCGCTGCCTTCCCAGACAAGCTGGATACTGGCCGCCGCCATCAAACCCGACGCCACCGCGCTCCCGATCCCGCGCAGACGCGGCCCCTTGTCGCGCGCCCATATCAGTGGAATCGCGCCAAGTCCGGTGGCCAGCGCCGTCACCAAGGCGGCGAGGAACACAATCGTGAGAGTAATCTCCATAAACCGGCTCCGACTCAGACGCGAAAGACGCGCAGCCTGCTCCAGAACTGCGCGCCCTCGCAAGATGCCAGGCCGATGTTACTCCGGAATTCGCACCTCGTTCTGCACAAAGACGATCCGATCATCCTCGGCGGGCGTCAGCATAATTTCCGGCAGGTTTTCCTCACCGATCGGCGGAGCGTTTCCAGGCTCGCCACCTCGCGGCGTCGTCCGCACAACCTGGCTGTCGGGCAGCGGCGTGCCGTTGCGCAGGTGGTCGAACATGATGTCGAGCGCCTGGAAATAATAGTGATGCAGCGGCACGAAGCGCGTGTCGAAGCCCGCAAAGGCGTTGAAGGCGTCCAGGTGCTGCGCGTTCAGGATTTCATAGTAGCGCAGGTTGCTCTCCTCGCCTTCCACCAGCTTGTTCAGGCCGTAATAGGCGCGCGAGGTGTGGTTCGGCGGCAGAATGCCGTCATTGCGTCCGGTGACGATCACCGTCGGCGTGCCTTCGAGGTCGCCGCTTGCCCGGATGTCCCGGATACCGCGCTCGATCTTCGCATGCTTGGCGCGATCCTGGCCGCGCAGGCCGCGCCCGGCAAACGAATCCACACCGGTTGCCAGATCGCGCAGGCAGATATCGCCGTCGATGTTGTGGTCCTGCCGCCCGGTCGAGAAGGACGTCGAACTCCGGACCGCGCGCGATCCCTCGACCGCGTTGTCGTTGATCAGGTTCACCCCGCCGGTCGGAGGAATTCCGTTGCCGGTGCCGAACAGCGCGGCCTCGGCAGCCTCGGGAAGCGGAATCGGCGTTCCGCTTTCGGGATCGTCGATGTCGGGAAAGAAAAGGTCTCCCGTCGTCGCTCCGAAGCTGTAGTCGCAAAGGCGCTGCTCCACCCCGAACCGGCCATAGGCGTTGGCGTAGGTCACGGCGATGGCTTGCGGCACGAAGAAAAGGTAGTGCGATGGCTGAACGACGTTCTGTTCTTCCAAAATGCCGAAATCATTGATGATCGCCTGCGCCTCCGCCGCCTGCGCCCCAAGATCCGTCGTGGTCAGCAAGCCCTTTTCTTCGAGCGACTGGCAGCGGTTTTGTTGAAGCTGCTGGTTCAACAGGTTGAACGGAGCATCCGGGTTCGCGATGTTGGCGCAGGCTTGGTATAGGTTCAGCAAGGTGGTGTAATCGTAAAGGCTGCGGCTGTGGTCGAAGAAGGGCTCGCCGTCGCCCTGCACGATAGCAAACTCGCCGCCGGGCTCGGGGTTTACGTTCGGCTCCGAAACCGCGATCCCGTCGATCAG
>SKZV01000318.1 GCA_007127165.1 Rhodovibrio sp. | reverse complement strand
CTGAAGAGACCGGCGCGCCGCTGGGCTTGGCTTCCCCTTTCGGCGCTGCTCGCCGTGGCGGGTTGCGAAACCGTGCCGGAGACCGGGCGACCGCAGCTCATAATGCTCGACAGCGCTTCCGAAATCGAAATGGGCGCGACCGCGTTCCAGCAGATCAGGCAGGAACTCGACCTGATTGAGGAGGGCCCGCAGGCCGACTTGCTCCGCGAGATCGGAGGCCGCATCGTTGCCGCCGCCGAGCCGGAACTCCGCGACCGAACGTTCGGGGAGCTGGAATGGGAGTTCCATCTGGCGGATTCTCCGGAGTTGAACGCCTTCGTCGTGCCCGATGGCAGCGTGGTGTTCTACCGGGGCATGATGGATTTCTTGAGGAACGAGGATGAAGTGGCCGCCGTCATGGGCCACGAAGTCGGCCACGTGGTGGCGCGTCACTCCGCCGAACGGGTCAGCCAGAATGTCCTCATTCAGACCGGCCTCGCCGGTGCGCAAGCCGCACTGGGAAGCGGCGACCCCAGCCAGCGCGATCCGATCATGGCCGCGCTCGGGCTTGGCGCGGTGGTGGGCGTGCAACTCCCGTACAGCCGCGCGCATGAGAGCGAAGCCGACGAGATCGGCGTCATCCTGATGCACCGCGCCGGTTACGATCCCCGTGCCGCGGTGGATGTGTGGGAGCGCATGGACGCCGAAGCCGCCGCCCGCCCCCCGGAATTCCTCTCCACCCACCCGAACCCAGGCCGCCGCGCGGATGAAATCCGCCGGATTCTGCCTCGCGTGATGGGGGAGTAGCGGGCTGCCCTAAAGCGTTCTCACGCTGACTTACTTGCCGAAGTCCGTACGGACCCTTGAGCAGAAGAGACATAGATGGAGGCTGGGATGGCCACGGGAAAAGAGCCCGATACGGTTCGCGAGGCGGTGGGTTACTTCTGGGACGCGCAGACGCTTGAAACGGCGATTGACGACTTGTTGCGCTCCGGCTTCGACCGCGCGGAACTGAGCCTCTTGGCGGCGGAGGGGACTGTGGAGCAGAAGCTGGGCCACAAGTACGAAAAGGTTCAGGAGCTTGAGGACGACGCCGCCGTTCCCCGCCGCCACTACGTGTCCACCGAATCCATCGGCGATGCGGAGGGGGGACTGGTCGGCGGACTGCTCTACATCGGCGCCATCGCTGCCGCCGGTGGAATAGTTGCCACCGGAGGTACCCTGGCCGCCGCGTTCGCCGGCGCCGCCGTCGCCGGAGGCGCGGGGGGCTTCATCGGCTCCGTCCTGGCAAGATTGATTGATGAACGCCATGCGGAGCATGTGCAAACGCAGCTAGACCACGGGGGATTGCTGCTCTGGGTCCGCACGCGCGATGACGAGCACGAGGCGCGCGCGGTCGACATCCTGAAAAAACACTCGGGCCAAGACGTCCACGTCCACGATGTGCCGGCGTTGGCGTAGGTTGGATTGAGCCTTCGCGAAACCCAGCTTCTCGCCGCCACACACCGGAAGCTACTCCGCCACCCTCAAACACTCACCACGCCTGTCTCCACCGCCTCAAGGTCGAACGCCGCTTTCATCAGTGCCTGGGTGTAGGGTTTGGAGGGGCGGTCGAAGATGGTGTTGGCGGGGCCGTGTTCGACGACGAGGCCGTCCTTCATCACGATGACCTCGTCGGCCAGCGCGCGGACCACGCGGAGATCGTGGCTGATGAAGAGGTAGGCGAGATTGTGGCGCTTTTGCAGGTCGCGCAGCAGGTCCACGATCTGCGCCTGAACCGACATGTCGAGCGCGCTCGTCGGCTCGTCCAGCACCACGAAGCGGGGTTTCAGCACCATGGCGCGGGCAATCGCGATGCGCTGGCGTTGGCCGCCGGAGAACTCGTGCGGGTAGCGGAAGCGGCTGTCCGGGTCCAACCCGACCTCGCGCAGAGCCTCCACGATCATTTCCTCGCGTTCGCGCGCCGTGTCGCCCAGTTTGTGGACCTTCAGCCCTTCCTCGACGATCTGCCCGACCGAGAGGCGCGGCGAGAGCGAGCCGTAGGGGTCCTGGAACACCACCTGCATCTGGCGGCCCAGCGGGCGGAGCTGCTTGGGCCTCAGCCCCTGAATCATGCGCTCCTCGAAGCGGATGTCGCCCTGCGAGCCGATCAGCCGCAACAGCGCCATCCCCAGCGTCGTCTTGCCGGAGCCGCTCTCGCCAACAACGCCCACGGTCTGCCCGGCGCGCACCGTGACCGAGATGCCGTCCACCGCGCGCACGTAATCCACCGTGCGCTTGAGCAGGCCCTTTTGCACCGGAAAGTGAACCTTCACCGTGTCGCCCTGGAGCACGATCGCCGCGTTGGGATCGGGCGCGCTCGGGCGGCCCTTCGGCTCGGCGGCCATGAGTTTGCGGGTGTAGGCGTGCTTCGGCGCCTGGAAAATTTCGCGCACCGGGCCTTGCTCGACCGCTTCGCCCTGGGTCATGACGGTGACGGAATCGGCCATCTTGCGCACCACCTTCAGGTCGTGGGTGATGAGCATCAGGGCCATGTTGAATTGCTCGGCCAACTCGCGCAGCAGCTTCAGGATCTGCGCCTGAATGGTAACGTCGAGCGCCGTCGTCGGCTCGTCCGCGATCAGCAGGTCGGGCTCGTTCGCCAGCGCCATCGCGATCATCACCCGCTGGCGCTGCCCGCCGGAAAGCTCGTGCGGAAAGGCCCCGAGACGCTGCCGGGCCTCGGGAATGCCGACCATGTCGAGCAGTTCCAGAACCCGCTTGCGCGCCTCCTCGCGGGTCATGCCCTTATGCACCAGCAGCGGCTCGCTGACCTGCTTTTCGATGTGGTGCAGCGGGTTGAGCGAAGTCATCGGCTCCTGAAAGATCATCGCGATCTCGTTGCCGCGAATTTTCCGCATCCGCGCCTCGCTCGCGCCGACAAGCTCCTCGCCCTTGAAGCGGATCGAGCTTCCCGAAGGGTGGCGGGCGAGGGGGTAGGGCAGAAGCTGCATCACCGAGAGCGCGGTCACGGACTTGCCGCTGCCGCTCTCGCCCACCAGCGCCAGGGTCTGGCCGCGATCGAGGTCGAGGTTCAGGCCCTTCACCGCCTCGACGCGCTTGTCCCCGCCGCCGAAGGTGATGCCCAGGCGGCGGACTTCCAGCAAGCGTCCCGAACTCATGCGCCGCCTCCTCCCTGTGGTCCGATGGGTGCGCGCGCCGGGGTGGCCGGGGCTGGGGCCGACGCGGGCGATGCTGGAGCGGCCGTTTCGGCGGCGTCCTCGCCGGGCTTGTAATCGCTCTGGAACAGCTTGCGCGGGTCGAAGGCGTCGCGCACCGCCTCGCCGATAAAGAACAGCAACGTGAGCGTGACCGACAGCACGATGAAGCCGGTCAGCACCAGCCAGGGCGCGTGGAGGTTCGCCTTGCCCTGCGCCAGCAACTCGCCGATGGAGGCGGAGCCGGGCGGCAGGCCGAAGCCGATGAAGTCCAGCGCCGTCAGCGTCGTGATCGCGCCCGCGAGCGTGAAGGGCAGGAAGGTCAAGGTCGCCACCATCGCGTTTGGCATGATGTGCCGGAACATCACCATGCGGTCGGACACGCCCAGCGCCTTGGCCGCCTTCACGAAGTCGAAGTTGCGCGCGCGCAGGAACTCCGCCCGGACATACCCCACCGGCCAGGGCCAGCCGAACAGCACCATGACGAAGAGCAGCCACCAGAAACTCGGCTCCACCATGCTCGCCAGAATGATGAGGATCATCAGGATCGGCAGGGTCGAGAAGATTTCCATGAGACGCTGAAAAATCAGGTCGAGCCAGCCGCCGAAATACCCCTGAACCGCCCCGGCCGCCACGCCGATGATCGTGGTGAAGAAGGTCAGCGTCAGCCCGAAGATGATGGAGATTCGCAGGCCGTAAATCGTTCGCGCCATCACGTCGCGCGCCTGATCGTCGGTGCCCAGCCAGTGCCGCGCGTCGGGTGCGGTGGGCGCGGGGTCGGCCAGTTGCCAGTCCACCGTGCGGTGGTCGTAGGGGATCGGCGCCATCAACATGAAGCCGCGCTCGGCAATCAACTCCTGCACGAAGGGATCGCTGTAGTCGGCGCGCGTGGGCAGATCGCCGCCCCAGTGCGTCTCCGGATAGTCCTGGACGATCGGGAAGTACAGGCTGCCGTCGTGGACGACCAGAATGGGCTCGTCGTTCGCGATCACCTCGGCCATCAGCGTGAGGCCGAAGAGCGCCAGGAAAATCCACAGCGACCAGAAGCCGCGCCGGTTGGCCCGGAAGTTGTTGAGCCGCCGTTTCGTCATCGGCGAGACCGGGAGGCCGCAGACGCGCTCGACCGGGCGCAGGCCGTGGAATTCGCTCATGACTGCCTCGCTTCGAAGTCGATGCGCGGATCGATCACGGTGTACATGATGTCGTTCACGAGTTGCAGCAGCAGCCCCATCAGCGTGAAGATGTAAAGCGTCGCGAACATGACCGGGTAATCGCGGTTCACCACCGCCTCGAAGCCCAGAAGCCCGAGGCCGTTCAGCGAGAACAGAATCTCGATCAGCACCGCCCCGGTGAAGAGGATGCTGACAAAGGCGACTGGGAACCCGGCGATCACGATCAGCATGGCGTTGCGGAAAACGTGGCCGTAGAGAACGCGCTTTTGCGTCAGCCCCTTGGCCCGCGCGGTGGTGACGTATTGCTGGTTGATCTGCTCCAGGAACGAGTTCTTGGTCAGCATCGTCAGCCCCGCGAAACTGCCGATCACCAGCGCCGTCAACGGCAGGGCCATGTGCCAGAAGTAATCGACGATCCGCATCGGCCAGGACAGCTCGCCCCAGTTGTCGGAGGTCAGGCCGCGCAAGGGGAACCAGTCGAGATAGGCCCCGCCCGCAAAGACCACGATCAGCAGGACGGCGAACATGAAGGCCGGAATGGCGTTGCCGATCAACACCACGACGGAGGACCAAAAGTCGAACCGGCTGCCGTCGCGCACCGCCTTCGTGACGCCCAGCGGGATCGAGATCAGATAGGTCAGCAGCATCGTCCATAAGCCCAGCGAGATCGACACCGGCAGTGCCTCGACGATCAGTTCCATGACCGATCGGCCGCGAAAGTAACTCTCCCCGAAGTCGAAGGTGGCATAGTTGCCGACAAGCAGCAGGAACCGCTCGTGCGCCGGGCGGTCGAACCCGAACTGGCGCTCCAGCTCGGCGATGAACTCCGGGTCGAGCCCCTGTGCGCCGCGATAGTCGCCGCGCACTTCGCCGCTCCCGGTTCCGGCTCCGCCGCCTCCGCCCGCGAATTCGCCCCCTGCCTGGGTGACGCGCTCGGTGGCGGCGACACCGGTGCCGGTAATCTCCGAGATCATCTGTTCGACCGGACCGCCCGGCGCGCCCTGGACGATCAGGAAGTTGATGAGCATCGCGCCCAGCAGCGTGGGCACGATCAGGATCAGGCGGCGGATGATGTAGCTGGTCATTGGATGATATCCGCCCTGCTCATCGGCTGTGCGGCGTTCGATTGCGCCGGAAGAAGAACCACGCCAGTGCCACCAGCGCGAGGAAGCCCATGACGGTCAGGGCGGCCTGGAGGGGGACCCCGCCGCCGTCTCGCCGCGCTCCGCCGTCTGCGGCGGCGACGGTGCCGGAAAGGTCCGGCGGGAGCGCCCGCTCATACCACCAGGCGTCGAGGTAGGGCAGGCCGTAGGGCGGGTTGATTTCCGGCCTTCCGAACTTGTCCCAATAAGCGACGCGGTGATAGCCGATGTGCCAGTTCGGGATCACCAGATGATGCGACAGCAGAACCCGGTCCAGCGCGCGCACCCGATGCACCAGTTCTTCCCGGTCCGGGGCCTGGATCAGCATGTCGACAAGCTCGTCCACCACCGGGTCCTGAAGCCCTGCATAATTCCGGCTGCCCTGCCGCTCCGCTGATTCGGAGCCCCAGTACTCCCGTTGCTCGTTGCCGGGCGAGAGCGACTGTCCCCAGACATTGATGATCACATCGAAATCGAAGCTATCGATCCGGCGCTGATACTGCGAGGAGTCGACAAGCCGTACGTCGACGTCGATGCCCAGTTTGCGCAGGTTCGCGGCCAGCGGCAGCACGATGCGCTCGAAGGCGCGGCTGACCAGCAGGACTTCGAAGCGGAAGGGACGGCCGGTTTCCTCGTTCACCAGCGTCATGTCTTCCACCACCCAACCGGCCTCTTCCAGCAGTTCGAGCGCGCGCTTCAGGTTCTCGCGCGGATAGCCGGTTCCGTCGGTCGAGGGTGGTTCGTAAGGCTCGGTGAAGACGCGCTCCGGAATCCGATCTTCGAACTGCTCCAGGATTTCACGCTCCCGGCCTTCGGGGAGACCGCTCGACGCCAGTTCCGAGTTCGAGAAGTAGCTGGTGGTGCGATCATACTGGCCGAAGAAGAGATTGCGGTTGGTCCACTCAAAATCGAAAGCGTAGGCCATCGCCTTGCGCACCCTCGCGTCCGAGAATATGTCGCGCCGGGTGTTCATCACGAAGCCCTGCATTCCGGTGGGCGTATCGTGGTCGATCTCGTCCAGGATCAGCGCGCCGCGATCCACCGCCGGGACATCGTAATCGCTTGCCCAGGCCTTCGCCTGGTTCTCCAGCCGGAAGTCGATCGTGCCCGACTTCACCGCCTCGCGGATCACCGTGGGATCGCGGAAATAGTCATAGCGGATTCGCTCGAAATTCCAGCGGCCCCGGTTCACCGCGAGGTCGTCGCCCCAGTAGTCCTCGACGCGCAGGTACTCGACAAAGCGCCCCGGCTCGTGGCGGCCGATCCGGTAGGGGCCGCTGCCGAGCGGCGGGTCCAACGTGGCGCGGCCGAAATCGCGGTCTTCCCAGTAATGCTTGGGAAGGACCGGCATCTGGCCGACGATCAGCGGCAGTTCCCGATTCGTCGTGTCGCCGAACTCGAATCGCACTTCGCGCGTTCCGACCTTCCGCACATCGGCCACGTCGCTATAGTAAAATCGATAGAAGGGGTGCCCTTCCTCGCGCAGCTTACCGAGCGAAAAGATGACGTCGTCCACCGTGATCGGCTCTCCGTCATGCCAGCGCGCGTTTTCGCGCAGCTTGAAGCCGACCCAGGAGCGGTCCTCCGGCATGTAAATCGTCTCGGCGATGCGGCCATAGACAGTGAACGGCTCGTCGTTGGGCGAGGCGGTCAGCGTCTCGAACATGAGGTTGCCGCCCTGCGCCGCCACGCCGCGCACGGTGTAGGGGTTCAGGTTGTCGTAGTTGCCCTCGGCGGCGAGGCGCATAGTGCCGCCCTGCGGCGCGTCCGGGTTCACATAGTCGAAATGCTGGAAGTCCGGCGGATATTTCACGTCGCCGTGCATGGCGACGCCGTGGCGGCCCTCCACTCCGTCCATCGTCTCCGCCTTTGCGGACGCGGCGGTCAGCGCGCTGGCGACTAAGAATGCGGCAAGCGTGGCGAGCGCTGTCTTGCACATGCGAGGGTTCATTGGCGCTCGAATTCCATTCGCTCCATCGGCTAAGAGGTGGATGAACTCATGTCGGTTGCTTGACGGATCGGTAGCGCTAACCGGCCAGAATGTCCAGCGCGGCGGCGTGCGTCCGCGCGTCTCCCGCCGCCAGGACGAAGTCGCACTCACTCTCGACCGGGCGTAGGCGGTTGCCCGCGGCATCGCTGACTATACCGCCCGCACCTTCGATGATAGGGATCAAGGCGGCAAAATCATGGCCGTCCATAGTGCCATCCACGACGAGGTCGCAAAACCCGCTGGCCAATAGACCGTAGTTGAAGCAATCGCCGCCGTAGGATGGAACCTTGACCGATTTGCTCAATCGCTGGAGACGGCTGCGATCACGGTCCAGAAAGTTCTCCGGCGCCGTCGTGTAGAGCATGGCCCGGTCGAGCGAGGGGCAAGGGCGGCAGCGAACGCTCCGCTCTCCCCCGGTGTCGTGGAACAGCGTTGGGTGCCCCAGCGCGCCAAGCCAGCGTTCGCCAAGCATCGGGATGTCGATTACGCCGAGAATCGGGGTTCCCCGGTGCAGCAGGGCGATCAGCGTCCCGAAGGTGGGTTTTCCGGTGATGAACTGCTTGGTGCCGTCGATCGGATCGAGAATCCAGAGGTAGTCGGCGTCCGGGCGGACGCTCGCAAACTCCTCTCCAATAACGCCGTGCTCGGGATAGCGGGCTTCGATGGCGCGCCGCATCGCCTGTTCGGTTTCGCGGTCGGCAATCGTGACCGGACTGGCATCCGGCTTGTCGTCGACCGCGACGGGGGTGCGGTAATAGGGGCGGATCACGCTCCCGGCAGTGTCCGCGAGGTCTCCGGCAAAGCGCAAAAGCTCCGCATCGGGCTGGGCGGCAACGTTCATGGCGGGGCCTTCCGTGCCGTTTATCGCGTGTGGCCCGCTCTACTGAGCCTGCATGAAGGCGATCAGGTTTTTCCGGTCTTCCGCTTGCCGCACCCCGGGAAAGGTCATCCGTGTGCCCGGCGCCCATCCGCGCGGGTCCTCCAGAAAGGCATCGAGCCTCTCGAAGGTCCACTCGCCGCCGGCTTCCTTCAACACCTCGGAGTAGTTGAACGTGCTGTTTGCGGCAACAGGACCGCCCAACATCGCATGAAGGTTGGGCCCCACCCTGTTCGCACCGCCCTCTTCGAAGGTGTGGCAGGCCACGCAGCTCCGCGCCACACGCTGCCCGGCGGCAAGGTCGGCGCCCGCCAAGACGTCGTTAGCGGAAACCGGCTGTGCGGCGGCATCGGTCGCGCCGTTGGCCCCGGAATTCGCAGCGTGACCATCGGCGTTGCCGTTTTTGCCGCCTGCGTCCGCCTCTTCGTCTTCTTCCGCTTCTTCGGCGTCATCCGCTTCTTCCGCGCCGTCGGCGGTGGGCAGGGCCGGGGGGTCCTCGCTC
This sequence comes from Rhodovibrio sp., assembly GCA_007127165.1. GTDB lineage: Bacteria > Pseudomonadota > Alphaproteobacteria > Kiloniellales > Rhodovibrionaceae > SKZV01. Next base: position 9,009 of record SKZV01000318.1, on the reverse strand, counting down.
ATCTCCCGCATATAGGCGATGATGTTGGCGCGGTCCTGCGGATCGCCCACTCCGGCAAAGGACATCGTGGTGCCGGGCGCCCATTCGCGCGGATTCTCAAGGAAACCGTCCAGATTCTCATAGGTCCAGACCTCGTCCATCTCCTGCAAGGTGGAGGAGTAGTTGCCGAAGCCGTCAACCGAGGCGATCTCCGCGCCGACCATGTCGTAGAGGTTCGGACCGACACGGTTCGCCCCACCCTCGTCGAAGGTGTGGCAGGCGGCGCAGGCACGCACAGCGCTCTCTCCGGCGGAGGCGTCCGCCTGCTGGAGCCGCGCAGCCAAGCCATTCTCTTCGGCGACTTCATCCTCGGCGGGCTCTTCTTCGCCCTCCCACTCGGCCATCACGGCCTCGATCTCTTCTTCGCTGGGCAAATCGATCGGGTCGTCGTCCTGTTCGCGCATGTAGGCGATCAGGTTGGCGCGATCCTCGGTGTTGGCCATGCCGCCATAGGCCATGCGCGTCCCCGGTGCCCAACCGCCCGGATCTTCCAGGAACGCATTCATGTTCTGGTAATCCCAGGTGCCTTCTTCCTCGGCCTTCTCCAGGAGAGCGTCGGAATAGTTGAAGCCGTCTCTGCCCGCGATCTCGTCGCCCATCACGCCCCAGAGATTCGGTCCGACTCCATGATCGCCACCCTCATCGAAGGTGTGGCAGGCGGCGCAGGCGCGCCGCGCGTTCTCCCCGGCCGCGATATCGGCGTCGGCGATCATGCCGATGATCGGTTCCGGACCGACCGGCGCTGCGTCCGGATCGTCGGGCGCTTCGCGTGGCGCTACCGCATAGGCCGGTTCGTCCGGGGCCCGCGGGTGGATCAAAAGGTCTGCAATGAAACCCGCGCCCATGGCCACTACGCCAGCGGTCAGAACGGAGGCGGCGATCTTGTTCAATTCCAACGACATTCGGACGTCCCCAGAAAGCCCCTTGTAAAAGCGGCGTGACAATACCGTCCTGCTAACGGCCATTCAATAGCTGCTGCGCGCAATTTGCGGTTTGCCGCGTCGCGCAATATCGCTAGCTTCTCCCCGCGACGGCCGGTCCGCAAGCCGCTGTGCGGTTTTGCCGCGCCGGTCGCCACCCGTCCCGAAGTTCGTTTGCAGTCACCCCCATCTATAGCGGGACCTGCGCGGAACTTGAAGACAGAACTTTAAGGCAGGACGTGAAGAGAGCATTGCAGATGAAGCCCATCGTGACCATCCCCGCCCGCTTGTCCGCGACACGGTTGCCGAACAAGCCGCTGGCCCCGATCGCCGGGGAGGCCATGATCGTGCATGTCTTGCGGCGCGCGATGGAGGCCGATATCGGCCCGGTCATCGTCGCCTGTGCCGAGGCCGAAGTCGCCGAGGCGGTGGAGCGCGCGGGCGGGACGGCGGTGCTGACGGATGCGGCGCTGCCCTCCGGCTCCGATCGCGTCCATCAGGCGGTGGAGCGTGCTGACCCCGAGGGCGCGTACGACGTGGTGGTGAATCTGCAGGGCGATTTGCCGACGATCGCGCCGGAGAGCATTCGCGCCGTGCTGCTTCCGCTGGAAGAGGCGGCGGTGGATATCGCAACTCTGGCGGCGCGAATCGTCGATCTGGAAGAGCGCGGGAATCCGAACGTGGTCAAGGTCGCGGCGGCATTCGCCGAAGACGCCTCGAAGAGCGGGGAGGGGACGGCGCGGGCGCTTTACTTCTCGCGCTGCCCGATTCCCTGGGACGGCGGCGACGCGGCCCTGCCGCTGTATCATCACATCGGACTCTATGCGTTTCGCCGCGCGGCGCTGCGCCGGTTCGTGGCATTGCCGCCCGGCAGGCTGGAAAGCCGCGAGCGGCTGGAGCAACTTCGCGCACTCGAGGCGGGCATGCGGATCGACGTGGCGCGCGTTGACGGCGTGCCGCTGGGCGTCGATACTCCCGCCGATCTGGCGCGGGCGCGCGCGATACTGAGCGACGATTGAGGCTCACGCGCCCCAACTACCCCTAAAAACCCTACCGAGGCACGATCCCCGCATGTCGCAGACGCAGCAGAATCCCAACGGCAACGTCATCGCCTTCCAAGGCTCTCCGGGCGCATATTCCGACATGGCTTGCCGGGCGGTCTTTCCGGAGATGACGACGCTGCCCTGCGCGGCCTTCGAGGATACGCTTCAGGCGGTTCATGCGGGCGAAGCTCATTACGCCATGATCCCGGTCGACAACTCCTCGGCCGGACGCGTGGCGGATATCCATCATCTTCTCCCCGCCTCCGGCCTCCATATCGTGGGCGAGCATTTTCAGCGGGTGAATCATCAACTTCTGGGCGTGCCCGGCGCGAAGCTGGACGACATCCGAGTCGTGCGCAGCCACGTCCAGGCGCTCTCGCAGTGCCGGAATTTCCTGCGCGAGCGCGACCTGAAGCCGGTGGTGCACGCCGACACCGCCGGGAGTGCGGCGGAGGTGGCGAGCCTGGGCGATCCCACGCAAGCAGCCATTGCCTCGCGCCTTGCCGGTGAGACTTATGGGCTGGAGACGCTGTCGGAGGATATCGAGGACGCGCACGAGAACACCACACGCTTCCTGATCATGGCGCGCGAACCCATCGACCCGGACCCGGAGGCAGGTCCGGTCATCACGTCCATGCTGTTCCGCGTGCGCTCGGTTCCGGCGGCGCTCTACAAGTCGCTGGGCGGGTTCGCGACCAACGGCGTGAACATCACCAAGCTGGAAAGCTACATCACCGATGCCAGCTTCGCCGTGGCGGAGTTCTACGCCGACGTCGAGGGGCACCCCGACCAGCGCCTTGTCCGTCTGGCGTTGGAAGAACTCAGCTTCTTCTCCCGCGAGGTCCGGATTCTCGGCGTCTACCCGGCCTCACCGTTCCGGCAGGGGAAGACCGACCCGCGGGGTTAGCTCCGATCCTTCAACCAAGCCTGAATCAGTCGCCGCGCGATGGAGTCGCCGCGCGGCAGGCGGAAACGGTCGTCTTCCGGCGAATCGGCCAGTTCCCGGCGGTGGAACCAGCGGGCGGATTCCAGTTCCTGCTCCTCGATCTTTAGGGTTCCCGGCTCGGCGCGGGCGTGAAAGCCCAGCATCAGCGAGGCCGGGAAGGGCCAGGGCTGCGAGGCGTAGTAGCGCACGCTCGGCAGCACGACGCCAAGACCGACCTCCTCCGCCACCTCGCGCGCGACCGCTTCCTCCAGGCTCTCCCCCGGCTCGACAAAGCCCGCCAGCGTGGAGTGCATCCCCGGTGGAAAGCGCGGATTGCGGCCGAGCAGGCAGCGCTCGCCGCCGTCGTGGACCAGCATGATTACCGCCGGATCGGTGCGCGGGAAGTCGACGCCACCGCAGGCGGAACTGGCGCAACGCCGCACGTGTCCGCCGTCCGCGCTCTCCGCCGGGCCGCCGCAGCGCCCGCAGAATCGATGGCGGCCATGCCAGTAAACGATGCCGCGCGCATAGGCGAGAAGCTGGCCATCGCCCTGGTCCATCCTTGGCCCGACGTCGCGCAGTTCGGCGAAGCGGCCCGTTCCGCCGGTGACGGCGGGTATGTCTTCTTCCGACAGCGCCGAGATGTCGAGCGCGAAAATGGCCCGTCCAGGTTTCCCGGAGCCTTGGCCTTCGGGGCCGCTTTGCAGACCGAGGAAGATAACCTCCTCCGCCAGTTCCAGCGCCATTGTGGCGGCAGGTCCGTGGAGGGCCACCGGGCGCGGCGGCTCCTCATCCACGACGAGGTTGCGGTTGCGCCAGACCGGGAGGAATCGGCTGGACGGATCGACAAGCCGCGCGGCGATCCAGGCCGGGTCCTTACGCAGCAGGGCGGCACGATCCAGCCCGCCATTGGTATAGTGGAGCGTGTCTTGGGCCATTGCGTTGGTGCCTTTCATGCTCTCACAGATCGCACAGCGCGGGCGAAGGCGCAATTGCCGAAAGACGGCCGAGGCGGGACGTGCGCTCACCGGCTGTTCACGAAAATTCACTTGCTTGTTTACTTGTATTATCGCGGAAATCCATCACGTTGCGCGAAAGAGCTTCCTATCGCGATTTCGGCAAGGAGAAACAATGGTTTCGCGAGTGTCGCGACGGCACATGCTGAGCGCTGGATTGGGTGCGGGCGCGCTTCTGGCGCTGCCCGACGTTTTGCGTGCGGAAACTGCCGGGCAATTGGCCTTCGCGCCGACCAAGGAAGACCGGATCGTTTTCGAGATCCTGCGCAACGGCGGAAAGATTGGTGAGCATGCGGTGACCTTTACGCCGGGGGACGCCGACGCCCTGCGCGTCACCACCGACATTGCGATTTCCGTCAGCGTCCTGGGGATCACGGCCTACCGCTATGAGCAGGCGGTCGAGGAGGTCTGGCGCGACGACCGGCTGATGTCGCTCTCCAGCCGCACCAACGACGACGGCACCCGCAAGACCGTCGAGGGTGCGCGCAACGGCGCGGCGTTTGAGGTCGTCGACAAGGACGGCGAGAGCCGCAGTCTGTCCGGTCCGGTGTTGACCACGAGCCTCTGGCACCGCCGCACCCCCTACGTCAGCAAGCTCGTGGGCATCGAAGACGGCGGAATCCGCAAGGTGACCAGCGAATCGCTCGGGCGTGAAACCCTACGCATGGGCGGCGGCTCGCTCGACACGGAGCATTATCGCCTGACAGGGGACTTCACGCGCGACCTTTGGTACGACAGCCGTGACCGCTTGGTCCAGGCCGGGTTCAACACGAAACGCGACGGTTCACGAATCGAGTTGCAGGCGGTCGATCTGACGGGGTGAGGTTTTGAGGGTGCCGCCAGCGACCGTCATTGCGAAGCCGCCCGCTCCTTAACACGGCAAAAGAATTCTCTTTCCCGCCATCCCCTTGCTTGCGTCCGGCGTCATCCTGATATAGCAAGGCCAGGGAGGTTGGCGGCGGACGAGCCGCTGGCTAACTCGGTCAGGTCCGGAAGGAAGCAGCCGTAACTGGTTTGGCTCGGGTCGCCTGTCCAGCCTCCCACCTTCAAGCCCCTTCGTACTGCTTGCTTCGCTGTTTTGGCGGGGCAACGGACGGGCGTTCAAAAACGGCTCGAACCGCCCCGGCCTTATGTCCGAGTCCAGTGACGCACAATCCCCGGATACCGCCGGTTCGGCTCCCCCCGATGCCGTGGCGGACGCGCGTACGCCCTACCGCGTGCTGGCGCGCAAGTACCGCCCACAGACCTTCTCCGACCTGATCGGCCAGGACGCCCTGGTCCGCACCCTGTTCAACGCCATCCAGGCCGGGCGTATGCCGCAGGCCTTCGTGCTGACCGGCGTGCGCGGAGTCGGCAAGACCACCACGGCGCGGATCATCGCGCGGGCGCTGAACTGCATCGGCGCGGATGGTGCTGGCGGGGCGACGACGGAGCCATGCGGCGTCTGCGAGCACTGTGTCGCCATCGCCGCCGACCGCCACGTCGATGTGATCGAGATGGACGCCGCCAGCCGCACCGGCGTGGACGACATCCGCGATCTGATCGACGGGGTGCGCTACCGCCCCGTCACCGCGCGGCGCAAGATCTACATCGTGGACGAGGTCCACATGCTCTCCAAGAACGCCTTCAACGCGCTGTTGAAGACGCTGGAGGAGCCGCCGGAGCACGTCACCTTCGTCTTCGCCACCACCGAGATCCGCAAGGTCCCGGTGACGGTTCTCTCGCGCTGCATGCGCTTCGACCTGCGCCGGGTGGAGCAGGAGACGCTGACGGCGCACTTCCGCAAGCTGCTGGAGAGCGAGGGGTTGAGTGCGGAGGACTCGGCCTTGGCGATGATCGCGCGCGCCGCCGACGGCTCGGTGCGCGACGGCCTTTCGCTGCTGGATCAGGCGATTGCGCTCTCCGGCGCGCAGGTGGGCGAGGAGCAGGTCAAGTCCATGCTCGGCCTCGCCGACCGGGGGCGGGTCTACGACCTTTACGACGCGGTTCTGCGCGGCGCGCCTGCCGAGGCGCTGGCGATCCTGGGCGATCTCTACAACGCCGGGGCCGATCCGGCGGTGGTGCTCCAGGACATGCTGGAGGTCACGCATACCCTCTCGCGCTTGCAGGTGGTGGAGGCCGCCGAGGCGACCGCCGGCCTGCCGGAAACCGAGCGTGGCCGGGGCGTCGAGATGGCGAAGGCGCTGCAACCGGCGCAGTTGACGCGGAACTGGCAGATTCTCTTGAAGGGGCTTCAGGAAACGCAATACGCGCCGCAGCCGCGCCAGGCGGCGGAGATGGTGCTGCTGCGGCTGATCTACGCCTCCGAACTGCCGCCGTTGAGCGAGGTGATGCGCGAACTGCGCGGCGAAGGCGGTGGCGGAAAGGGCGGCGGTAAGGCCGCGCCGAAGGCGACCGAACCTGCATCCGCACAGGCATCCGCGGCCTCCGCCGGGCCTGGAGACGGCGCGCGGCAAGCCCGCGCGGTCGGCGAGTCCGCGCCGTGGGCCGAATCGGAACCGGAAGGCGCGCCGCGCGCCGAAGCGGCTCCGGCTGAAACCGCACCGCCGAAGCCGCAAGACCTGCGCGAGGTGGTCGCGCTGTGTCAGGAACGCGGCGAGCCGATGCTGGCGGGGCACCTGCGGCATGCGGTGCGCCTGCTGCGTTTCGAGGAAGGCCTGATCGAGCTTGAGCCGGGGCCGAACGTGCCCAAGGACATGGGCGGAAAGCTGGGGCACTTCTTGACGCAGTGGACCGGGCGGCGCTGGGTGGTCACCTTCAGTTCCAGCGCCGCCGAGGAAGGTATGCCCGCGGCGCCGGACTCGACGCTGGCGGACCAGGATCGCGAAGCCGAAGAGCAGACGCGCCAGCGCCTGCTGGCCCACCCCAAGGTGCAGGCGGTTCTGCAAGCCTTTCCCGAGGCCAAGCTGATCGGCTATCGCGGCGGTCCGGAAGCCGACGGCGCGGCCCCTGTTGAGGCGCCCGACGAAGACCATATGGATGAAGACGATCCCCAGGATTTACGAGGAGACGACGTGTGATGAAAAACATCGGCCAGATGATGAAGCAGGCGCAGCAGATGCAGGAAAAGATGCAGGAGATGCAGGAGCGCCTGGCCGATCACGAGGTCACCGGCTACTCCGGCGGCGGTATGCTCACCGTGACCATGAACGGTAAGGGCGAGGTGCGCAGGGTCAAGATCGACCCCAAGCTGGTCGATCCCGAGGATGTCGAGGTGCTGGAAGACCTAATGCTCGCGGCCTGTAACGATGCCAAGTCCAAGGTCGAGCAGTACAGCCAGGAGCAGATGCAGGAACTGACCGGCGGCATGCAGCTTCCCCCAGGCTTCAAGTTCCCGGGGATGTAAGGTCTTCGGACCCGTTCCTGCATGGCCATATCCGAGATCGACCGGCTGATCCAGCTTCTGGCGCGCTTGCCGGGGCTGGGCCCGCGCTCCGCGCGCCGCGCCGTACTGCATCTGATGAAGAAGCGCGACCAGTTGATGGTTCCGCTGGCGCAGTCGATGCAGCGCGCGGCCGAATCGATCCGGCTCTGCTCTCACTGCGGCAATCTCGACGACCGCGACCCCTGCGGGATCTGCCGCGATGCGGGCCGCGACGGCACGGTCATCTGCGTGGTCGAGGACGTGGGCGACCTTTGGGCGCTGGAACGCACGACGGCGTTTACCGGGCGTTACCACGTGCTGGGCGGAACGCTTTCCGCGCTCGACGGGCGCGGCCCGGAAGAATTGAACATCGACAAGCTGGTCGCCCGTCTGCGCGAGGAATCGACGCAGGAGGTCATCCTCGCCCTCTCCGCCACGGTGGACGGGCAGACAACCGCCCACTACATCGGCGAGCGGCTGGCCGATCTCGGCGTTCAGGTAACGCGCTTGGCCCACGGCGTGCCGGTGGGCGGCGAACTCGACTACCTCGACGACGGCACGATCACCGCCGCCTTAAGGGCGCGGCGTCCGGCCTGAGACAACGCGCTTTCCTTCCCCCACTTCTCCCTTTCCCTATCCCGCATCGCCGCGCTACCTTGACAGCCATGCAGTCGACACTGACCCATATCGCCATGCATGTGCGCGACCTGGAGGCCTGCGTTGCGTTCTACGAGCGCTTCTGCGGCATGAAGGTGGTGCATGAGCGGCCGGGGAAGGACCTGGGCGCGCGGATCGTGTGGATGAGCGAGCCCGGCAAGGAGGACAGCTTCATCTTCGTGCTGCTGCCCGGCGGGCCGGGGCGCGTGAAGCAGGCGGGCGACTTCTCGCACCTCGGGTTCGCGATGGAAAGCAAGGCCGCCGTCGACGCCAAGGCCGAAGAGGGGCGGGCGGCCGGATGCCTGATCCTGGAACCCCGCCAGGACGAGTATCCCGCGGGCTACTACTGCGGCCTGGAAGATCCGGACGGCACGATCGTCGAGTTCTCCTACGGTCAGCCGCTCGGCCCCGGTGCCGGGGAGTCCGGATGAGCGTGCGCGACGGCGCGGCGGCCGGGCTGGCGGAGCGGCTGCGCGGCGGCGACCGGCGGGCGCTGGCGCGGGCGATCACGCTGGTCGAATCCACCCGCGTCGACCATCGGCGCGAGGCGGAAGTGCTGCTGGCGGAGGTGCTGCCCGCGACCGGCAAGGCGGTCCGGATCGGGGTATCTGGCGTTCCGGGCGTCGGCAAGTCCACCTTCATCGAATCGTTTGGGCTTCACGTCATCGAAGAGGGCCACCGCGTGGCCGTGCTGGCGGTCGATCCTACGTCCTCGCGCACCGGCGGCTCGATCCTGGGCGACAAGACCCGGATGCAGGAACTCTCGCGCACCCCTTCGGCTTTTATCCGCCCTTCGCCGACCAGCGGGACGCTCGGCGGCGTGGCGCGGCGGACACGCGAGGCGATGCTGCTCTGCGAGGCGGCGGGTTTCGATGTGATCGTGGTGGAGACCGTGGGCGTCGGCCAGTCGGAAACGGCCGTGGCCGAGATGGTCGATCTCTTCATGCTGCTGCTGTTGCCGGGTGGCGGCGACGAGTTGCAGGGCATCAAGAAGGGCATTTCCGAAATCGCGGACCTTCTGGTGGTCAACAAGGCCGACGGCGAG
>SKZV01000349.1 GCA_007127165.1 Rhodovibrio sp. | reverse complement strand
CGGCGGCGGCAAGGCCGAGGCGCGCCGTCAGAAGGCCGTTCAGCACGCCTGTCCCGGCGCGCGTCGACAGGCGGGCGGCGAAGCTCGCGCCCAGCAGGTCGCCGAAGGTGTCGTCCGCAAGGTCGATTGCGCCCGCCGCCAGCACGTTCGCAAAGGACAGACGCAGCAGGCGCAGCCCGGCGATGCGGCCGGGGCGACCGCCATAGATCCGCGCGATCTGTCCGAGCAGCGCTAGATTGATGGTGAAGCTCGCCACCATGTCGAGCCAGGCAAAGGGGCTGATCGCGGTCGCCGCCGTGGTGCGTCGCGCCGCCGCCGCGATGGCCTGCGTGGCATCCTTGTCGAGCGGTCGCAGCACATGCGTTTCGAACAGGTCGAGCTGGTCACCCGGGGCGAGTTGCGCGCGCCGCCGCTCCCGGAAGCCAGCCAGGGCCCATTCCAGTTCGGGCCGCGAAGAATAAAGCTGTTCCAGCGCGGCGACGACTTCATCTCCCGCCGCCACATCTCCTGCTGCCGCGTCCGAGTCCAGTGCAGCGCGGGCGCGGGCTTGTAACTCGCCAAGCCGCTTGAGCCGGGCGAGCCCAACCGCTTCCCGCAGCACGAAGCCGAGCAGCGCCGCCACCACGAGCACCAGCCCGGCCACGCCGAGCCAGTGATACCAAAGTCCCAGGCTCAGCGCGCGCTCCAGGAAAAAGCCAGCCGCCATGGCGACAAGGGCGGAAACCAGCAGCGCGCTTCCCACACCCAGGAACCAGGTCAGCAGGCGCGACCGGCGCGGTGGCAGCTTCTCCGCTGCCTCCTGGCCAAGCGGCTGGGTGGTCGCGAGCGAAACGGTTTCGGGGCTTTGCCGCTCCGGGCCGTCGCGGCGCTCGCTGTCGCCCGCGCCCGCCTCGTCCAGCGGTAAGGTTTCCGGGCGGTTGTCGCGGCTCATGCCAAACGGTCTCCGATGAGGAATTCCAAGGCGCGGTCGAGGCGCAGATGCGGCCAGGGCGCGTCCACCGCAAGGCCCTGCGGCGGGCGAAAGGCCGTAGCCTCGAAAAGCGCCTCGGCGGCGCTGCGTTCATCCGCCCGCGCGATCTCTTCCAGCGTCGGCAGCGTGCCGGGAAAGTGCGCCAACTCCTGCGCGGCGTTCAGCGGCTGCCCAGCCAGATAGCGCCGCCCCGGCCGATGCGCCACCGTGACCTCCCGCGTGGCCCGCACGGAGGCAAGCGCCGTAACGTCGGTCTCCGCGCCTTGGAAGGTGGAGCGCCGCAAGCTCTTGTCGACCGCGCGGCGCAGCAGAGCGGCGAGCGCCTCATGCTGATCGGAGGGCAGGTGGTCGGCCTTGCTGGCGGCGAAGAGCACCCGCTCGATGCGGGGCTGGATCAACCGGGGCAGCCATCCGCTACCGACGCGCAGCGCCTGTTGTACGCCGTCAAGCTCCTCGTCGAGCCGCGCCATTCCCGGCGCGCCCCGCGCAAGGTGGCCGATCAGATCCACCAGCACGATTTGACGGTCGAGCCGCGCGAAATGCTCGCTGTGGAACGGGCGCACCACCTTGTCGAGATACGCCTGGTAGCGGTCTTCCATCATCCGCCGCAGACTGCCGGAGGGCGCGCGCCCGGATTTGCCCCAGCCGGACTTGTCGGGGGCAGGGGCGGGCAGCGGCGCGAAAGTCAGCAGCGGCGAGCCTTCCAGGTCGCCCGGCATCAGAAACCGGCCGGGCTGCAACAGTCCGGTGCGCCCTTGCTCGCCGCGATAGGCGCTCAGGTACGCCTTGAACCGCGCGGCGGCTTCCATCGCCCTGCTTTCGGCCAGCCGGTCCGGCTTGTCGGGGGCAAGGGTTCCGACATAGTCGAGAAACTCCGCGGCCTGTGCCCGCTGGCCGGTCTCCTGCGCAGCAGCGAGAACCTCGGCGGACCAGCGGGTGTAATCATAGTCGAGAAGCGCCAGATCGAGCAGCCACTCGCCGGGATAGTCGAAGAGATCGAGGTGCAGCACCCGTTCGCCTAGCTGTCCGCTCAGGCCGCGCGGGCGGTAGCGGATGGAGACACGCAGTTCCGCCATGCGCCGCGTGCTGTGCGGCCAGCGGGGCTCTCCGGTTGCGGCGCCGGCCAGCTGCTCGACGCTCTCTTCATAGGGAAAGCGGGGCAGGTGCTGATGCGGCTGCGGGCGCAGCAAAGCCGCGCGGTAGCGCTGATCGCGCACCGCATTCAGGGAATTGAGATAGTCCGGATGCAGCAGGCCATGAATCAACGCGGTCACGAAGACGGTCTTCCCGGCCCCGCTCAAACCTGTCACGCCTACACGAAGCCGCCGCTCCACCAGCCCTCGGCTGCGGTCGGCCAGATCGTCGGCCAAGCGGTTGATAAAGGCTGGGATCAGTGCGCCGTGTCCTCTGTATCGAAACCCTCTTTCACGAAGGGGAGAGGGGAAAGAAGCACGTGGAGGGGAAGCGGGCCGTGGCGGCCCCTTCGAAAGGGGCCGCCGAGCCGTCGTCTTAGGCGGCCTGCTGTGTCACCATGCGCCGCAGCACATAGTGCAGGATGCCGCCGTTGCGGTAGTAGGCTTCCTCGTCCGCCGTATCGATGCGGCAGAGCAAAGGCACCTCCTCGCTGCCGCCATCCGGGCGATGCAGCTTGGCGGTCAGCGTCATGCCCGGCTCGATCCCCTGTTCGAGGCCCTGGATGTCCCAGGTTTCCTCGCCAGTGAGATTCAGCGTCTTGCGGTTCGTGCCCTCCTGGAACTGGAGCGGCAGGACGCCCATGCCGACGAGGTTCGAGCGGTGAATGCGCTCGTAGCTTTCCGCGATCACCGCCTTCACGCCCAGAAGGCGCGTGCCCTTCGCGGCCCAGTCGCGCGAGGACCCGGTGCCGTACTCCTTACCGGCCACGACGACCAGCGGCGTACCGCTTTCCTGGTACTTCATCGCGGCGTCGTAGATGGGCATCTTCTCGCCGCTGGGAACGTACTTGGTAAAGCCGCCTTCGACGTCGGGCACCATTTCGTTGCGGATGCGGATGTTGGCGAAGGTGCCGCGCATCATCACTTCGTGGTTGCCCCGGCGCGCGCCGTAGGAGTTGAAATCGCGCGGTTCCACGCCCTGGTCCATCAGGTATTTCCCCGCCGGGCTGTCCTTCTTGATCGCGCCGGCCGGAGAGATGTGGTCGGTGGTCACGCTGTCGCCCAGCATGGCCAGCATCCGCGCGCCCTGGACGTCCTGGAACGGCGGCTCCTCCGCCGTCATGTCGTCGAAGAAGGGCGGGTGCTTGACGTAGGTGCTGCCAGGGTCCCAATCGTAGGTTTGGCCGCCGCCGGTGGGAATGGACTTCCACTCCTCCGGGCCCTCGAACACGTTGCCGTAGCGCTTGCGGTACATGTCGGGCGAGAGTGAGCGCTTGATGGTCGCCTTGATTTCGTCCGCGGAGGGCCAGAGGTCCTTCATGAACACCGGGTTGCCGCGCCGGTCTTCGCCCAGCGGCTCGTGCAGCAGATCGACCCGCATGTTCCCGGCCAGCGCATAGGCCACCACCAGCGGCGGCGAGGCCAGATAGTTGGCGCGAGAGTGCGGATTGATCCGTCCCTCGAAGTTGCGGTTGCCGGAAAGCACGGAGCAGACCAGCAAGTCGCCCTTGTCGATCGCCTGCACGATGTTCTCGGCCAGTGGGCCGGAGTTGCCGATACAGGTCGTGCAGCCATAGCCGACGAGGTTGAAGCCCAGCGCGTCCAGGTCGTCCTGGAGTCCCGCGGCCTCGAGGTAGTCCGTCACCACTTGCGAGCCCGGCGCGAGCGAGGTCTTCACCCAAGGCTTCACCGTCAGCCCCTTTTCCAGCGCGTTGCGGGCGAGCAGACCCGCGCCGATCATCACGCTTGGGTTCGAGGTGTTGGTGCAGGAGGTGATCGCCGCGATGACGACGTCGCCGTGGTTCAGACGATAATTCTCACCCGGCACCGGGACGCCGCTGTCGTCGAAGGTGTGGTTCTCCTGGCCCACGGCGGCGGGGCCTTCCTCGGCCATGTCCGCCGCACCGCTATCCGGCGAGAGACCCAGGTCCTCGGCAAGGTGCATCTTGAATTCGGCGGCGGCGCGCTTGATCGTGACCTTGTCTTGCGGGCGCTTCGGTCCGGCAAGGCTCGGCTCGACTGTGGAGAGGTCGAGTTCCAGCATGTCGGTGAACACCGGATCGGGCGTCGCGTCCTCGCGCCACAGCCCCTGCGCCTTACAGTATTCCTCGACCAGCTTCACCCGCTCCGGATCGCGGCCGGTGAATTCCAGATAGTTGATCGTCTCGGAATCGACCGGGAAGAAGCCGCAGGTCGCGCCGTATTCCGGGGCCATGTTGGCGATCGTCGCGCGGTCGGCGAGCGTCAGGCTGCTCAGGCCGTGGCCGTAGAACTCCACGAACTTGCCGACGACGCCCTTCTTGCGCAGCATCTGCGTGACGGTCAGCACCAGATCGGTCGCGGTCGCGCCCTCGTTCAACTCGCCGGTGAACTTGAAGCCGACAACCTCGGGGATCACCATCGACACCGGCTGATTCAGCATCGCGGCCTCGGCCTCGATACCGCCGACGCCCCAGCCCAGCACGCCCAGGCCGTTGATCATCGTGGTATGGCTGTCGGTCCCGACCAGCGTGTCGGGCATAGCCACCTCGCGGCCGTCTTGCGGCTTCACCCAGACCGACTGGCCGACGTATTCCAGGTTCACCTGATGGCAGATGCCGGTTCCCGGGGGCACGACCCGGAAGTTATTGAACGCGGTCTGGCCCCAGCGCAGGAAGGCGTAGCGCTCATAATTGCGCTCGAACTCGCGCTCCACGTTCTTCTTGAAGGCCAGCGGAGTCCCATAGACGTCCACCATTACGGAGTGGTCGATCACAAGGTCCACATCGCTGGCCGGGTTGATGCGGTCGGGATTGCCGCCAAGCCGGGAGATGGCGTCGCGCATCGCGGCCAGATCGACCACTGCCGGAACGCCGGTGAAATCCTGCATCAGCACGCGCGCCGGGCGGTAGGCGATCTCGCGGGTGGACTTGCGGTCCGTTACCCACTGGTTCATCGCCTTTGCGTCCTCCACGGTGACCGTGCCGCCATCTTCGTAGCGCAGCAGGTTTTCCAGCAGCACCTTCAGGGAAAACGGCAGGCGCGAAACGTCGCCAAGGCCACCTTCCTCGGCTGCCGGAATTGAGAAATAGTCGTATTCCCGCCCGTCCACGGTCAGTGTCCGGCGGGTTTTCAGCGTGTCGTTTCCAGCCACGGCCTTGCGCTCCCCTCTTCTCGCGTGTCTCCTGTCGGACGCGTACATTAGTCATATAGGTCGCCATGTCCAGCGTTGCACCGCAGCAAAGGGCCGCCAAGGAGCGTGAGTGGGGCTCTGCTTGACCTTGCCCGGTGTCTGGCTAATGCTCGACCGCAATAGGTTGCAACGACAGTGTAACAGCAGGGAGGCCGGTGTCGCCATGGACTCGCCCGACGCTTATTACGACTCGCTGGAAATTCGGGAT
>SKZV01000145.1 GCA_007127165.1 Rhodovibrio sp. | reverse complement strand
GCAAGCGTGACAAGAAAATCTTTCATTTTAGTTATTACGCTGCAAGAGAGAGGCCATCAGCGCCTCGATCGAGGAACTGACCGTGCTCAACTCCGCCAGCCGCCGCTCCGTCTCCGCAAAGCGTTCCAGAAGCCGCTCGCGCTGCTGGTCGAGTTGGGCAAGCTGGCGCGTGATCCGCTCCTCCGAGTCCTGGTTCTGGTTCTCCAGCCGTCGAATCTCGCCGTCGATCGTGCCGCGATCGGTCAGCAACGTGCCTGCGGTGAAGAAGGTGTTGGCGGCGATGCCGTTGGTGACGTTGAAGTTGATGTCTCGCCCGCCTTCCGCCACGCCGCCGTTGTAGAGAATGCGGATACCCTCCGCGCCGTTGCCTGCTTGACCGACGATCCGATTGCCGTTGATTTCCGCCGCCACGCCGTCGATCTCGGCGGAGAGCAAATTGCCCTCCGCGTCGGTGTCGACGGTGAGGGTAAAGTCGCCCTCGGCATTGTGCCGCGTCGCGCCATTGAAGCCGATCACGGTGATGTCGGTGCTGTCGGTCGTGGAGCGGAAGCTCAAAAGGCTGCGCACCTCGTCGAAGTTGTTGAGCAGGGCTTCGCTCAACTGCGACGAATCGACCTCCAGATTGTTGCGCCGTGCCGGATTGGACACGGTGTCGCGGTCCACAAGGTCGATGCCGATCTGGCTCAACACGGCGAACGCCCCGTCGACGCCCGATGCGCCCTGACCGATAACCCGGCTCAGGTTGCTTTCGACGTCGCGCAGCGCAGGGGTGCCGCGCAGAATGCCGACCTCTTCCTCCGGCATCCCCTCAAGTTGGAGTTCCAGGCGCTGCGCGTTCGTGAACTGCTTCAGCGCGTTGAAGGCATCGACGAAATCGAGGATCGAATCGCGCACCTCGGTGAGGTTGCGGTCGACCTCGATTTCCACCAGCGTGCCGGGTTCGGCCTTCAGGAGATCGAGGGTGATCCCGTCGAATATGTCGTCGATCCGGTTGCTGCTGCGCTCGATGATCCGGTCCGGGCGTTCGATGGCCAACTCTTCGGCGAGTGTGCCGCTGTCGGCGAGGTCCAGCCGCTGGCCGTCCGCCGAGGCGATCTCCAGCCGGAAGGTCCCGTTTTCTTCCACCACCTCGGCGGTCGCCACGGCCCCGGCATCGGTGTTGATCCGGTTCGCGAGGTCTTGCAGCGAATCTACCGAAGTGTCGTAGGCGACATCGACGGCGGTCCCGTCGGCGCCGGTCAAGGTCAGCGTGCCGGTGCCGGTGGAGACGAAGGTGTCGAGCGGCTGGGTCGCATCGGTCACGGCGGCGGAGGTGAAAGCCGTGGTGTCCTGCAGCCCGTCGACCTTGAGCTGTGCGTTCTGCGCCGCCCGCAGTTCGTTCGCGAGGTCGCCGTCGGCGGTCAGGAAGCCAAGCTGCTCAAGCACCCCGTCGGGATCGGCAAGCTCCATCGCCTGCCCGGTCTCATCGGCCGAGATGACCAGGATGTGCTCATCTTCGGTGGGCGAGATGATGCTGGCGGAGGCGCCGTTGTCGGCGTTGCTGATCCGTGCGCGAATATCTGCGAGCGAATCGGTCTCCCGGACGTTGATCTCCACGCCGTTGACCGAAAAGGTGCCCGTGATTCCGAGATCGGCGTTGCGTTCCGCAAAGTCGGTTCCGGCGATGCGCTGCGCCTGGGCGCGCTGGATCACCTCGACCTCGCGCGTGCCGACTTCGGCGGCGTTGGTCACGTTGGCGGCAAGGATATCGCCCGCCGGGCTCGCGGGCGCGCCGGTCAGGCTCGTGGAACTGGCGAAGGCCTGCTTGGCCGCGAAGACGTCGCCCTCGTTGCCGATGCTGAACGCACCGCGCATGGCTTCGACGGAATCCTGGAGTTCCGCGGTGAGGGACTGCATCTGGCGCAGGGCGGAGAGCTGGGAAGTATTCTCCTCAACGCGCGCTTCCAGCCGGTCGACCGGGAAGCGCCGCGCCTCCATGATCGAATCGACGGCGGAGCGGAAATCGATGTTCCCGCCAAGGCCGGTGAAGGAAACGCGGCCGCCGTCGTTTACGAGCCGGGAGTTATCGCCGAAAATGTCGGTCATGCCTGCCTCCGGGGCCGGTTAAATGCGGCGGTCCACGAGTTGTCCGTTGAGCGCGCGAAGCGTCTTCGCCATCGCGATCAACTCCTCCGGCGGGATTTCGCGCACGATATCGCCGCTGTCGCGGTCCACGACCTGGGCAATGATGCGCCCAAGCTCGTCGTCCACCGAAAGCTGCAGGACGGTCGAACGCGGCGCGAGACTGTCCAGCGTGTCGCGCCGCAACGCCTGCGCCAGGTCCGCGCCGCGCTCCTCAGTGGCTGCCTGCTGAGAGTCCGAAGGTGCGGAATTCAGCAACGCGGTTGTCTCGGTGCGTCCGGCGGGACCATCGCTGCCGCGAATTGGCGGGCCAACAGGCGGAAGCTCCCGCCCTTGCGGCGGCGCGAAGTTGTTTGTGGAGGCGATCTCGATCATGGCTGTTCCATCCCCTTGGGTGGAATAAGCGAGGTCCGGCTCGCGGCGCGGGGAAGGTCAGTAATTTGGCGCGGGAACCGGAAAGGGGAGGAGCCGTGGCGGCTCCTCCCGACCTCCCGAAGAAGGCTTAGTTGAACAGGCTGAGCAAGTTCTGCGGCAAGGCGTTGGCCTGCCCCAGAGTTGCCACGCCCGCCTGAACCAGGATCTGCTGCGAGGCAAAGTTGGAGCTTTCCCGTGCAACGTCGAGGTCCAGAAGCTGCGAGCGCGCCGCCTCGGTGTTTTCCCGCGTCGTGGCGACCGCCTGTGAAGCGAACTCCAGACGGTTCTGCGAGGCACCGATCGCCGCCCGCTCGGTGTTCAGTGCGTCCAGGGCGTCGATTACATTCTCGATTGCGTTGCCGGCACCCGAGGCTGTCGTAAGGTCGGCAGCCACTAGGTCGGCGTCGAGGCCGGCAACGGTCACATCCACCAACGATACGGTGATACGGTCTTCATTGTCCTCGTTCCCGGTGCCGACCTGGAAATCGACCGTCACGTTCGGATCCCCTGCGGTGACGTTCAGCAGTTTGATGCCGTTGAATTCGGTGTCGTCAGCAATACGGGTAATTTCGTCCCGCAGGGCATCGAATTCGTCATTCAAAAATGCTCGCGAGTCGCCATCGAGCTGTCCGGAAGCCGCCTGCACCGCGAGGGTGTTCATCCGCACCAGGATGTCGTCGATCCGCGCCATTGCGCCGTCGGCGACCTGGAGCATGGAGTTGGCCTGACCGGCGTTGACCTGGGCCTGACCCAGGGCTTCCTGCTCGGCATTCAGGCGGGAGCCGATGGCCAGCGCCGCCGCATCGTCACGCGCGGAGAGCACGCGGGTGCCGGACGACAGACGCGCGACCGAGCGGGTGGCCTCATCGGAGGACTGCGTCAGGTTCCGCTGGGCGACGTCGGCGGCGAAGTTGGAAATGATTCCGAGAGACATTGTATTCTCCTACTTGGATAGGTGTTGATGCATCGGCTACTTGCCGAAACGGAGCGTCTTACCCCGGCCCCTCCGGCGTTCGTGCCGGGTGGGGCGCAGAGATCGATGCAAGCGGCGTGCCAATGGTCTTGTAGGGTGGATTCGCCGCAGGCAATCCACCGTCGCCGCCAATCCACCGTCGCGGCAAGCCGAGCACTTCTGGATGGGGAGGAGAAAAGGTGGTGATTTGCTGCGCGAAACCTACTCGGCAACTCTTGCCTCATGCGGCAACTCTTGCCGGGTCGGCGGCACAATGTGCCCCGCTAGACCGCCGCCCACCACGCCAGCGCCAGGATCGCCAGCGCCGCGCCGCCGCAGAGGTGCTGCACGCGTTTGCGCTGGACCCAATCGCCCGGCATGCGGGCCATGGCGAGGCCGATGACCGCGCCGACCGCGAAGCCGGAGATGTGGCCGCCGATGTCGGTGCGCCCGCCACCGAAGCCCAGGAAGGCGAGCAGCATCACTCCTGCCGCCAGCGGAGCCCAGCGCCCGAGCCCGGCGCGCTGCGTGCCCGGCGGTGCGCCCTGCGCGTGGCCGGAGAGGACGCCGACCGCGCCGAACACGGCCGTGGATGCGCCGATGGCCGCGTGTTCCGGCCCTTGAACGGCGGAGTTCAAGACGTTCCCGAACGCTCCGGCTCCCAGGATCGCCAGCCAGCCGACGCCCGCGCCCAGCACCTCCATCACCAGCAGTCCGCAGATGAAGCCAAGCACGAGGTTGCCCATGAGGTGGCCGATGTCGCTGTGCAGCGTCAGCGCCGTGACCGTGCGCCAGAGCTCGCCGTCCAGGATCGCGCCCGCCTGCGCCGCGCCCGCGCTCGTCCAGTCGAGGGAGAAGGCGTTGCCGTGTTGCAGCAGGAAAAAGAACACCAGCAGCGCACAGTAGGTCAGCCCGGCCTCGATCCGGCTGGCCTCGGCGGGCTCCACCAGCACCGCGCTCCGGCGCGCGCCGTTCTCCCGCTCGTGGGCTTGCAGCTCGTGGCAGGCGCGCCGGGCGTCGTCGCTGCGCACCAGCACGGAGATCGCCTGCGCGGTGGGAACCAGATGCACGTCGATCCCGGCGGACACCAGGACCAGCGCCATCTCGTCGGCCTTGCGGCGGTTCGATGCGCGCTCGACCTCGACCACTCCGGCGCTGAAGACCTCCTCAACGCCGTGGGTGCCGGGATAGGGCTCGTGAAAATGGATCACCGCCCGGCGCATAAAAGCCTCGCGGCCATGTCCCGTCCAGTTCGATCTCATGCCTTGGATCATGCCTTCCGGGGGGGCGGATGCGCCAGAAAATTCGTGGGGGAGAGGGGGGTGTCGGTTGGTTTTCCCCTGGCCGCGGCTCCCCTCTGCTTGCCCCCGGCCATGGGGCAAGCGGTCTCCCCCGAGGGGAGACGGGAGTTTATGACGCGGACGCCCCTAGCGCTGCTGCGTGCGCCAGTCGGGATGGACCCAGATCGGCGGGTTTTCCGGGGGCAGGGCGTCGCGGCCGCGAATCGCGTCGGCGAGCTTTTCCGCCAGCATGATCGTCGGCGCGTTCAGGTTGCCCGAAACGATCGAGGGCATGATCGAGGCGTCGACCACGCGCAGCCCCTCGACGCCGTGCACCCGGCCTTCGGCGTCCACCACAGCCATCTCGTCATATCCCATCGGGCAGGTGCAGGAGGGGTGATAGGCGCTTTCCGCGAACTGGCGGACAAAGGCGTCGATCTCCGCGTCGCTTTGGATATTGGCGCCGGGCATGACCTCGCTGTCGCGCAGCGCGTCGAACGCGGGCTGCGCCATGATCTCGCGGGTCAGCTTCACGCCGTCGCGGAACTCGCGGCGGTCGCGCTCGCTTTCGTTGTAGTTGAAGCGGATTTCCGGCGCGTCGCGCGGATCGGCGGAGCGCGCCTTGACGGTGCCGCGCGCCTCCGGGCGCATCGGCCCGACATGGGCCTGAAATCCGTGAAAGTTCGCCGCGTCGGAGCCGTCGTAGTTCGCCGCCACCG
>SKZV01000191.1 GCA_007127165.1 Rhodovibrio sp. | reverse complement strand
GCCGGTTGTGCCGGAAGAGTGCAGCAATACCGCCGCGTCGTCCGCCTTGCCGCGCGCCAGCAAATCGTCGCGCAGCTTCGGCGTCTCCGCCAACCTCTGCTTCCCCCGCTCCAGCACCGCCCGGTACGAGACCACGCCTGGATCGTCGTAGTTCGACATGCCGCGCGGATCGTCGTACACGATGGTCTTCAGCCACTGGCTCTCGCCGCGCACCTCCAGTAGCTTATCGACCTGTTCCTGATCCTCGGCCAGCGCGAAGCGGATGCGCTCCCGCTCAACCTGCCCGCCCACTTCCTGCGGCGTGGTATCCGGATAGGCCGGCGAGGGCACCGCCCGCAAAGCGATCGCGCCAAGCATCCCCATGTAGAGACGCGGGCGGTTGTCGCCGATCACGAGAATGCGGTCGTCGTGGCCGCAGTCATGGTCTTCAAGTCCCGCCGCGAACGCCAGGACCTGCTCCAGTTCATCCGCCCAGCTCAGTTCCAGCCAGATCCCCTGGTCGCGTTCGCGAATCGCGGGCTGCGCCGGGTGGGTCTTGGCGTTCTGCGCCAGCAGGGCCAGAAGGGATTCATCCTTCCCTACCACGCTCTCGGGCGCTGCACCCCGCTCGGGCGTTTCCGCGCCGCGTTCTTTAAGCTTCGGTTCAGGCTGCATCTTTCGGCTTCCCGATATAGGCTTCGATGACCGCCGGGTCGTTGATCGCTTCGCGCGCCGGGCCTTCGACGATCTTGCGGCCGTTGGTCAGGACGACGACGCGGTCGCAGATCGCCGTCACCACGTCCATGTGATGCTCGATCAACAGAACGGAGAGGTTGAGCGCTTCCTGGGCGTCCAGGATGAAGCGCACCATGTACTCCTTCTCCTCCTGGTTCATGCCGGCCATCGGCTCGTCCAGCACCAGGAAGCGCGGCTCCGCCGCCAGCGCGCGGGCCAGTTCAACCCGCTTTTGCATACCGAGGGGAATCACATCGACCGGCTCGTCGCGCACGCTTTCAAGCTGCAAAAGGTCGATGATTTCCTCGACCTTGCGCCGGTGCGCGATCTCTTCCTTCTGCGCCCAGGTCCAGTAGAAGAGCGAGGCCAGCATACTGGGCTTCATGAAGGTGTGGCGGCCCAAAAGAATGTTTTCGAGAACGCTCATGCCCTTGAACAGGGCCACGTTCTGAAACGTTCGGGCGATCCCGATCGAGGCCACGCGGTACGGCTTCATGCCGTTGATCTGCTGGCCTTCGAAGCGGATCGTGCCGGATTGCGGTGGGTAGAAGCCCGTCACGGCGTTGACCAGGGTGGTCTTGCCGGACCCGTTCGGGCCGACCAGCCCGAAGATTTCGCCCTGTTTAACCGTGACCGAGATGTCTTTTAGCGCCTGTAAACCGCCGAACCAGCGGCTGACAGCTTCGCATTCAAGGACATTTTCGCCCCGGTTGCGTTCCTCCCTGTTCATCACGGCTCTCTCTATTGTGATGGGTGCCGCTTCTTTTATCAAACTTTAGTGCATTTTACGTCAACGTCAACTTTCGAATCGCTCGTATGGTAGAAGGCCCCCTCGGTCGCGAAGGCGACAGCTCCCCCTGAGGGGAGCGGGAAGCGGGGCTGTTCATATGTGGTAAACGCTTTCCCGCTCCCCTTCACTTCCTTCCCGCTCCCCTTTGGGGGAGCTGTCGCCCTTCGCGACTGAGGGGCCTTCCTTCTTCCTTCCCGCTCCCCTTTTGGGGGAGCTGCTTCGCGCCCGCTCAGCCTGTCACCGCCGCCTCAATGGACAGCAGTTCCGCCCCTTCGCTGACGGTCTCGCCCGCCGCGAAGTTCACCTTGGCCACTACACCCGCCCCATTGGCCGCGATGGTGTGTTCCATCTTCATGGCTTCGAGCACCATCAGCGCCTGCCCCTCTTCGACCGCTTCGCCCTCGGCCACATAGACATGGGTGACGGTCCCCGGCATCGGCGCAGTCAAGGTTCCCGCCGGAAGCGCCGCCTCCATCCCGGCGGTGAGCGGGTTGTAGCGCTCCAACTCGTAGGCCAGACCATCCAGCACGACGGTGATCCGCTCGCCGCTCCCCAGCACTGTGGCGGTTATCTGCTTCCCGCCAAGCACGGCGCGCAGATCGCCAGCCGCCGTCTGGGACACGCGGGCTTCCACCGTACCGCCCGGCAAATCGAGCCGATAGTTCTCGTCGCCGTAGTGCGCCACGACCTGCGTATCGCCGACGGCATCGCGGAAGTGGAAGGCGTGGAAGTTGTCGCTGTTCAGCCGCCAGCCGCTGGTGACGTGCCACGGCGAATAGGGGTCATTCGACTCTTGCGCCCGCTCCAGCCCCTCGCGGTCGATGCGCTGCAACTCGCTGAGCGCGGCAAAGGCGAGCACCTCGTCCGGGCTGGCTTGCGGCTCCGGCAGAAGATGCGCGCGGTGCTCCTCGATGAAGCCGGTGTGGACCTTGCCCTCCGCGAATTCCGGCTGCCGCGCCACGCGGGCCAGGAAGTCCACGTTGGTGACGACCCCCTGCACGCGGAAGCGCCCCAGCGCCCGCTGCAAGCGCTTGACCGCGCCGGAGCGGTTCTGGTCCCAGACGATCAGCTTCGCGATCATGGGATCGTAGTGGACGCTGACCGCATCGCCCGCCCGTACGCCTATGTCGATGCGGACATTGGGGCCGCTTTCGGGAAGCCGCAGATCCTCGATCCGGCCGATGGCGGGCAGGAAGTCCCGTGCCGGGTCTTCCGCATAGATCCGGGCTTCCATGGCGTGACCGTGGATGGCGAGTTCGTTCTGACGCAGCGGCAGTGCTCGTCCGGCGGCCACTTCAAGCTGCCACTCTACGAGGTCCTGCCGAGTGATGAACTCGGTCACGGGGTGCTCGACCTGGAGCCGCGTGTTCATCTCCATGAAGTAGAAGCGCCCGTCGGTATCGGCGATGAACTCCACCGTGCCCGCGCCGACGTAGCCGATGGCCTGCGCCGCCGCGACCGCCGCTCGCCCCATCTCCTCCCGGCGCTGCGGGTCCAGATGCGGGGCCGGAGCTTCCTCGACGATCTTCTGGTGACGGCGCTGGATCGAGCAGTCGCGTTCGAAGAGGTGAACCACGTTGCCGTGGGTGTCGGCGAAGACCTGCACCTCAATGTGGCGCGGCGCGATCAGGCAGCGCTCGATCAGAACATGATCGTCGCCGAACGCGCCCTTGGCCTCGCGCTTCGCCGCCGCCAGCGCCTCGGCGAACTTTCCGGCCTCGTCGACGCGCCGCATCCCCTTGCCGCCGCCGCCCGCCGACGCCTTGATCAGCACCGGAAAGCCGATGGCGCGGGCCTCGGATTCCAGCCGCTCCAGGCTCTGGTCCTCGCCGTAATAGCCGGGGACCAGCGGCACGCCCGCCTCGGCCATGATCGCCTTGGCGGCGCTCTTCGAGCCCATGGACTTGATCGCCGGGACCGGCGGGCCGATGAAGACCACGCCCGCCTCCGCGCAAGCCTCCGCAAAGCGCGCGTTCTCGGAGAGGAAGCCGTAGCCCGGATGGATCGCCTCGGCCCCGCTGTCGCGCGCGGCTTCCAGGATTTTCCCGATGTCCAGGTAACTCTCGCTCGCCGCAGCCGGACCCAGCCGCCGCGCCTCGTCGCAGGCGGCCACATGCGCCGCATCCACGTCCACGTCGGAATAGACCGCGACCGTCCGCACGCCCATCGCCGCGCAACTCCGCGCGATGCGGCAGGCGATCTCGCCCCGGTTGGCGATCAGGACCTTGTCGAACATGCCTGTGCTCTGTGTCATCCCCGCGCCCTCCCCTACATCCGGAACACGCCGAAGCGCGTGTCCTCTTGCGGCGCGTTGAGCGCGGTGGAGAGGCCGAGGCCGAGCACCATGCGCGTATCCGCCGGGTCGATCACCCCGTCGTCCCAGATCCGCGCCGAGGCGTAGTAGGGATGGCCCTGGGTCTCGTACTGCTCGCGGATCGGGGCCTTGAACGTCTCTTCGTCCTCCGCGCTCCAAGTCTGGCCTTGGCGCTCCATGCCGTCGCGGCGCACCTGGGCGAGTACGTTCGCTGCCTGCTCCCCGCCCATGACCGAGATGCGCGCGTTCGGCCAGGTCCACAGGAAGCGCGGCGAGAAGGCGCGGCCGCACATGCCGTAGTTCCCGGCTCCGAAACTGCCGCCGATGATGACGGTGAACTTCGGCACGCGGGCGTTTGAGACCGCCGTCACCATCTTCGCGCCGTCCTTGGCGATCCCGCCGGACTCGTACTTGCGGCCCACCATGAAGCCGGTGATGTTTTGCAGGAATACCAGCGGGATACCGCGCTGGCTGCACAGTTCGATGAAGTGCGCGCCCTTCAAGGCGGACTCCGAGAAGAGCACGCCGTTGTTCGCCACGATCCCCACCGGATAGCCGTGGATATGGGCGAAGCCGCAGACCAACGTGGTGCCGTAGAGCGCCTTGAACTCGTCCAGCGCACTGTCGTCCACCACGCGGGCGATGACCTCGCGCACCTCCATCGGCTTGCGCAGATCGGGGGTGGCGATACCGTAAAGCTCCTTCGGGTCGTAGCGCGGCGGCTTCGGCGGCTGAATCTCCAGCGGACAGTGCTTGTTGCGGTTCAGGTTGGAGACGATCCGCCGCGTGATCCCGAGCGCGTGCGCGTCGTTCATCGCGTAGTGGTCGGCCACGCCGGACACGCGCGTATGCACGTCCGCCCCGCCCAGATCCTCCGCCGTCACGACCTCGCCGGTTGCCGCCTTCACCAGCGGCGGGCCGCCCAGGAAGATCGTGCCCTGCTCGCGGACGATCACGGCCTCGTCCGACATCGCCGGAACGTAGGCCCCGCCCGCCGTGCAGGAGCCCATGACCACCGCGACCTGCGGAATCTTCTGCGCCGACATATTGGCTTGATTGTAGAAGATGCGGCCGAAGTGATCGCGGTCGGGAAAGACTTCGTCCTGATTTGGCAGGTTCGCGCCGCCGGAGTCCACAAGGTAAATACAGGGCAGATGATTCTGCGCCGCGATCTCCTGCGCGCGGAGGTGCTTCTTCACCGTCAGCGGAAAGTAGGTGCCGCCCTTCACCGTGGCGTCGTTGACGACCACCATGCACTCGCGGCCCTGCACCCGCCCGATGCCGGTGATGATTCCCGCCGCCGGAATGTCGTCGTCGTAAACCTCGTGCGCGGCCAACTGCGACAGCTCCAGAAACGGCGAGCCGTCGTCCAGCAGCACCCGGACGCGATCACGCGGCAGCAGCTTGTTGCGCGAGACATGGCGCTCCCGCGCCTTCGCGCCGCCGCCCTCCTTCACGCGCGTCACCGTCTCCCGCAGGTCGCCGACCAGCGCGGTCATGGTGTCCAGATTGCGGCGGTAGTCCTCGTCGCGCGGGTCGATCCGGCTTTTGATCGCGGTCATCGCTGCGGCCCCGCTCAAGCCGACTCTTCGAAGAGTTCGCGGCCGATCAGCCAGCGGCGGATTTCGCTCGTCCCCGCGCCGATCTCGTAGAGTTTGGCGTCGCGCAGCAGGCGGCCCGTCGGATACTCGTTGAT
>SKZV01000109.1 GCA_007127165.1 Rhodovibrio sp. | reverse complement strand
GGGCTCGTCGCGCGGCTCCGCACCCAGATAGCGCACCATCCCCCGTAGCTCGTCCAGGATCTCCTCCAGCCGCGCCGGGTCCGCCACTCGCGCAACAAGACTGGCGCCGTAGCCGCTGGGGCCATAGAAGGGATAACTCCCGATTTCGACATCGGGAAAGCGCGCCTGAAGCTCGCCCAGCGGACCGGCGATCACGCCTTCGGGGAGTTGGGCGACCACTGTGCCGGTCAACAGCGGTTCGCCGCCCGCGATCTGGTGTGCTATGGATTCGAACATCGCCTGCATGACTTCCGGAATCCCCGCCATCACATAGATGTTGCCGATGCGAAAGCCCGGCACCTTGCTGACCGGATTCTCGATCAGATCCGCGCCCTCCGGCGTGCGGGCCATGCGCAGCCGGGCGGCGGTCAGGTTCTCCGGCGTGTAGCGCGCCTCGAGGATGGCGCGCGCTTCCGAGTGCTCGATCAGCTTGCGGCCGACCGCTTCCGCCACACACTCGGCGGTTATGTCGTCGTGCGTCGGGCCGATCCCGCCGGTGGTGAAGACGTAGGCGTGCTGCCCGCGCAGTTCGTTGAGTTGGCGGACGACCGTCTCCCGCTCGTCCGGAACGACCCGTGTTTCGGCAAGGCGCACGCCCAGTTCGTTCAGGCGGCGGCCCAGATAGGCGAGGTTCCTGTCCTGCGTTCGCCCGGACAGGATTTCGTTGCCGATAATTAACAGAGCGGCAGTGACGGGTGGCTTTGACATGGACATCAGATCGACCGTTTACCCCTCCTGGTCAAGCACGATCCTGCGCTTTGCAAGGCTGTCAGCGTTCGAAACCGCGCTCGCGCATACACCGTTCGAAAAGCTCGCGCTGGCGTTCGCGATAGCCGTAGCTATCCACGCGTTCCCGCCACTGCTGGTAGTCCGTTGCATCCTCGCGGGCTAGCCCGCCCCGGATACTTTCATCGACCCGCATATCACGCTCGACCTGGGCGCGAGCCATCGCATGACACTCGGCCACCGCGCGCTCGCGCTCCTCGGCGTCAACGTCGTTGTCGGCCGCCCAAGCCTCGGGCGCCGGCGGCGCGGCCAGACCGGGCGCGGGCGCACGCTCCACCCGCTCGCGCTGCCAGGGGAAATCGAAGGCGGCAGTCTCGCATCCCGCCAGCACGAAGGCAGCCAGCGCGAGGGCGATCCATCGGGTCTGAAACATGCACGCTCCCAATCTCGGGTGAATTCTTCTTGTCCCATGCTGCGACGCAAAAGCGCTCCAGGCAAGCAGGTTCGACAGCATTGGAAGCTGCCGAGACGGAAAAATCCGCGACCGTTCCATTGGACCCACACCCACCCTTGCGCTATAGACACTGGAAGTCACATAAACGCGCAACGGCTTTCCAGCGAGTAGATATGAACAGAAGCGATCCCGCACACCAGAGCGAGCCCGAAGCGGCGAGTGGCTCCGCGCCCCGGCGCGTCGTGCTGCATGGGCCGGAAGACTTCGAGGGTATGCGTAAGGCCGGCCGTCTGGCTGCCGAAACGCTCGACTTCATAACGCCTTACGTTCAGCCAGGTGTGAGCACCGGCGAACTCGACCGCCTGTGCCATAAGTTCATCGCCGACAGCGGCGCGGTGCCCGCCCCGCTGAACTATCGCGGCTTCCCGAAGGCGACCTGTATCTCGATCAACCGGGTAATCTGCCACGGCATCCCCAGCGAACAGAAGCGCCTGCAGGACGGCGATATTCTGAACATCGACGTGACCGTCATCCTGAACGGCTGGCACGGCGACACCAGCCGCATGTTCTGGGCCGGAACGCCAAGTGTGAAGGCGCGCAAGCTCTGTGACGTCACCTACGAATCGCTGATGCGCTCGATCAAGGTGGTCAAGCCGGGGAATACGCTGGGCGATATCGGCCACGCCATCCAGTCCTTCGTGGAAAGCCAGCGATTCTCCGTCGTGCGCGACTTTTGCGGCCATGGGCTGGGGCGGGTGTTCCACGATGCGCCGACCGTGCTGCACTATGGCAAGCCGCGCACCGGCATGGTGCTGAAGGAGGGCATGTTCTTCACCATCGAACCGATGGTCAATGCCGGCAAGCCCGACGTGAAAATGCTGGAGGACGGCTGGACGGCGGTGACGCGGGACAAGTCCCTCTCCGCGCAGTTCGAGCATACAATCGGCGTGACCAGCCAGGGGTGCGAGGTGTTCACCTACTCGCCGAAGGGCTGGCACAGGCCGCCTTACGACGTATAGACAGCGGCGGGCGCGGATGACGGAGGCCGAAGACGAGAAGCCGCATCACCTGGGTCACCGGGAGCGGCTTCGCGAGCGCCTGCTTGCAAAGGGCGGGGACAGTCTGGCGGACTACGAGGTGGTCGAGTTCTTGCTGTTCGGTGCCAGGCCGCGCGGCGACGTAAAGCCGCTGGCGAAGGAATTGATGCGGCGTTTCGGCTCGTTTGCGCGCGTCATGGCGGCCGACCCGCATAAGCTGGCCCAGGTTCCCGGAATGGGAACGACGTCGATCGCCGCGATCAAGGTGGCGCAGGAGGCGGCGACGCGCATGGCCCGCGAGCAGGCGATGGAGCACACCGTGATCTCGTCATGGGAGAAACTACTGGCCTATTGCCGCATCTCCATGGCCGAATTGCCGGTGGAACAGTTCCGCATTTTGTTCCTGGACCGCAAGAACAAGCTGATCGCCGACGAGCCGCAGGCGCGCGGCACGGTGGACCACACGCCGGTCTATACCCGGGAGGTCGTTCACCGGTCGCTCGAATTGGGAGCGACAGCCATCATTCTGGTGCACAACCACCCCTCCGGCGATCCCGCCCCGTCGAAGGCGGACGTACAGATGACGCGCGAGATCGCCGAGGCGGCAAAGCGCCTTAACATCCAGATACACGACCACGTCATCATCACCCGCAGCGGCCACGCCAGCTTCAAGACCCTCGGCCTTTTGTAGAGCGTCAAACGAGGAATAGCAGGTAGAAGATCGTTGCTGCCGTTATCAAGGCGAGTATATACAGCACATCGCCGCCGCGTGGCGTCGCGAAGCGGGGCGGCGGAGGCAGGTTTGGGTCGCCGTCGATTACCCGTCGACAATAGTGGCGTACATACGACGGGGCGCGGCGGCTCAACAGAAAGTGCATGAACTCCCGGTCCACGCTGCGCTTGTCGACCGCGCCGCCGGTCCAGTGGCAACAGGCTGCATAGAATAGCCCGTAGTCTTCGATATCCAGCTTGGCGGCAGCGCGCGCGACGAGTTCCTCGTCGTCCAGAATATCCCTCGTTCGACGCAACGCCATTTACCGCCGTCCCAAGCATCCATCTCGATGTTGAAAGACAATTCTCAGCGTTTATTCCCAGCGTTTCTTCAGTGTGAGCGCGTGCGGGAGGCCGCGCAAGTGCCGCGGCCGTGGTCCCCCTGAATAGCCTGCGGAGACGTGAACCGTACCTGACGCGCGTGGGTCGAGGGCCCGGCCGTGGCGGAACCCCGGCCGGGCGGCACGATCAATCCTCCGGGGTCGCCACCTTCGGAACGTAAAGCTGTCCGCCCATTTCTTGGAAGCGTTCGGACATCTTCTCCATACCCTGCTCGGCCTCCGCCTGCGTGCCCTGCTCGGCCTCGGCCTTCGCGTGGTCGCGGAGTTCGTGCGAAATCCGCATGGAGCAGAACTTCGGCCCGCACATCGAGCAGAAGTGCGCGACCTTCGCCCCCTCCGCCGGAAGCGTCTCGTCGTGGTAGGCGAGCGCCGTTTCCGGATCGAGCGCGAGGTTGAACTGATCGCGCCAGCGGAAGTCGAAGCGCGCCCGCGACAACGCGTCGTCGTGCAGCTTCGCCGCCGGATGGCCCTTGGCGAGGTCGGCGGCGTGCGAGGCGATCTTGTAGGTGATGACCCCGGTCTTCACGTCGTCGCGGTTGGGCAGGCCCAGGTGCTCCTTCGGCGTGACGTAACAAAGCATCGCGGTGCCGAACCAGCCGATCATCGCCGCGCCGATGGCGCTGGTGATGTGGTCGTAACCCGGCGCGACGTCGGTGGTCAGGGGGCCCAGCGTGTAGAAGGGAGCCTCGCCGCAGATCTTGAGCTGCTTGTCCATGT
The DNA here is from genome assembly GCA_007127165.1 of Rhodovibrio sp. GTDB lineage: Bacteria > Pseudomonadota > Alphaproteobacteria > Kiloniellales > Rhodovibrionaceae > SKZV01. The sequence goes on along the minus strand of SKZV01000109.1, from coordinate 1,432 downwards.
TCTCCTTGATCTTGTGCATGGGAACATGGCCGGGGCCTTCGATCATCACCTGAACGTCGTGCTTCCAGGCGACCTCGGTGAGCTCGCCCAGCGTCTCAAGCTCCGCGAACTGCGCCTTGTCGTTGGCGTCGGCGATGGAGCCGGGGCGCAGCCCGTCGCCCAGCGAGAAGGAGACGTCGTAGGCCTTCATGATCTCGCAGATTTCTTCGAAGTGCGTGTAGAGGAAATTCTCCTTGTGATGCGCCAGACACCACTTCGCGAGGATCGAGCCGCCGCGCGAGACGATTCCGGTCACCCGGTCCACGGTCAGCGGGATGTAGTGCAGGCGCACCCCGGCATGGATAGTGAAGTAGTCCACGCCCTGCTCGCACTGCTCGATCAGCGTGTCGCGGTAAAGCTCCCAAGTCAGCTTCTCCGGCTCTCCGCCGACCTTCTCCAGCGCCTGATAGATCGGCACCGTCCCGATGGGCACGGGGGAATTGCGGATGATCCATTCGCGCGTCGTGTGGATATTGCGCCCGGTGGAGAGGTCCATCACCGTGTCGGTGCCCCAGCGCGTGGCCCAGACCATCTTCTCCACCTCGTCCGCGACCGAGGAGGTGACGGCGGAGTTGCCGATGTTCGCGTTCACCTTCACCAGGAAGTTCCGGCCGATAATCATCGGCTCGATCTCCGGGTGGTTGATGTTGGCGGGGATGATCGCCCGGCCCCGCGCCACCTCGTCGCGCACGAATTCCGGCGTCACGAAGTCGGGGATGTCCGCGCCGAAGTCCTGGCCGTCGCGCGGCTGGTTGAATGCTTCCGCGCGGCCCAGGTTCTCGCGGATGGCGATGTACTCCATCTCCGGCGTAACGATCCCGGCGCGGGCGTAGGCAAGCTGCGTCACCGCCTTGCCGCCCTTGGCGCGCAGCGGCTGATAGCCCTCGCCAAGGTCGAATTGCTGCACGCTGCTGTCCTCGCCCGGCTTGAGGCCGTTATCGACAGGCTGCACGTCGCGGCCCTCGTAGCGTTCCACGTCGCCGCGACCCTCGATCCAGGATGCGCGCAGGCGCGGCAGTCCGGCGGCGATGTCGATTTGCGCCGCGGGATCGGTGTAAGGGCCGGAGGGGTCGTAGAGCCTCACCGGCGGCTCCCCGGCACTGGGGTCGAGCGCGACTTCGCGCATGGCGACGCGGATGTCTTGATGGCGCTCCCCGGCGACATGCACCTTGCGGGAGGCGGGCAGCGGTCCAGTCGTGACCTCGAAAGGCTTTGGGATAAAGGTATCGGGCATGGTCTTGGATCTCCGCAAACCAGTGTTAACGACGGAGATCCGGGTTCAGTCGCGGGTATTCGGAAAAGGTGGCCCACCGCTTGGCGGGCCGAGAGGCTAGGCGTTCCGATCCCTACGCCGGTATAACCCGGATCAGGTTCGAAGGGTCTCCGCGCCCTC
>SKZV01000002.1 GCA_007127165.1 Rhodovibrio sp. | reverse complement strand
GTGGCGCGGGTGATTGCGGCGAATGCCCTTGAACGCGGCGTGATTCGGGTGACGGTGACGCGGGGCGCGGGCGCGCGCGGGGTCTCGACGGCCGGTTGCGACAGTCCGCGCGTGCTGGTCACCGCCGCGGCCGCGTTGCCCGAGATGACCCCGGTGGAGGCCGTGCTGTGCCGGGAGGTTCGGCGCAACGAACTTTCGCCCACGAGCCGGGTGAAGTCGCTGAGTTACCTCGACAACGTTTTCGCCCGGCACGAGGCGGAGGCGCGCGGCGTTCAGGAGGGGTTGCTGCTGAACACGCGGGGGAGGCTGGCCGAAGCGTCGGTTGCGAACGTCTTTCTGGTAAGCCGCCGCCGCTTGCGCACGCCGCCGGTCAGCGAAGGGGCGCTTCCGGGCATCGCGCGCAAGGTTCTGCTGCAGGCCCTGGACGTGGTGGAGGAGCCGATCGATGCGGCCGACCTGGAAACGGCGGAGGAAGCCTTCCTCACCAACAGCTTGGGCGTGCGCCCGCTGAGCGTGATCGACGGGCGGAGGCTCCCGGCGGGCGGGGAGGGCTCGGCGACCGCTGCCGCGCGGGCCGCCTATGCGCAAGCCTTTGGGGCGGATTAACTACTTTCTAAGGTATTTGTACTCAGAATCGGCAAAGCCAAAGGGTGACCTGGGCGAGGCTGTGGGGCAGCCCCATATTCCATTAACAAGAATCGTGGATCAAAGCGTTCGGGGGCAGAACTTTGGCGGGGGGACTTCTTTGAAAACGGTGTTGGTGGCCGCGCTGACTGGCGTGTGGCTTCTGCTTGGGCTAAATCCGGTCATGGCGGCGAACGGCGATGCTCCCAGCATGCAGGCCGCCGGGCCCGGCGCACAGCCGACTGTGTTGTCGAGCAGCGATGCCGGTCTCTACCGCGACATGTTCGCGCTCGGCGAGGAAGGGGATTGGGACGCGGTCGATGCACTGGCGGCGCGGTTGGATGACAAGACCTTGATGGGGCACGTGCTGGCGCAGCGCTACCTGCATCCGACCAAGTACCGGACACCCTTCCATGAACTCCGCGACTGGTTGGCCGAGTATAACGATCATCCGCAAGCGAGGCGCTTGTACCGGCTCGCTCAGCAGCGCAAGCCCGCCGACGCCGCTGCGGTGACGGCGCCCGCCTACCGGCAGGCGCGCATCAGTGGCGGTGCGCGCGCGAGCGGAATGCAGCGGCGCAATATACCGCTGCGCTCAACGTCGTTCCGGCGCGAGGTGCGCGGGATCATGCGCCAAGTTTCGGCGAACGTCGCAAACAGACGGCTCACGATTACCGAGGAATACCTGGAGCGCGGCGACATTGCCGCAAAACTGCGCCCGGCCGAGATGGACGCCGCCTACGCCGAGGTTGCCGCGGGTTGGTATTACTACGGCAATGCCGACAAGGCGTTCGCAATGGCCTCGCGGGCGGCGGATCGCTCCGGCGCGGAGGTGCCGCGGGCGAAGTGGATCGCGGGTTTGGCGGCGTGGCGGCGCGAGGACCCCGCGGCGGCGCTGGGTTACTTCGAGAAATTGGCCGACTCCGGGAAAGCCTCGCTCTGGGCTCGCAGCGCGGGCGCGTATTGGGCCGCGCGGGCGCATCTGCGTCTGGAGCAGCCCGCCGAGGTCAGCGGTTGGCTGCGCAAGGCTGCGGCCTATCCGCACACCTTCTACGGCCTGATCGCCAGCGAAGCGCTCGGCATTCAGGACGCGCTTCCCCTCAACACGCCGTTGGAGGCGCGCGAATCGGTTGAAGAGTTGCTGGAGCAACCGGCCGGTCGGCGCGCCCTGGCGCTGATGCAAGTGGGCGAGCGTCAGCGGGCCCGCGACGAACTGATGGGGATATCCGGTTGGGATGAGCCGGAGAGCGCGGGGAGTCTGCTGCTCGCGGCCGAAGCGGGCGGCCTGCCCGCGCTGGCTTTCCGGGTGGCGAACCAGATGACCGCCCATTCGGCGCCGGACTGGCCGGAGGCGTCGATCAACGCGGCCCTCTATCCCATTCCGCCGTGGCAGCCGGCTGCGGGATTTCAGGTCGACCGGGCGTTGCTGTTCGCACTGATGCGGCAGGAATCGGCCTTCAATCCGCGCGCGCGCTCCGGTGCGGGGGCTCGCGGGTTGATGCAGTTAATGCCGGCCACCGCCAACTACATCGCCCAGCGCAACAACTTCAGCTACAGCCGCGCGGCCCTGTACCGGCCGGAAACGAATCTCGATCTGGCCCAGCTTTACGTGGCTTACTTGCTGGAAAACGGTAGCGTGTCCGGTAACCTGTTCAAGATGGCGGTGGCCTATAACGCCGGACCGGGCAATCTGATCCGCTGGGAGCGCGCGATCGGCCGCGAGGACGATCCCTTGCTGTTCATTGAGAGCCTGCCCTCGACCGAGACCCGGGGCTTCGTCGAGAGGGTCTTTACGAACTTCTGGATCTATCGAAAACGCCTGGGACAATCCGTCCCCTCGCTTGCCGATGTTGCAGGCGGGGACTGGCCGCGCTACCTGTCGTTGGACAGGCGTCCGCAAGAAGTGGCCCAGAGGTGACGCGACAATGACGACGACAAGCAGCGACCGGCCGTTCCTGCCGGTCAACATCGCGGTGCTGACGGTATCCGATACCCGTCAGGAGGCGGACGACCGCTCCGGGCGGAGCTTGTGCGAGATGATCGAGGCGGCGGACCACCGCGTGGCCGCACGCGCCATCGTGCGCGACGAGGTTCCCCTGATCGTTGAAACCCTGCGCGGCTGGATCGCCGATCCGGCCATCGACTGCGTGATCTCCACCGGCGGCACCGGGATTACCGGCCGAGACGTGACGCCGGAGGCGTTCCGCCAGGTGTTCGACAAGGAAATCGAGGGCTTCGGCGAGCTGTTCCGGTGGATTTCCTACCAGAAGATCGGAACGTCCACGATGCAGTCGCGCGCGATCGGCGGCGTTGCCGACGGGACCTACCTCTTCGCCCTGCCGGGCTCTCCGGGGGCGTGCAAGGACGGCTGGCAGGAGGTGCTGCGGCCGCAGCTCGATTCGCGCCAGCGCCCGTGCAATCTGGTCGAGCTTATGCCGCGCCTGCGCGAGCACCTGTAGAGCGTTCGTCCGGAAAAAAGCGGGGCCGGTTAGTCCGCGCCGCTCAGGACGCCGCGGGCTGAACGCGCTGCATCGCCGCCGGCTCGCCGGCTTCCTCGTCCGCCTCGCTGAACTCCGCGTACTCGGCGTATTCCGGCACCAGACGGCGCAGCGTCGCCAACACCTCGCCGCCGCGCCCGTTGCGCGCGTGGTCGAGCATCTCGTCGATTCCCCGATTCAGAAGGTCCAGGTTGGCGGTCCGGGCGGCTGCCAGCTTTAGATCCGGGTGCGAGGTGGCAAGCATCGGCTCGCCGTCGTGGAACAGTTCCTCGTGCAGCTTCTCGCCGGGGCGCAGGCCGGTGTAGACGATCTCGATGTCCTTGTCGGGCGTGAACCCGGCGAGGCGGATCACTTGGCGTGCCAGATCGACGATCTTCACCGGCTCGCCCATGTTCAGCACATAAATTTTGCCGACCTCCTCCGCCTCGCCGTCGCTCAGGCCCAGCGCCGATGCCTGGAGCACGAGTTGCACCGCTTCGCGCACCGTCATGAAGTAGCGGCGCATCTCCGGATGCGTGACGGTGATCGGGCCGCCGCGCGCAAGCTGGCGCTGGAATAGCGGGACCACCGAGCCGTTGGAGCCCAACACGTTGCCGAAGCGTACGGTGACGAAACGCGTCCCGCTACCGGATGCGCAATGATCGTTCTTCCCCGTCACCACACGGCCCCGCTCCGCCAGATCCATGGCTTGGCAAAAGCTCTCGGCGAGGCGTTTGCTCGCCCCCATCACGCCGGTGGGGTTGATCGCCTTGTCGGTGGAGACCTGCACCATCGCGGCGACGCCGTAGCTGCGGCAGGCTTCGGCCACGTTGCGGGTTCCGCCAACGTTCGTGAGCGCGGTCGCTTCCGGGTTCGCCTCGGCCAGCGGAACATGCTTCAGCGCCGCCGCGTGCAGCACCAGTGCCGGACGCTCGCCCAGGAAAACCCGCTCCAGCGCCGCCCGGTCGCCGACGTCGCACAGCACCGCTCGGCGGTCCAGGGCGGGCGCAATCTCGGACAGTTCGATATCGATGCTGTAGAGCAGGTACTCCGAATGATCGAGCAGCACCAGCCGCGCGGGTCCGTACTGCGCCGCCTGCCGCGCCAACTCGGAGCCGATGGAGCCGCCCGCGCCGGTCACCAGAACCCGCCGCCCGGCGATCAGGCGTTCCATCGCCGCCTTGTCGAGGCTTGCCTGCGGACGGCCCAAAAGGTCTTCGATGGCGACCGGACGCAGCGCCATCCGCTGCGCCTCGTCACCATCCGAACCGGTCTTGAAGTCGGTCAGGCGCGGCAGGCGGGCCAGGGTCATGCCGTGCAATTCGGCTGCCCTGAGCAAGCGGGCCATCTGCTCGCGGGACAGCTTGCGGGTCACGATCAGCCGCTGCGGCGCCTTCTCGTTGCGCCGGAGTTCGGCCACCGCGCGGTCCAGATGATCCAGGTCGTCCATCACCTGTACGCCGCGAATCTGCCGCCCGACGCGGGTGCCCTTTTCGTCCAGGATCCCCACCACATCGTAACTGCGGGCGGGATCGCGGCTCAGGTCGCGAATGAACATCTCCGCCGCGTCGCTCGCCCCGACGAGCAGCACCGGCACGCGAAAGATCGTGCGCTTCTCCAGCAGGTGATCGAACCCTCGGTCCTTCAGCACGCGGTAAAGAATGCGCGGCGTCGCCAGCAGGAAGATCAGCACGAACCAGTCGATGATCAAGAAAGAGCGCGGCAGCGCCTCCAGCCGGGTGGCGAGGAAGGTCAGCGGCAGGAAAAGCAGGAGCGCGAGCGTCACCGCCCGAACGATATTCGCCACGTCCTGCAATGAGGCATAGCGCCAGATGCCACGGTAAAGCCCGGCAAACCAGAATATCACCGCGCAGATGACCGTGAAGATCGCCAGCGCCTGCATCGTGGCAGGCTCGCGTAGAAAGGCCATGACGTCTTCGCCCAGGCGCAACGCCATCGCGATGATGAACGAAAGCGCCGCCATGGCCACGTCGTGAGCGAACGCCACCCAGGCGCGCTTGTTGGGAAGCCGGGAGCGATTCAGGGCCCTCTCGCTTGCTGGCGGCTCTCCTGATGGCAGAGGGGTCGTCATCTTGGCGCTTGTCTCTTTGTTCGCAGGGTCTTGCTGGCCTTGGCGTCTTCCGGGGGCGTCTTCTGCGCGAGCCGCCCGGTTCTATTCCTGTCTTACCGGAGAGGCAGCGTAGCGGAAAGTCCACAGCATCGCGAATACCACCATAGATGCGCTCGCCAGCGCAGCCCACGGCAAGCCCGCCGCCGCCGCGAGGGCGCAGAGGATCAAAAGGCCGTTCCCGGCGGCGATCCATCCGGCCGTGCGGGCGTGGCTCCAGCCGCGCTGCACCGCCCGCTGGTAGGCGTGCTGTTTATGCGCCTGCCAAATCTTCTCCCGGCGCAGCAGGCGGGCCAGCAGCGTCAGCGTCGCGTCGGCCAGATAATACGCGGGCAGGATCAGGGCCGCCACCCATTGCCCCTCCGCTGCCGCCAGCAACAGCAGCCAGCCCAGCAGATACCCCAGCGCCACCGAGCCGACGTCGCCGAGGAACACCTTCGACGGCGCCCAGTTCCAGACCAGGAATCCCGCCGCCGCCGCCGCAAGGACCAGCCCCGGTAAAACCTGTCCCGCCGGAAAACCTGCGAGCGGCGCGATCAGCGCGAGGCCGAGGCCGAGGCTGATCGTCTCCACCCCGGTGATCCCGTCGATCCCGTCCATGAAGTTGAACAGGTTGACAAACCACAGCCAGAGCAACCCCGCCATCAGCCCGTCCAGCCACGGCGGCAAGAGCCCCTGAAACACCGGCCCGGCGTCGAAAGCCGCAAGTCCGAGCGCCACCGCCAAACCCTGCGCGGCAAAGCGCGGCAGGGCCGGAAGCCCCCGCACGTCGTCCACGAACGAGGCGGCCGCCAGCGCCAGCGCCAGCACCAGCACCGTCCAGGTGCCGCCGGGCGCCTCCAGCATCAGGCCGCTCGCCGCCCAGGCGGGCAGCGCCACCGTAAGCAACCCCAGTCCCGCGCCGCGCGGTTTCGGCGCGCTGTGCGAGGAGCGTGCGTTCGGCGCGTCGACCACGCGGTAGCGGATCAGAACGGGCCGCAGCACCGCGACGGCTGCCCATGACAGCATCGCGAGCAGGGCGCAGAGCAGCGTCAGTACGATAATATCCTGGACACTCGGCATGGCCTTCTCGTGACACAGGCGCGCCCGCTCCGTCCAGTGTCTTTGCCGGGGCTACGGCCTGGGGCCGGGTCTATGGCCTGCGGTCCGGCGCGTTCAGGCGGCAGCCTTGATCGCGACCGCCTTCACCGGATCGTCCACATAGGCGACGAACTGCTCGAAGTTCTGCGCAAAGCGCTGGGTCAAATGCTGCGCGGTCTTATCGTAGGCCTGCGGGTCCGCCCAGGCATTGCGGGGGTTCAGAATCTCGGACGGCACCTCCGGGCAGGTCTTGGGGATGATCAGGCCGAAATGCGGATCCACCTCGGTTTCGACATCGTTCAATCGTCCTTCCAGCGCGGCGCGCAGCATCGCCCGCGTGTGCTGAATCGCCATGCGCCGCCCTTCGCCGTAGGCGCCGCCGGTCCAGCCCGTATTGACCAGCCAGCAATTGCACCCGTGCTCGGCGATCTTTTCACCGAGAAGCTTGGCGTAGACGCTGGGGTGACGCGGCATGAAGGGCGCCCCGAAGCAGGTCGAGAAGGCGGCGACCGGGGTGCTGCCCATGCCCCGTTCGGTCCCCGCGACGCGGGCGGTATAGCCGGAGAGGAAGTGATACATCGCCTGTTCCGGCGTCAATCGGCTGATCGGCGGCAGCACGCCGAAGGCATCGGCGGTCAACATGACGAGATTGCGCGGATGGCCGCCCTGCGCCGAGGGCAGCGCGTTCGGGATGAAGTCGATCGGATAGCTGGAGCGTGTGTTCTCGGTCAGGCTGGCGTCGTCCAGGTCGAGTTCACGCGTCACCGGGTCGATCACCACGTTCTCCAGGAGCGAGCCGAAACGCTCCGTCGTGGCGTAGATTTCCGGCTCCGCGTCGCGCGAGAGGCGCACGACCTTGGCGTAACAGCCGCCTTCGAAGTTGAAGACGCCGCTGTCGGACCAGCCGTGCTCGTCGTCGCCGATGAGCGGACGCGCGGCGTCGGCGGACAGTGTCGTCTTGCCCGTTCCGGACAGCCCGAAGAAGATCGCAACGTCACCCTCCGGCCCCATGTTGGCCGAGCAGTGCATCGGCATCACGCCGTGCTCGGGCAGGATGTAGTTCAGGGCGGTGAAGATTGATTTCTTGATCTCCCCGGCGTATTCCGAGCCGCCGATCAGGACCAGATGGCGCGACAGGTCGGCGGCGATGAAGGTCGATGAGTTGGTGCCATCGCTCTCGGGGTCCGCGAGCAGCCCCGGCGCGTGAAGCACCGTGAAGCCGGGCTCGAACTCCGCCAGATCCTCCACCGGGGGGCGGATAAACATGTTGCGGGCGAAAAGGCTCTGCCACGCCCGCTCGCACACCACACGCACCGGCAGGCGATAGGTCTCGTCCGCTCCGGCATAAAGGTCCTGCACGAAAACCTCGCGGTCATCGAAATGGGCCAGAACCTTTGCGTGCAGCCGGTCGAAGGCCTCGCGCGTCATCGCCGCGTTGACCTTGCCCCACCACACGCTGTCGCGGGTCATCTCGTCTTCGACGATGAACTTGTCGTTGGGCGAGCGACCGGTATGCTCGCCGGTTTCGACCACCAGCGCGCCGCCTTGCGCGATCATGCCTTCGCCACGCCGCAACGCATGTTCGTAGAGCGCCGGAGCCGTCAAATTCCAGTGGGCCGTCTTCACGTTTTGAAGGCCGTTGCGAGACAAATCATGACGCGATGGCGCCAAGCCGGTGATGTTCATAGTCACAGCAAGTCCCCTCCCAAAAAAACTTGTCATGTGAACCGAAAAAATTTTCGGTTCCTGGGGGTCTAGCCGGACTCGGCGTGGCATTCAACAGGCGAATGGGAGTCACCGGGGACACTTAAGGTGCGAAGCCCCAAACGAGCCGGGTGACCGGATTTCTGACGGTATGGTTAAGTGCACTGTCGCGCTTGCGCCATCTTGCTGCCGTGAACTCGCCGCATCTTTTGTGTCCTTCTATGGAAAAGGTTGTAGATTTCAGGGGATTTACTCCTTAGATGCGGAGTAAATAATTGGGAGATGGGGATGCCTGAGACGATCGCATTGGTTGACGACGACCGCAACATCCTCACTTCGGTATCGATCGCGCTGGAGGCGGAAGGCTTCAAGGTGCGCACCTATACCGATGGCGCGGAGGCGTTGCGGGGACTCAGCACCGACCCGGTGGATCTTGCGGTGCTGGACATAAAAATGCCGCGCATGGACGGTATGGAGTTGTTGAACCGGCTGCGGGAGAGTTCGAACCTGCCGGTGATCTTTCTGACGTCCAAGGACGACGAGGTGGACGAGGTTCTGGGTCTGCGCATGGGTGCGGACGATTACATCACCAAGCCCTTCTCGCAGCGCCTGCTGATCGAGCGTATCCGCGCATTGCTGCGCCGCGAACGGCTGGCCGCCGCGGGCGAGGGGGAAGAATACGACGAAAACGCCATGCGGCGCGGCGACTTGACGCTCGATCCAAGCCGCCACCTCTGCACATGGAAGGGCCGGGAGGTGAACCTGACGGTGACCGAGTTCCTGATTTTGAAGGCGCTGGCGCAGCGTCCCGGCCATGTGAAATCGCGCGATCAGTTGATGGACGTGGCCTATGGCGAAAGCATCTACGTCGACGACCGCACGATCGACAGCCACATCAAGCGGCTGCGCAAGAAGTTTAAGCTGGTGGACGACGACTTCGCTCAGATCGAGACGCTCTATGGCGTGGGCTACCGCTATCGAGATGTCTGATGGCCCGCGCCGCCACCGGCTTCCAGCGGAATGAAATCGCCAAAGGTCGAGCGCCGAACTGCGCGGCATGGCGGGCGGAGACGGCCATGTTGACGCGGCGGCGCAGCCGGCGGACATGGCGCTCTCCACTCACCTTGCGGATTCTCGCGGTGAACGTGCTGGTGCTCGCGATCCCGGTGCTCGGGCTGTTGCATCTGGAGCAATACCGGGAAAGCCTGATCGAGAGCGAACTGGACGCGTTGCGGACCCAGGCCCGCGCGTTCTCGACCACGCTTGCGGGAAGCGCCGTCGTGGTGACCCAGGACGGTGAGGAGAAACTGCTGCCGGAGGGCACGCGCCACGCCATGCGCGCGCTGCTGCCGGATTCGCGGGTGCGCGCCCGGCTGTTCTTTCCCGACGGCCAGTTAATGGCCGACAGCTTCGTATTGATGGGGCCGAGCGGTCAGGTGGAGGTTGAAGAACTGCCGCCGCCGCGCAATCGCGGAGCGGTAGGCCGGACGATCGACCGGGTTTACGAGGCGTTTTTGGATTGGCTGCCGCGACGCCGCGAGTTGCCGCTCTACGAAGAAACGCTGGTCCAGGATGCGGAGCAATACCGCGAGGTGAAAGCCGCGTTGTCGGGCGAGGTTGCGAGCGAGGTGCGCCGCCATCGGGGCGGCGGGCTCGTGCTCTCGGTTGCGACGCCGGTGCAACGCTACCGCCAGGTGCTGGGCGCGCTGATGCTGTCCGCCGACGGACGCGAGGTAGAGGAGGCGGTCCGGGACCGGCGTTTCGACATCCTCCTGGTCTTTGCCGTCGCGCTTGCGGTTACCGTTCTGCTTTCGATCTACCTCTCGAGCACGATCGCGCGGCCGATCCAGCGGCTGGCCGATGCCGCCGATCAGGTCCGCCGCGCGCACGGGCGGCGGCAGGTGGAGATCCCCGACCTGTCGCGGCGGGGTGACGAGGTGGGCGACCTCTCCGCCGCGCTGAAGGAAATGACCGAGGCGCTCTGGGACCGTCTGGACGCCATCGAGCGCTTCGCCGCCGACGTGGCGCACGAGATCAAGAACCCGCTGACTTCGGTTCGCAGCGCCGTCGAAACCGCGGCGAGGCTGGACGATCCAAAGCAGCAAAAACGCCTGATGGCGATCATCCTCGACGACGTGCAACGCCTGGACCGCCTGATTAGCGACATCTCCGACGCATCGCGGCTGGATGCGGAACTGTCTCGCGCGGAAAGCGAACCGGTGAAGCTGGGCCGGTTGCTTCATGCCCTGGTGGAGATTCACCGCGCCACCGTCGAGGAAACCGGCGGACCCGCTTTCGAGTTGCAATTGCCTCCCGAGGAGGGGCGCGCCGGGGCGGAGCCGGGCGATTCTCTCACAGTTCCGGGCCTTGAAGGCAGGCTCGGGCAGGTGTTCCGCAACCTGCTCGCCAACGCCGCCACCTTCAGCCCCAATGACGGAACCGTTACCGTGACGGCCCGGAAAGAGCAGGACGGCGTGGTGATCACGGTGGAGGACGAGGGGCCCGGTATTCCCGAAGGAAAGTTGGAAGCGATTTTCGACCGGTTCTATACAGAACGTCCGAAAAGCGAAAAATTCGGCACCCATTCCGGCCTTGGATTGTCGATCTCGAAACAGATCGTCGAGGCGCACGGTGGGAGCATTGTGGCGGAAAACCGCACCGACGCGGCGGGCGAGGTGAGCGGCGCGCGCTTTACCGTGCGTCTGCCTGCCAGTCAATAGAGGTGATTTAGCCAGTTTCGAAGCCGACCAACGGTTGTCCCTGGCCGCCGCAACGCGTAGTTTATGGGAGTTAGGGGCTAGTGGGGGACACGCCTGTGAATCGGTCTTGCTTCCGGCGCGCCTTACCGGGCCATGAGGTGTGGGGAATTCGGCCGTGGAGGGCCGGGCCTTGAGCCTGACGCTCTTCACCGGCGGCACCATGGCCCTGGCGATTCTAGGGCTGGCTGGCGCCGTCTTCGGTTACCGGAGCCGCTGGCGCCGGGAGGTGGAACGCTGCAGCGTCACCACCGCACGGCTGGAGGACCGCGAGGCGCTGCTGGCGGAAGCTCCGCTTGGCGGCTTTGTCTTCGAGGACGAGAGCTCGGGACCCTTCGGCAATCTGGCGAGCCTGCTGGCGCTGAACGCGAAGCCGGAGAGCTTTGAAACCATTTGTCAGGCGCTGACCGAGGCGGACGGAGTCCGGCTGGCCCAGGCGGCGGAGGATCTGCGCCGCCGTGGGACACGGTTCGATCTTACCGTCGCGCGCGCCGACGGAGGCCGCTTTTACATGGCGCGCGGCGGGACCGGTCCCGCCGGGCCGACGCTCTGGCTCGCCGATGTCACCGGGCAGGAAAGCGCTCGCCGTGAAGCAGAGGCCCAACGCGACCAACTCTGGGACGCGTTCGAGCAACTGCCCTATCCGCTCTGGCGCCGCAATGCAGCCTATGAACTGGTCGATTGCAACGACAGCTACGCGCAGGCCGTGGACCGGCCGAAGGTCGAGGCTATTGCGGAGGCTGTCGAGTTGCTTGGCGAGCAGTCAAGGCAGGCTGCGGGCGCGATCGCTCGACGTGCTGGCGACACCGCTCGGCCCGCGCGCGAATCCCACCATGTCGTGATCGAGGGCGCGCGCCGCCTGCTGGAGCTTACAGAGGCTCCGCTACCCGATGGGGGCACCATCGGACTCGCGGTGGATCGCACCCGCGTGGAAGAGTTGCAGGAGGAACTTGCCCGTCACGTCTCCGCGCATGGGGAAGTGCTGGAAAATCTCGGGACCGCGATCGTGATCTACGGCCGCGACCTGCGCCTGAAGTTCTACAACGGTGCATACGTCGAGATGTGGGGCCTGAGTGAGTCGTTCCTGGATTCGGAGCCGCATGTGTCCGATGTCATGGAAGCGCTGCGGGAGATGCGGCGGCTGCCGGAACAGACCGACTTTCCGGCCTTCCGCCGCGAGACCATCCAGGCGATGCGCAATCTGCTGAGTTCCAGCGAGGAGATGATGCATCGCCCGGACGGCAGTACGCTCAAAGTCACGATGAGCCCGCACCCGTTCGGCGGTGTTATCGCGATCTATGAGGACGTGACCGACCGGCTGACGCTGGAGCGCAGCTTCAACACTTTGATCGACGTCCAGCGCGCGACGATCGACAACCTTTACGAGGCCGTGGCGGTCTTCGGCTCCGACGGGCGGCTCGGCTTGTACAATGGGGCTTACGCGCGGCTCTGGGAGCATGACGAGGAGTTGCTCGCCGAACGCCCGCATGTGCGCAAGCTGACCGAGCAGGCGCGCCGGTTTTTTGCCGACTCGGACGCGCAGTGGCCGGCGACGATGGAGCGGATCGTCGCGAACGCGAGCGAGCCCGAAGCGCGGAGCGGGCAACTGGAACGCGCGGACGACAAGGTTCTGCAGTGGGCGCAGGTGCCCCTACCGAACGGTCAAAGCCTCTTCACCTATCTGGACGTGAGCGATTCGACGACCGTGGAGCGTGCTCTGCGCGACCGGACCGAGGCGCTGGAAACGGCCGACCGGCTGAAGTCGGAATTCATCGCCAACATTTCCTACGAGCTTCGCACGCCGCTCAACGCCATCGTCGGCTTTGCCGAGATTCTGGAAAACCAGTTCTTCGGCACGCTGAACACGCGCCAGCAGGAGTATGCGAGCGCCATCGTGCAGTCTTCGCAACGGCTGATCAGCCTGATCAACGACATCCTCGACCTGGCCACGATCGAGGCGGGTTACATGGAACTCGACGTGCAGCAGGTGGATGTGGACGAGATGATGCAGGACCTCTACACGATCGCCCACGAACGTGCGCACAGCCGGGGCATTCACCTGGAACTCGACTGCCCGCCGGAAACCGGCTCGATTCAAGGCGATGGCCGCCGCATTAAGCAGGCGCTGTTCAACCTTTTGTCGAATGCACTGAACTTCACGCCCGATGGAGGGCGCGTGCGGCTCGTTGCCCGGCGCAAGTCCGACGCCCTTTGTCTCGCGGTGAGCGACACCGGCATCGGCATTCCGCCGGAGACTCAAGGTCAAGTTTTCGACAGGTTTACCCGGGCCCATTCGCGCAAGTCCGGCGCCGGATTGGGACTGGCGCTGGTAAAAAGCCTGATCGAACTGCACGGCGGCACCGTGGAGATCGAATCATGGCCGGACGAGGGGACCCGCGTCGTTTGCCATCTGCCTCTACGCCAGGAAGCCGTTCAATCGCTTTGCAGCCAGGCCTCCTGAGGAACCGCTCCCCAGCCGAAGTAGCTTGAGATCATCGCGCGAACGACGTGTCTAACGAGGCGATTCAGACCTCAAGCCGAAGTAGCTTGAGATCATCGCGCTCTAATACCATCGGCATGCCGCTGATATAAGCAGTAGGGGACGAGCGGAGGATGGGCGGACAGCAATGGAGGACAAAGCCCGCCGGTAAGGACCCGCTCGAGCATGGTGCGCGGGGAGATCCGCAGCGTCTCCTTACTCATAGTTTGTTGGAACCGCATGGGAGAAGCGGAAGTCCAGGAGGGTCATGACCTCGCTGAACTTGGCGTGCAGCTCCTCCTCGCTGTTACCGCCGAGAAACACATCGGCGATCTCGAAGCTATAGCTGTCCTGGTTGCGCAGATTGCGAAGCCGCGTCCCTTCCGTGACGTGTATGTGGACGACCAACTCCGGGAAACGTCGGCAAAGCCTCTCGATATCCTCTGGCTTTGGCGCCCGCGTTACCTGCGCGTCCTCGTAAACGCGCGGCATGAACTTGGCGGCCATGGAAAACTGCCCCTCGTGCCGCGGGAACTTGGGGTGCCGGCGCAGGGCGATGTCGATCGCCACCTCGTGGTGCGACGCGCCGGCCGTCATCCGGAAGATCGGGCAGTGCGACTTGGAGATCCGCGGGTTGATCTCCAGGAGCCAGATCCGGTCCGTCTCCCGATTCCAGAAGAACTCCATGTTGAACGGCGTGTCGTCCAACCCGATTCTCGTAAGGACCTGACCGGCAGCCCCGATCATGCGGTTCTGCACTTCCGGTGGCAGTTGCGAAGGTATCTGATAGCTGAAGAAACTGCCCTTCTTGGGGTCACGCAGGGAATCGATTACGCCGTAGACCACGACCTTGCCATTCAGCACGAATCCTTCCAGGGTACACAGGTCACCGTAGATGATGCCTTCCATAATGCCGGTGCCGCCGCTGCCCACCGCCGGCAGCGCCTCGCGGTCCTCGACGTGGTCCATGAAGTATTCGAACGGCTCGGCGAAGCGGGCGATGCCTTGGCGCATTTGGCGGATAGCCTCCTGAAACCGCGCCCTGCTCTCGATGTAGAAGCCCAGATAGGAGGAGAACGCCACGTTCGGCTTGAGCCAGAAAGGCAAGTCCAACTGGACCTGATTCCAAGGGTCCTCGTCGAAGGGGTCGATGTGTTGGAAGGATGGCGTGCATTCGGGCACCGCATCGCGCATCGCCAGGCGCGCCCAGTACTTGTTTTCGCAGATGAGCACGGAGTCCAGGCTTGGCGTCGGCAATCCGTACGCGCGGCGCAGGATGGGCAGCATCGACGTGGTGGGAAAGTCCCAATGCCCGATAATCGCATCGACCCCCGGAGCGGCCTCCAGCTCACGCCACGCCGTCTCCATGATGCTTTCCATGGGATAGGACGGCGGGTTGACGATCATCGGATAGGGCACGAGCGGGTGGAACGCGTAATCCTCGGCGTGGGGGACGCTTCTAAGCTCTTCAAGATTGAAGCTGTCCAACCCGATGACGTGGATGTGTTTGAGCATGACGCTCCTTTTTGCTCCAGATGTTCAGGCTCCGACGACAGCTCACTCCTCTCTAGCGCTGTCACAACAAACCGCGCTCCCCTTTTCAAACCCTCGTAAGCCCGAGGTCTCCAGGCTAAGGTCTTGTCTAACTGGGTGATTCAGACCTCAAGCCGGAGTGGCTTGAGGTCATCGCGCTCTAGAGCGCATTTCGTTCCGATTCAATCGGAACGGCGCTCTAGCCTCTTGTTTTTGCGCATTTTCTAGCGGCGAACCGGTGTCCACTTCGCCGGAAAATGCTCTAAATGCGCTCGCCGCCTTGCAAGGGGGAGAATCGGACCTCCAGGAAACGCTCGCGGGTGAGGCCGTCCTCTTCGTCCTTGGTGATCCTGGTCAACTCCTGGGCACCGTTCAGCGAACCCACCGGCGCGACGATTCGCCCGCCAGCCGCAAGCTGCTCCACCAACGGATCGGGTATGGTATTCACCGCTTCCTTCAACAGAACCACATCGTAGGGCGCGCCCTCGGGCCAGCCGAAAAAGCCGTCGCCGATGCGGGTGCGGACTTGACCGTAGCCGGTCTCGATCAAATTGACGCGGGCTTCGTTCGCCAGTTCCTCGACGATCTCGATACTGACGACCTCCGCCCCCATTTCGGCCAGAAGCGCCGCTTGATAGCCGGAGTCGGTGCCGGTTTCGAAGACCCGGTCGCCCACTTCGATGCCGGCGATGTGCAGCATCAGCGCGGCGATAAACGGCGAGGACAGATTTTGACCGTAGCCGAGCGGCAGCGGCGTTACCTGATACGAAAAGGCGCGCAGCGGTTCCGGGACGAAGGCGTGGCGCGGGACGGTCCGCATTGCCTCCAGCACATTTGGGTCGATGCGGGAAATGCCCGTCATCATCTGGGTCGCATGCGCGCGCGCTATGACCTCGCGTACCATGCGCTCGCGCTCTTCGGCGAAGTCCTTGGCCGTGTCGGCAGCGGCGGGAGACGTCATTGCGATCAGTAGAGCAAAAGCGAAGACGGAACGGAACATCGGGACCCTCCAGCGCACCGCGACAGGTTTTGTCTTGTCGAGTATAGAGCAACCTCGCCCGCTCGCCGAGTCACCGGCTGGTTTGTCTGTCGTAAATTCGAACGGAAATCGGTATAAGAAACCCATGAAGCAAGCCTTTTCAGAACCCTCCGGCAGTTCACGGCCCCCGACCCGCCGCCTCTCCGTCGCGCCGATGATGGAGTGCACCGACCGGCACGACCGTTGGTTCCTGCGGCGGATCACGCGGCGCACGCTGCTCTACAGCGAGATGGTCACCACCGGCGCGGTGCTGCGCGGCGACCGCGACAAGTTGCTCGGGTTCGACGCCAGCGAGAACCCGGTGGCGCTTCAGCTTGGCGGCGCGGAGCCTGCGGCCTTGGCCGAGAGCGCGAAAATCGCCGAGGGCTACGGCTACGACGAGGTGAACCTCAATGTCGGCTGCCCGTCCGACCGGGTTCAAAGTGCGCGTTTCGGGGCTTGCCTGATGGCGGAACCGGCGCTGGTGGCGGACTGCGTTGCGGCGATGCGCGCGGCGGTTACGATTCCGGTGACCGTGAAGACCCGCATCGGCGTGGACGAGCGGGACAGCGAGGCGGAGCTTCTGGCCTTCCTCGACACCGTGGCCGCCGCAGGTTGCCGCTCGTTTACCCTGCACGCCCGCAAGGCTTGGCTCAAGGGGCTGAGCCCCAAGGAGAACCGGGAGGTTCCGCCGCTGAACTACGACCGGGTGTTTCGCGTGAAACAACTTCGCCCGGATCTGGAAATCGTTTTGAACGGTGGCGTGCAGACCCTGGCCGAGGCGGAGGACCATCTGGCGGCGGGTGTCGACGGTGTGATGCTGGGCCGCGCGGCCTATCACACGCCCTGGGTTCTGGCCGAGGCGGATCGGCGCATCTTCGGCGAGGCGGCCGCGCCGCTGCCGGAGCGCGCGGCGGTGGTCGCGGCGCTGATGGACTACGCGGCGCGGCTGCGGGCGGAGGGGCTGCCGACGAAGCTGCTGACCCGCCACATCATGGGACTGTGCGCCGGCCTGCCGGGCGCGCGCGCATGGCGGCGGCACCTGAGCGAAGTCGGCCGCCATCCCGAGGCCGGTCCCGAGGTCATCGCCGAGGCCTTTGCCAAGGTCGGCGGTGAGGTGGCGAACCCTCAGCAGTTGGAGGCGGCGCAGTGAGCGACCATAGCGACCCCGGCGATCGGCGGAGAGGGAGACTGACTGACTCACCCCGCAACACCGCCATGGCCGTGCTTCTGGCGGTCGGGCTGGCCCTGGTTCTTGGCGGAGCGTTGACCAGCGCCGCGAGCGGGCTCGGTCATCGCTGGGGCTGGTGGGGCATCGGCACCGGATTCTCGGTCCTGCGCTGGGGCGTGTATGTGGTGCTCGCGGGGATGGCCGTCTCCGCAGTCGGGCTCGTTACCGCCGCGCTGCTCATACGGCGTTGGCTGGTGGTTGCGGCGCTCCCGGCCCTGGTCATCGGCGCTGCGGTGATCGCCCCGCCGCTGATCCATATGCAACGGTCGATGGAGGCCCCGCCGATCCACGACATTTCCACCGATCTAGACGATCCCCCCGCCTTTGTCGCTCTCAGCGATGCGCGCGAAGCCGCGCCGAACGCGGTGGAGCATCCGGGCGAGCGGGTGGCGCAACAGCAGAACGCGGCCTATCCGGGGATCACGACGGTTCGCGTGGATGCGGAGCCGGAAGTGGTGTTCGAGGTGGCGGAGGCGTTGGCGCGCGACCAGGGGTGGCGCGTGGTCGAGGCCAATCCGGTCGAGGGACGCATCGAGGCGATCGACCGCACTTTCTGGTTTGGCTTCCGCGATGATGTGGTCATCCGCATTACCGGCCCCGAAGACGGCATGACCCTGATCGATATGCGCTCCGCCTCGCGCGTCGGGCAAAGCGATCTCGGCACCAACGCAAGGCGTGTGCGCAACTTCCTCACGCAGTTGCAGGACCGTTTATAGGTGGGCTTGCGCCTCTGCTTTACATCCCTGGCTTGCCATTGCAGAGCCACACTTCTAGGCTATCGGAAGACAGGCCGGTTGCCTCCGGATTGGCCGATTGGTCCCGGATCGGCTGACAGGGCACAACCACGAAAGGCTCGACAGGCGCGTGGCTGAAAACATCGCGATCGATCTTCGCGCCGTCAGCAAGGTATTCGGCAGCGGCCCCGACGAAGTCCGGGCGCTGGACGCTGTATCTCTGCAAATCCGTGACGGCGAGTTTTTCACGCTTTTGGGGCCATCGGGCTGCGGCAAGACCACGCTGCTGCGCCTGCTGGCGGGCTTCGAACAGCCGACCCAGGGCGAAATCCGGCTGCACGGGCAGGAGCTTTCCGGCCTGCCGCCCTTCCGGCGACCGGTCAACACCGTGTTCCAGAGCTATGCGCTCTTCCCGCACATGACGGTGGCGCAGAACGTCTCTTTCGGCCTTGAGATGCAAGGAACGTCGAAGGCGGAAATCGGCCGCCGGGTCGATGAGATGCTGGAGCTTGTGAAGCTTGCGGGCTACGGGCGGCGGAAGCCCGCCCAGCTTTCCGGCGGGCAGCAACAGCGTGTGGCGTTGGCCCGCGCGCTCGCGAACCGGCCCAAGGTGCTTCTGCTGGACGAACCCCTATCGGCGCTGGACTTGAAGCTGCGGAAGGAAATGCAGATCGAGTTGAAGCGCCTGCAAAACGACACCGGAATCACCTTCGTCTTCGTCACCCACGATCAGGAGGAGGCGCTGACCATGTCCGACCGCCTCGTGGTCATGGACAGCGGGAAGGCCCTCCAGATCGGCTCGCCTCGGGAGATTTACGAGCATCCGGAAAACCGTTTCGTGGCGGACTTCATCGGCGAGACCAATCTGCTGGTGGCGCGGGTCGATTCGGCCGATGGCGAAAGCGGGACGTTCCGCCTGCCGTCGGGCGCGCGGGTGCAGGGCCGCAGCCGTGACGGCTTGAGCGCGGGCGCGGAGGTCACGCTGGCGCTGCGCCCGGAGCGGGCGGAGCTTTCCGACGACCCGGACGCGCCGCTCAGGGGGCGGATCGAGAATGTCGTCTACTTCGGCACGGATACGCTCTATCAGGTTTCGGTGAACGAGGTCGGGCTGTTCCGGGTGCGCAGCCAGAACGTCAACGGCGGCATGGCGGCGGCGGGTATCGGCAGCACGGTCGGCATTTCCTTCGCGCCCGACGCCATTCAAGTGCTGCGCGACTGATGAGCACGCGGGAAGCGCAAGCCGAGCGGCCGGTGGAGCCGCAAGCCGCGCCCCAATCCGCGCCGCAAGCCGCGAAAGGAGCTATGCGCGGCGATCTTGGCGCGGTTCGGCGGGAGATGGCGCGGCGGCTGGCGCTGCTGACCCCTGCGATGGGGATCATCATCCTCGTCATGGTCGTGCCGCTGGCGTTGATGCTCACCTACTCCTTTTTGACTTCGGCGCGCTACGGCGGGGTGATCTGGGAGTTTTCGACCGACGCCTATCTCCAGTTCCTCTTCGTGCGTGATCTGGATGACAGCCTGCTGTTCAACGACACCTACCTGCGCATCTTCGCGCGCTCCTTCGGGCTCTCCCTGGCGACGATGGGCGTCGCGCTGCTGATCGGCTTTCCGGCGGCGCTGTTCATCGCGTTGCAGCCGCCGAAGTACCGCACCATGCTGATCTTCCTGGTGACGATTCCGTTCTGGACCAATCTTCTGGTGCGCAACTACGCCTGGATTCTGCTGCTGCGCGACCGTGGGCTGATCAACAACACGCTGATGGACCTGGGCGTGATTTCGCAACCGCTGCCGTTGATCTACAACAACTTCGGAATCACGCTGGGGCTGGTGTATTCGTTCATTCCCTTCATGGTGCTGCCGATCTACGCCAGCCTGGAAAAGCTGGACTGGCGGCTGGTGGAGGCGGCCTACGACCTGGGCGCCAACCGCTGGGAGGCGTTGAAGCGGGTCATCATACCGCTGGCCAAGCCCGGCATCATCGCGGGCTCGGTCCTGGTGTTCGTGCCGTCGCTGGGAGCCTACATCACGCCGCAGTTGCTGGGCGGCGGGCGCAACCTGATGATCGGCAACCTGATTCAGTTGCAATTCGGCGCGTCGCAGAACTGGCCTTTCGGCGCTGCGCTGGCGTTCATCCTGCTCGCCATCGTGCTGCTGGCGCTGGTGCTTTGGGCGCTTCGCGCGCGGCGCTCCGGCACCTCGCTGAAGGAGGTGGAGATTGGCTAACCGGACCGCCGCGCCAAAACCCGTCTCGTTGAAGCGGTTTCCCGGCCTTGCCACGGGGGCGGCCTTCTTCTTCGTGTACCTGTATCTGCCGATCCTCTTCGTGGTCTTCCTCTCGTTCAACGAGAACCGGATCGCCACGATCTGGACCGGCTTCACCTTCGACTGGTATCCACTGGTCCTGGGCAATGCGGACGTGCTCCGCGCGGCGCAGAACTCGCTGATCGTCGCGACCTTCGCCTCGGTCATCGCCACGATGGCGGCCACGCTGGCGGCGCTAGCCATGACGCAGGGCCGTGCAATGCGCCGTCAGGAGGTGGTGAACGGCAGCCTCGCTTTGCCGCTCTTGATCCCCGAGATCGTGACCGCCGTGGCGACGCTGATCTTCTTCGTCGCGATCGGAATGCCGCTGGGGCTGTTGACGATCACGGCGGCGCACACGGTGTTCTGCATCCCCTTCGCCTATTTGCCGATCCGCGCCCGGCTGGAGGGAATGGACCCGTCACTGCGCGAGGCCGCCTTCGACCTCTACGCCAACGAGCGCCAAGCCTTCTTCCGCGTGACCCTGCCGCTTCTGTGGCCGGGAATCCTCTCGGGACTGCTGCTGGCGTTCATCGTGTCGCTGGACAACTTCGTGATCACCTTCTTCGTGTCCGGGCCGGGTTCGACGACGCTGCCGGTCTACATCTACGGCATGATCCGCACCGGCGTGACGCCGGAAGTAAATGCGGTCTCGGCGCTGCTGCTTCTGGTATCGCTGGTGCTTGTTACGGTTGCGTTGCTGCTCTCGCGGCGCGAAACTTGAAAACGACGAAAAACAGGGAGAGTTTTGATAATGAGCAAGAAAACCTGGATGGCGGCGGTCAGTGTCGCCGCGCTCACCGGGATGGTGTTCGGTGGGGCGGGCTCCGCCAAGGCGGACGAGCTGTTCGTCTTCAACTGGACGAACTACACCTCGCCCGAGGTGATCGAGAAGTTTGAGGAGGAAACCGGTATCTCCGTCACGCTCGACGTCTATACCTCGAACGAGGACCTGATGGCGAAGCTGCGGGCGGGCGGCGCGACCTACGACGTGGCCCTGCCGTCGGACAGCTATGTGGCGCGGATGATCGAAGAAGACATGCTGCACGCCTTCGATGCGCGCTCGCTGTCGAACTTCGACAACGTGACGGAGCCGCACGACGCGCCTTATTACGACCCGGAACGGCAATACTCCGCTCCGTACATGTGGGGCACCACGGGAATCGGCTACAACAAGGCCGCGCTGGAGGACGGCGAGGAGTTGGAGCATAGCTGGAAGGAACTCTTCGAGCCGCGCGAGCAGTTCCAGGGCGAGATCGGCATGCTGGATGAGATCGGCGACGTGATGCAGGCGGCGGCCTTCTACCTCGACATCGACGCCTGCACCGAGGACCCGGACGACTGGCGGCAAATCCAGGAATTGCTGCTCGACCAGCGCGAGCACGTGAAGGTCTACAGCGCCACCGGAACGGACGCTTCGCTGGTATCGGGCGAAATCCTGATGCATCACATGTGGAACGGCGCCGCGCATCGGGCATGGCGCGAGGATTCGAACATCGACTACCTCTACCCCGAGGAAGGCGTGGTGTTCTGGGCCGACAACATGGTGATTCCGAACAGCGCGCGGAACATCGAGAACGCCAAGAAGTTCATCAACTTCATGATGAGCGAGGAGGCCGCCGCGATGACGTCCAACTTCACCGGTTACTCGAACACCGTGCGCGGTGCGTCGGCGATGCTCTCGGACGATCTGCGGGAGTCGCCCGCCGTGAACGTGCCGGAGGAATTCGGCGACCGCTTGAAGATGATCCCGCCGTGCAGCCAGCGCTCCGACGAGCTGCGCGACCGGGTGTGGACGCGGGTGCTGCAATAGCGCGGTCAGCCGCCGCGCGCGTGAGCGGCAGGTATTGCTGAGACGCGGGGCGGGATTACCGAATCCCGCCCCGCGATTTTCCTTTGTCGCTCAACATCCCGTGTCACGGGACCCGGTGTCACGGGAAGGGAAGCGGGCATGCAACCATCCGGCGTCACTCTCCAAGATATTCTGGCGGCGCGGCGGCGGATCGCGCCGTATGTGCTACGCACCCCCACAATTGCGTCGGCGAGCCTGGAGGCGCGTCTGGGCGTTCCGGTTGCGCTCAAGGTGGAAGCGCTGCAACACACCGGCTCGTTCAAGCTGCGTGGCGCGACGAACCGAATGCTGCATCTGTCCGAGGAGGACCGCGCGCGCGGCGTCGTCGCCTGCTCCACCGGTAACCACGGTCGCGCGGTGGCGGAGGCCGCGCGGCGGCTGGGCGTGCGGGCGAAGGTCGCGCTTTCGGAACTGGTGCCGGAAAACAAGCTGGCCGCGATCCGCGCGCTGGGGGCCGAAACCATCATCGTCGGCAAGAGCCAGGACGAGGCGTTCGAGGAAGCCTACCGGCTCGTGCGCGAGGAGGGGATGACGCTGATCGACACCTTCGACCATCCCCAGGTGATCGCCGGGCAGGGCACGGCGGGCCTGGAACTGCTGGAGGATGCGCCGGAGATCGATACGCTGCTGGTTCCGCTCTCCGGCGGCGGCCTGATGGCGGGGATGGCGGTCGCGGCGAAGGCGGCGAACCCGAAGCTGCGCGTGATCGGCCTGTCGATGGAGTGCGGCGCGGCGATGATCGAGAGCATCCGCGCCGGAAAGCCGGTGCAGGTCCGCGAGGAAGCGAGCCTTGCCGACAGCCTGGGCGGCGGCATTGGGTTGGACAACCGCTGGAGCTATCCCCTGGTGCGCGACCTGGGCGACGACTTCGTGCTGTTGAGCGAGGAGGAGATCGCCGCCGGAATGCGCCACCTCTACCGCGAGGAACGCCTCGTGGCCGAGGGTGGCGCGGCGGTCGGCGTGGCGGCGCTGCTCTGCGGCAAGGTGGAGCCGCGCAATGGCGGGACCGTGGCGACCATCGTGAGCGGTTGCAACGTCGACATGAACGCCTTCACGCAAGTCGTTTCGCAAGCGGATTGATGAAGTGGGGAGGCGGATTATGGCGATCACGATCCTGAACGAGCGCGAACTGCGCGACTGCGTGCGTCTGGACGGCGAGGCGGTGGCGGCGGTTTCCGAGGCGTTCACCGCGCTGGCGAAAGGCGGGGTTCAAATGCCGCCGGTGGTGCATCTGATGGTGCCGGAGCACAACGGCGAGATGGATGTGAAGACCGCCTATGTGCCGGGTTTCGACTCCTTCGCGCTGAAGGTCTCGACCGGTTTCTTCGACAATCCGAAGAAGGGCCTGCCGTCGCTCTCCGGGCTGATGAACCTGCTGGACTCCGAGACCGGACAGGTGCGGGCCGTGCTGCTGGATAACGGCTACCTGACCGACGTGCGTACCGCCGCCGCCGGAGCCGTCGCCGCCCGGCACTGCGCGCGCACCGATGCCAAGGTGGCGGCGGTCCTCGGGACCGGCCTTCAGGCGCGCTTGCAGGTCGAGGCGCTGCGGCTGGTGCGCGACATCGAACGGGTGCTGGTCTGGGCGCGCGACAGCGGCAAGGCCGAAGCCTACGCCCGCGAGATGTCCGAGACGCTGGGTATTCCGGTGCAGGCGTGCGCTTCGGCGCAGGAGGCAGTGGAGGCGGCCGATATCGTCGTCACCACGACCCCGGCGACGAAGCCGATCCTGCTCGCCGACTGGCTGAAGCCCGGCGTGCACGTCACCGCGATGGGCTCGGATTCGGCGGAGAAGAACGAACTCGACCCGCAGGCGCTGGCCAAGGCCGACCGCGTGATCGTGGACAGCCGCGCGCAGTGCCGCACGCTGGGCGAACTGCGCAGCGCGGTGGAAAGCGGCGCGCTGGCCGAGGACGCGCCGGTGACGGAGCTTGGCGCGATCACCTCGGGCCGGGCGCGCGGGCGCGACGACGACAGCCAAATCACGATCTGCGATCTGACTGGAACCGGCGTGCAGGACACCGCCATCGCCACGGTCGCCTATCGCAAAGCCGTCGCAAAGGGCTATGGCGTGTCCGTAGAAACGTGAGACGTCCGGCGGACTGCTCCGACTCTGCCAGATGCGCGTTTCGTCATGCAAGGGCCTTGCAATAGGTCGCGCAGAGTGCTCCCCTGCGGCACGTTTCCCTTCAAGAGGTCCCAAAATGCACGCCTATGCGGAGAGATCGCTACGGAGCCTTGCGCAGGAGTTGCGGGCGGGCGGTATCACGGCTTCGGCCCTGTTCGAGGCGTGCCGGGCGCGGGCGGAAGCCTGCGACGAACGCTTCCACACCTATATCGCGCGCGACGAGGAGCGGGGCCGCAAGGCAGCCGAACTCGCCGATCTCGCGCTGGCGCTGGGCCGGGACCTTGGGCCGCTGATGGGTATTCCGCTGTCGGTGAAGGACATATACGGGCTGGAGGGCTATCGCACCCACGCCGGAACGCCAAGGGCGCTGCCGGAAGCCTGGGAGGCGCAGGGGCCGCTGATCGAAGGCGTGGCGCGCGGCGGCGCCGTCTTCCAGGGCAAGACCCATACCGTCGAGTTCGCCTTCGGCGGCCTGGGGGTCAACACGCATCACGGCACGCCGCGCAACCCCTGGGACAGCAAAGCCCATCGCGTGCCGGGCGGCTCCAGCGCCGGGGCTGGAATTAGCCTTGTCGAGGGCTCGGCGCTGCTGGCCTTTGGAACCGACACCGCGGGATCGGTGCGCATCCCGGCGAGCATGACCGGCACCGTCGGCTTCAAGCCGACCTACGGGTATTGGCCCACGCAGGGCATCGTGCCGCTGAGCACCAGCCTCGATTCGCCCGGCTTCCTGGTGCGCAGCGTGGCCGACGCGGCCTTTGCCTTTCCCGCCCTGGAGATGGCCCTGGGCCATGTGACGACGGCGGAGAGTCCCGAGGCGCTGGCCATCGGCGGCCTGCGTATCGGCGTGCCGGAGAGCTTTTTCTGGGACGAGATGTCGCCCGGCGTCGGCGAAGCGGTCGAGACGGCGCTCAGCGAGCTTGAACGGGCCGGGGCGACGCTGAAACCCATCCGGACACCGGAGTGCGCGGCTGCGTCTGAAATCTTCGCCAAGGGCGGGCTCGCCGCGCCGGAGTTGCTCGCGACGCTGCGCCAGGACCTGCCCGAGTGGCACGAGACGCTGGATGCTGGCGTCAAGGCGCGTGTGGACATGGCGGGCGAGCTATCCGCCGCCGAATACATCGTGCGCTGCCGCAGTTTCCAGCGGCTGGCCGCCAAAGCCGTTGCCTGGTTCCGCGATGTGGATGTTGTGGCGACGCCGACGGTCCCGGTGACGCCGCCGGGTGTCGAGGAGGTCGCGGAGCCCGAAGCCTACAAGCGCAACAACCTGCTGGCGCTGCGCAATACCGGGGTGGTGAACTGCCTGGGGATGTGCGCGCTGACCATGCCGGTTGGGCTCGACGCGGCGGGAATGCCGGTCGGGCTGCATCTGATCGCCCCGGGCCATGGCGTGCCGGGCCACGGTGAGCGGCGGCTGCTGTCGGCGGGGCTGGCGGCGGAGGGCGTGTTGGGGCAAGCGGCGGAGCGCCTCGGTCGGCCGGATCTGCCGTGACCCTTGACGCATTCGGCGGCGATCCGGTCTTTTTGGCGCTGCTGCTGGGGGCATTGCTGCTTGGCGGTTTCGTCAAGGGCGTGGTGGGGATCGGCCTGCCGCTGGTGACAATCCCCCTGCTGGCGTTGAAAATGCCGCCCGCGCAGGCGATTGCCGTGATGATGCTGCCCATCGTGGCGAGCAATCTGTGGCAGGTCGCGACCTGCGGCGACGTCCGGGTGACGGCGCGGCGCTTCTGGCCGGTGACGGCGGTTTTGATCGCCGCGACCGCGGTGGGTACGCTGGTGCTGGTCAACATCGACGCCGGAAGCGCCCGCACCGCGCTGGGCGCAATCGTGATCGGGGTGATCTTGCTGCAAACCCTGGTTGGCGGGCGGGTGCGGGTGACGGAGCGCTTTGAGCGGCCTGCCGGACTGGCCGCCGGAGCGGTGGCCGGTGTCGTGGGCGGGATGTCCAATGCCTTTGGGCCGCCGCTGGTGATCTATCTGATGGCGTTGCGCCTGAAGCCCGGCGACTTCCTGTCGGCCACGGCGTTCCTGTTCCTGGCCGGGGGACTGCCGCTTTACGGGGGCCTTATCCTCGCCGGAGAGTTCCGGCAGAGCGAGGCGATCCTGTCGTTGCTGGCCTGCCTGCCGGTCGCGGCGGGGATGGCGCTGGGCGGCCGGGTGCGAGGCTATCTCCCGGAAAAGCAGTTCCGCCACGCGGTCACCATCGTCCTGATCGTGGTCGGCCTCAGTCTAGTTCTTCGCTAGCATCGGTGTCGTCGGCGCGCAGGGGATTGCCGCGCGGCGACAGGCGGGTGACGTGGCCCATCTTCCGGCCCGGCCGGGGGGCGCCCTTGCCGTAGAGGTGCAGATGCGCCTGCGGTTCCCCCGCAAGCTCTTGCCAAGCCTCGACATCACTGCCAATCAGGTTTTTCATCGTGGCGTCGGAGTGGCGTTCGCAGTCGCCCAACGGCAACCCCACGACAGCGCGCACATGCTGCTCGAACTGCGAGGTGGCGCAGGCGTCGAGCGTCCAGTGGCCGGAGTTGTGCGGACGCGGGGCCAACTCGTTCACCAGGATATGACCGTCTTCGGTAACGAACATCTCCACACCCATCACCCCCACGAAGTCCAGCGCCTCCACGATCCGCCGCGCGATGGCGCCAGCCTCGCCACGGAGCTTCGCGGAAATCGGCGCGGGAGCGATGGTTTGCGCCAGGATGTGACTTTCGTGCCGGTTTTCCACCGGGACATAGGCCGCGAGGTCGCCGCCGACGCCGCGCGCCACGACGACGGAGATCTCCATCGTGAACTCCACGCGCCGCTCGACGATGCCGCTGGCGTCGGGGATCGAACCGGCCATCTCCGCCCAGGCTTCGCCCAGATCGGTACCCGAGCGAAGCGGCACCTGACCCTTGCCGTCATAGCCCATGCGCACCGATTTCAGGATCGCCGGCCGCCCGATCTCCGCCACCGCGCGACCCAGCGCACGGGTATCGGCGGCGGGCGCATAGGCCGCTGTCGCAATCCCGATGGCGCGCAGAAAGTCTTTCTCCTTCAGCCGGTCCTGACAGATCGCCAGAACCTCGGGCCGGGGCCGCAACAAGACGTTGCGCGCCAGCACTTCCGCCGTCGCGGCGGGTACGTTCTCGAACTCGTAGGTCACCACATCGACCGCCTGGGCAAAGGCCGCCAGCGCCTCGGCGTCGTCATAGGCGGCAATCGTCGCGCGGTCGCAGACCTGAGTTGCCGGGACTCCGGCTTCCGGGCAATAGATGTGACAGCGATAGCCCAGCGGCGCGGCGGCCAGCGCGGTCATGCGTCCAAGCTGCCCGCCGCCTAAAATGCCAATGATGGAGCCGGGCGGCAGCGGTGCGGTCTGTGCCGTCATGCTGTGCCGTCCCCGCGCGGCGCATCCTCGACCGCCGCCGTCTGCCGGGCGCGCCAGTCGTCCAGCGCCGCCGCCACGGCGGGATCGCTCAGCGCCACGACGGAGCCCGCCAAGAGTGCTGCGTTGATCGCGCCGGGGCGGCCGATGGCCAGCGTCCCCACCGGCACGCCGGGCGGCATCTGCACAATGGAAAGCAGGCTGTCCATGCCGGAGAGCGCCTTGCTCTCGACCGGAACGCCAAAGACCGGCAGCGCCGTCATCGCCGCCAGCATACCGGGCAGGTGCGCCGCGCCCCCGGCCCCCGCGACGATCACCTTCAAGCCGCGCTCGCGCGCCGACTTGGCGTAGTCGACCAGACGCTCGGGCGTGCGGTGCGCGGAGACGATGCGCGTTTCATGCGCGATGCCAAGCGCCGTCAGGGTCTCCGCCGCGTGATGCATGGTTGCCCAGTCGGACTGGCTCCCCATCACCACACCGACCAGCGGTGCGCTCTCAGCCATTCACGGGTACTCCCTGCCATTCCCGGTTGCCGGGCGTGTATCGAGGTCATTTACGGTTATCTCCGAACTTCCCGCCGACCGCAAGCGGCGCTTGATCCTGGCTTTAACGGAACAGGATCGGCGGTTCCAGGACCGCAAACCCGCGTTACGCGCGCGTGACGCGGCACTAGCGTTAAGCGTACCGTGGAATAGCCGGATGTCTGGAGAGGTAGGAAAGAACTGGGGACGGGATCGTTGAGATCCGTCCCCAGCCTTGCCGAAAAACGCCTACGCCAGCCCCTTGGCGTGGTGGCGCAGATGGTCCTCCACGAAGGTCTGGATGAAGTAATAGGAGTGGTCGTAGCCCGGCTGCCGCCGCAGTTCCAACGGCTGCCCGGCATTGGCGCAGGCTTCCTCGAACAACTCCGGCTTCAACTGCTCGTCCAGGAACTGATCCGCGGTGCCCTGGTCGATCAGGATCGGCGCGCCCGAGGGACGGGCGCGAACCAGTTCGCAGGAGTCGTAGGCGCGCCAGGCTTCCCGGTTCTCCCCGAGATAGCTGGTGAAGGCCTTCAGCCCCCAGGGAACCTGCATTGGCGCGACCACCGGCGCGAAGGCCGAGACGGTGCGGTAAAGTTCCGGGTTTTTCAGGTGCAGCGTCAACGCGCCGTGCCCGCCCATCGAGTGACCGAAAATCCCTTGCCGCGTCATGTCCACGGGGAAATTCTGCTCCACGGCGGCCTGAAGCTCGCGGGTGATGTAGCTTTCCATGTTGTAGTGCCGCGACCAGGGCGCTTCCGTCGCGTCCAGATAAAACCCGGCCCCAGTCCCGAAGTCGTAGCTGTCGTCCTCGCCCGGCAGGCCCGCCCCGCGTGGCGAGGTGTCCGGCATGACCAGCACCACGCCAAGCTCGGCGGCGACGCGCTGCGCCCCCGCCTTGATGGTGAAGGTCTCCGGCGTGCAGGTCAGCCCGGCAAGGTAGGTCACGACCGGGAGGTTGCCGCCGCCGTTGCGCGCCTGCGGCGGCTCGTAGAGCGCGAAGGTCATGGCCCCGCCGCAGGCCTCGGAGTGGTGACGATAGAATCCCTGGAGCCCGGCGAAGCAGCGCTGTTCGCTCAAGACCTCCAGCTTGGTGACATCGATTCCGCTCATTGCTTCAATACACCACGACGGACCGGATCGACTCGCCCTTTTCCATCAACTCGAACCCCTCGTTGATCTGATCGAGCGAGAGCTTGTGCGTGATCATCGGGTCGATGGAGATTTTGCCGTCCATGTACCAGTCGACGATCTTCGGCACGTCGGTGCGCCCGCGCGCGCCGCCGAAAGCCGTGCCCTTCCAGGTGCGGCCGGTGACGAGTTGGAACGGACGGGTGGAGATTTCCTCTCCGGCCCCGGCGACGCCGATGATGACCGAAACACCCCAGCCCTTGTGGCAGCACTCCAGCGCCTGACGCATCAAGGGTGTCTTGCCGATGCATTCGAAGGAATAGTCCGCGCCGCCGCCGGTCACTTCGACCAGATGCGCGACGAGATCCTTGTCGCCGATGTCCTTCGGGTTGACGAAGTGGGTCATCCCGAACTGCTCGCCGACCGCCTTTTTCTGCGGGTTGATGTCCACACCGACGATCTTGTCCGCGCCGACCATGCGCGCGGCCTGGATCACGTTGAGGCCGATCCCGCCAAGGCCGAAGACCACGATGTTGGAGCCGGGCTCCACCTTCGCCGTGTTGATCACCGCGCCGACGCCGGTGGTAACGCCGCAGCCGATGTAGCAGATCGACTCGAACGGCGCGTCCTTACGGACCTTCGCCAGCGCGATCTCCGGCAGGACGGTGTAGTTCGAGAAGGTCGAGCAGCCCATGTAATGGCGGATCGGCTTGCCGTCGAGCGAGAAGCGGCTGCTGCCGTCCGGCATCACGCCCTGGCCCTGCGTGGTGCGGATCTTGCTGCACAGGTTGGTCTTGGGGTTCAGGCAGTACTCGCACTCCCGACATTCTGGCGTATAGAGCGGAATGACGTGGTCGCCCTTTTTCAGCGAGCGCACGTCCGGGCCGACATCCACCACGACGCCCGCGCCCTCGTGGCCCAGGATCGCCGGGAAAGCGCCCTCGGGGTCCTCGCCGGACAGCGTGAACAGATCGGTGTGGCAAAGCCCGCTGGCTTTGATCTCGACCAGGACCTCGCCGGCCTTCGGTCCTTCGAGATCGACGTCGACAATTTCAAGCGGCTT
Organism: Rhodovibrio sp.; assembly: GCA_007127165.1. Classification (GTDB taxonomy): domain Bacteria; phylum Pseudomonadota; class Alphaproteobacteria; order Kiloniellales; family Rhodovibrionaceae; genus SKZV01. The sequence goes on along the minus strand of SKZV01000002.1, from coordinate 16,134 downwards.
TCCAGCTTCGAAGGCTACCGCTGCGCGCGTCTTCATGGTCTTACTCCCCCTGTGTCTGCTGTTGTTTTGCGCCCGCCCAGGACCCGCCAGCCGGGACGCCTTCCTCAAGCTTAAGGATTGCCTGTCAATAGCACGCTTTGCAAGCTCCGCTGTGCCCTCGCAGCATCACGGAAAGATCAGCGCAAGTGAAGCTATGCGTCCTCGAAGCCCGTTAGCACGCCCACCGCATTTACCCCGACCTCCTCGACGGCGTAGCCGCCTTCCATCACGAAGAGAGTCGGCAGCCCCAGCGCGGCGAGCTTCGCGCCGACCCGGGGAAAGGCGTCGCTGGTCAGCTTGAAGCGGGAGATCGGGTCGCGCTCGAAGGTGTCGACGCCCAGCGATACCACCAGCACCTCCGGCGCGAAGTCCGCAATGCGCGAAGTGGCGGCCTCCAGCGCCGGCGCGAAGGCCGTCCAGTCGCTGCCCCAGGCAAGCGGCAGGTTCAGGTTGAAGCCCTCACCCGCGCCCGCGCCGCACTCGTCCGAATAGCCCAGGAAGTAGGGGAACTCCTGTCGCGGGTCGGCGTGGGTCGAGATGAAGAGGACATCCGGCCGGTCGTAGAAGATCGCTTGCGTGCCGTTGCCGTGATGATAATCCACGTCCAGCACCGCGACACGCGCGCTGCCGCGCTCGCGCAGCCACTCAGCCGCGATCGCCGCGTTGTTCAGGAAGCAGTAGCCGCCCAATTGATCCCTCGTTGCATGGTGACCGGGCGGGCGACAGAGTGCGAAGGCCGCCCGCTCTCCCTCCGCCAGCAGCGCCGCAGCGCTCAACGCCGTATTGGCGCTGGCGGTGGCGGAGCGCCACGTATGTGCGGTGATTGGCGTAGTTGCGCCGAGCGCGTAGTAACCGAGCCGCCCATCGATATGATCGGGGGGAACATTGCGCAGGCTGCGCACCGGCCAGATCAGCGGCAGGGCGTCATGCTCGCCGCCGTGCTCGGCTTCCCAATCGTTCCAGGCTGTCTCTAGGAAGTCGAGGTAGTCCGGCGCGTGTACGGCCTCCAAGGGCGCGCGGCCGTAATCCTCCGGCGCGATGACCTCTCCTAGCCCGACTTCGCGCGCCCGCGCCAGGATCATCTCGGCGCGGCGCGGCATCTCCACCACCGGCATCAGACGACCGTCGCCCAATTCGCCGCGCCCGTGGTGCAGGCGCTGCTCGTCGCTGAAGACAATGTTCACGTGCTTTCCCTGTCTTCCAGAATTACCAAGTGCTCGGCCTGCCAGGCGCCGGGCCAGACTTCCGCCTCGCCGTCGCGAAGGGTTCGGATACCCCCCAGAGGTACGCGCGTCAAGAGCATCGGCCCCGGCCCTTCGGTTTCGGCGGCGGCGGGATGCTCGGCGGCAATACCGGTATGGCCAAGCTCCGGCTCGCTGGGCAGATAGACGGCGGCGCCGCCGGTATTGCCTTCGCGCGGCCGTCCGGTTGCGGCGTCGCCGATGCAGCCCACGGTGAGAACAGCCGCCTGCAACTCCACCGCCCTTGCGCGGGCGCAGCTATGCACCCGGTGATGGCCGGAGAGGCGCGCGGTCATCGACGGCACTAGAAGCAGGTCCGGGCGATGCGGCGCCAGCCGCGCGGCGGCCGCCGGCAGCTCGACGTCCAGACAGATTATCGTGGCGAGCTTCATTCCCCGCCAGTTCACCAACTGGATGCGCTCTCCGGTGTCCAGATCCCAGCCTTCAGGGTCTTGCTCGCTTGGCGTCAGGCAGAGTTTGTCCTGATGGTATCGCCGCCCGTCCGGCAGCAGCAGCCAAGCCCGGTTGAGCGGCTTATCGGCTGGAGCCTCCTCCGGCCCCCGCTCCTGCGCCTCGGGCCACCACGGCATGCTCCCGGCCAAGAGCGCCATCTCGTGTTTTTCCGCAAGCCCGGCTATCGCCTCGACAGCACCTGGCGCCTGCTCCGCCATCCAAGGAATTTCCTCCGTCGCTGCGAGCCCGGATGGGGCGAACGAAAGCCATTGGGCACAGGCATATTCCGGCATCACCAGGATCTCCGCCCCTTGAGCGCGCGCTTCCGCCATCCGTGCGTCGATCGCAGCGGCCCAGGCATTCATCCCGTTCAGCGGCACAGCGAGATTCGTGGCCCAGAGGGCGGCGGTCAGGGTATCGGGCAATATGGGTTGCATCGGGCTTCCCTTTGTTGTTGTCCTACCCGGTGAGGGAGGAGAGCGAGACTGGAGGGCCTTGGCCCGGCTCGTCTTATGACCCCCTGAATATGAGTGCAAGACGCATTCGGCAGTAGGGCGGAAGCTGCGGCCGGGCAAGCGCGGCCAAGGGTTCCGAAGGCCAGCGGCGTGCGTGCGTCGTTGATCTATTTTAGAAAATGCTTATGTTCAACCGAAGTTTCTTCGTATCCTGTGAGGCAACCATGGACGGCATACTTTTCGGTCTGGCCGGTGGGGTCATGATCGGTATCTCGGCGGTTATGCTAATGGCATTGCTTGGCCGCGTCGCCGGTGTGAGCGGCATCGTGGCGAGCCTGCTTCCGAACGAACAACCGGTCCGGGACCGCAACTGGCGTGCGGCCTTTGTCGGCGGATTGGTGCTCGGACCGCTTGTGGTCTGGGCCTTCAGCGGCACCACCCCGCTCGGACCGACGGTCGCTTCGGTGCCGGTGCTGGCGCTGGCCGGCCTTTTGGTCGGCGTGGGCACGACCATGGGTGCGGGCTGCACCAGCGGGCACGGCGTGTGCGGCATGGCGCGCCTCTCCGTCCGCTCCATCGCGGCGACGGCGACCTTCCTCGCCACCGCCATCGTGACGGTCTTTATCGTCCGCCACCTCATCGCCTAAAGGAGCAAAGCCATGCGTGAGATTATGAGCGGGCTTGGTGCGGGGCTGCTGTTCGGCGGCGGGCTCGCGGTTGGCGGGATGACCGACCCGCGCATCGTCGTCGGCTTCCTGGACGTCGCCGGAGACTGGAACCCGACGCTGATCTTCGTGCTGCTTGGTGCGGTGGTGACCACCTTTATCGGCTACCGCCTCGTGCTGCGGCGGCCCGCGCCGGTGTTCGCGGAGACCTTCGCCTTGCCGGCCCGCAGCGAGATGGACTCGCGGCTCCTGGGCGGCGCGGCGTTGTTCGGCGTGGGCTGGGGGCTCTCCGGCTATTGCCCTGGTCCGGCGGTGGCCTCGGCGGCTTCGTTGCAGCCGGGGACCCTGGTGTTTCTGGCGGCGATGCTGTTCGGAATGGTGTGCGTGCGCTACGGCCCCACGTTCTTCGGCCGCTCGTCGGCGCCGGCAGGTTAACGCCCAGCCCGGCCTGAACGCCAAGCCCGCCCGGTGGGACTCACCGCCGGGCGGGCTTGGTTCATCGCGCTCTAATGTGTCAGCGGGTTCGTCACCGGGCGGTCTTCGTCCAGCGTCCAGGCGTGCATGGACCCGTCGTAGAGCCGCGCCTGTTTCAGTCCCATGACCTCGCTCATCACGAACCAGGTAAGGGCGGAAACGTGGCCGCTGTTGCAGTAGGCGATCAGGGTTTCGCTCTCCGGGTTCATGCCCAGCGTTTCATAGGCCGCCATCAATTGATCCCGGTCGTAGAGGTGGGCCGCGCCTTGCATCGGCACGTTCAGCGTGAAGGGAATGTTGATCGCCTCGGGAATGTGGCCTAGCGCATAGACGTAATCCTCCTGCGCCAGTCCCAGGTAGAAGTGCTGCGGCCGGTTGTCGATGTGCTGGATATCCGGGTCATCGATGGCCGCGTGCAGCAACTCCTCGTCCGCCAGAATCTCGTCGTTTTGCGCGGTGACCGAGAAGTCGCCGGACTCCGGGCTCACCGCACCGGTGTCGAGCTCGTGCCCCGCCTCCTCCCATCCAAGCGTTCCACCATCAAGGATCGCCATGTCCTCGTGGCCGAAGTACATGAGTTGCCAGTAGACCCTCGCGGCGATGGTGAGATCCGGTGCGCCCTCTCCGGGCGAGATGATGACGATCGTATCGTCGTTGCCGATCCCGGCGTCGCGCATCAGGGATTCGAAAATCTCCGGCTCCGGCAGGATCATCTGGAACTCGACGCCCTCGATGTCGCGGTCGGCGCGGACCTCGTCCCAGGCCAGCAGCGCCGCGCCGGGGATGCGGCCGTCCTCGAAGGTTGCGGTATCGCGGCGTACGTCGAGGATACGGACCTCTTCATGATGCTCGGCCAGCCAGTCCGCGTCCACCACCGGCCCGGGGGTGAGGCGCTCGGCGGCGGCCGGTCCGGCAATCGCGGCGGCAAGCGTCAAGACGCCGAACCCGGTCAAGGCGTTCTGAAATCGCATAGCTCTCTCCCAATCCGGGGTCGGAAATCAAAACGACATGAGCTGGCGCGTGGGATCGACCATGAGCTCCACGATTTCCGGCGGGGCGGCGACGCTCACGCCCTCGGCCAGCGCGTCCTCTTCAAGCCCGGAGGTCGGCAGATAGATCGCGCACACCTGGACCGTCGCGCCCATCTCCATCGCCATCTGCATGAGTTGGACCGGCGAGCGGTCGGGCGGCTGCACCGGCTCCGCCTCGGCTCCTTCAAGGGCAAGATCGCCCGCATCGTCGCAGAGCAGGATGTTCACCGTGCGACCGCGCTCCAGCGTGTGGTTGGCCAGAATCATCGCCATCGCCTGGGTCTGCAGACTGTCGGAGCCGAGAATCACCAGAAGGTCCAATTCCCCGTCGTCCTCTTCCGCAACAGCCGGGTTCGGGGCGGCAAAAGCCAGGGCTGCGGCCATGGCCACGGCGGCGAGCGGCAGGCGTGGAAGTGAGAACATGGACGATCTCCATTTGTTAAATTAGCAGATCTTCATATTCTAACTTAGAACTATTTCAAGTAAATTGCGCTGGATCAAATCTGGGCGTGATAAATCGCCACATCCGCCTCAGAGGGTGGCAGAACGGCCTGACAGCCGCCCTGGGCGACGTTTAGAGCCTATTTCGTTCGCACGGGCCCACGGAATAGGCTCCAACTCATTGTTTGTGATCATTTTCGAAACGGCGAACCGGTGTCCACTTCGCCGGAAAATGCTCTAGAGCGCATTTCGTTCCGATTGAATCGGAACGGCGCTCTAGATTCTTGTTTTTGCGCATTTTCTAGCGGCGAACCGGTGTCCACTTCGCCGGAAAATGCTCTAGGTCCGGCGGAGATCGCAGAGGCCGACGGCATCGCCGCCGCTGCGCTTCTTCCGGCTCATGGCGCGATGGCCCCGCTCGAGCAGGTCCGACACCGATTCGAGCCGGGAAGGGTCGTAGCCGGCGACTCCGATGGCGATGCCCAGTGGCTGAACGGGATCGCCGGTTTCGCCGCCAAATCCCTCGCGCACGGTCTTGACGAGGTTGCGCGCCCGCTGAACCGCCGCGTCGCTCGACGCTTCTTCCAGGAAGATCGCGAAGGCGTCGCCGTCCAAACGCCCGATCAGATCGTCCGGCCCAACCTGATTGTGGATGAGACGGGCCATTGCGGCCAGCACCTGATCGCCGGCGTGATGGCCGCGCCGGGCGTTGACGAGCTTGAAGTTCGTCGCCTCGATATAGAGCAGGTTGCCGGGCTTGAGGGACGACGCCCCCTCGCCGCTGATGCGTTTGGCGAGGCTGTCGACGAAGCTCCGGCGGTTGGCAAGGCCGGTGAGGCTATCGCTGGCCGAAAGGCGCGAAAGTTCTTCCTGCCGCGCGAGGCGGCGCAGGGCCTCGCCCACCTGCTCGGTCATGTCGCCGAGGAGCGCGTGGTCGTAGTCCGACCAGCACGGCCCCCCGAGGCCCTGCCATAGATAGAGCAGGCCGTTCACCTCCTCATGGCGGGTCGTCGCGCGGGCGACCACCGCGACCTCCTCGTCGGCGCCCTCGACATCGCGTTCGCCCGCCTCGATGCGCGCCAACAGGTCGTGCATCACCGCGCCGGGAGCCGGTCCACCGGCCCGTGCCGCAAGCTTGAACGCGCCATCCACCAGCCGATAGATCGCCGCGCCGTCGCTGCCCAGCGCGGTTGGCAGCCCGGCTGCGATGGTATCGAGCATGGCCTGCGGAGAGGCGGATCCACGCGACATGCGCAGGATCGCGGAGAGCAGCTTCTCCCGCTTATGGCCCTGTTCGGCGGTCCGGGTGGCGGCGGTCCGGGTGCTCATGTCGCGGCATAGCCCGCGAGCGCCCGTCCAGCGCCCCTCGCTGGAAAACAACGGTACGGCGCTGGCGACCACCGGGACCTCGCCGCCGCCGCGCTTGGTCAGGTTCAGCGGCTGGTCGGCGCGCTTGCTATGGGTAGAGAAGATGGCGCGCGCTGTCTCCGCCGCCGCCTCGGCCGCGTGGTCGCTTGCCGGGGTTCCAAGAAGGTCGTCGGCGGCGTAGCCAAAAGCGCCGTCCGCGGAGACATACACGAATCGTCCTTCGGCATCGGTTTCCCAGGCGAAGTCGTGCGTCAGGAGACCGACGATATCCTTGTAGCGATGCTGCGACTCGATGAGCGCCTGACGCAGCCGCCGGTCCAGCGTCGCGTCGCGGCCCAGCACCAGCACCGCCGAGCCCTCGCTCCATGGCAGGATGGTGAGTTCAAGCGCGCGGACGCCCTCGTCTCCCGCGCCGCTTGCCTCCGGCCCGGTGTTCAAGAGCAGCGGGCTGATCTGGGCACTGCGCCCTTCCATCGCGGTGTTGAGCGCCGTGCGCAGCTCCGCCGGGCACTTGCCCTTGATCAGTTCGACCAGTTCCTCCGCCGCATCGTTCGACGCCAGCACGCTCGCCGCCGGTCCAGCCACAAGGGCCGGGCCGCTGTACTGTGCGAACGGGCCGTTGAGGGAAAACAGCGCGAGGCCGGAGTCGATGCTGCGGCCGCGGGTTTTGCCGTCACCCGCGCTCTTCGAGGGGTTGCTCCGTGCCATCGCGCTCTTATGCCGTCCCTTAAACGTCGCCGGAGCGAAACCGGTAGACCGGGACGCTACCCGGTCTACCCCTGCCCCCGCAGGTTGAATGTCCCGGAGTTTGGCGCATTGGCGTTAATGTCTGCTTAATTCAACCGATCATTTTCCCGCCGCTCCGCCACGGGTTCACATGTTTGGAATCCTGCCATTCCGGTGGAGCGGCTACCGCCAACGGGCATGTATTCTATGTTAAAAAAAAATATTGAAACGGTTGAAGGACGGGAATGTGGAACTTTACTCCTAGCCAACGGGTATGCAGAACAGATAACGGAGTTATGTCATGCAAAAGTATAGTTCAGAATTGGCGTTCATTGCAGCCGCTGCTGCGCTTTTCGCTTTGATCGCAATCTTCGATCACGTGATCGTCTAGCTGCGCCGAGCGGCACTGCGGGCGTTCCCGGCGCGGGTTGCCCCAGTTTCCCTCGCCATTCCCCCTTGCCGTGGCAGGACAGGGACGTCATCTTCGGGGCATGAAGAACAGTGACTCACCCCCGATGCCCCAAGGCGAAGAGACGGTCTGGCTTTTCGACTTGGACAATACCCTTTATCCCGCCTCGTGCAGGCTTTTCGACCAGGTCGACCGGCGGATGGGCGAGTTCGTCCAGGATCGCCTGTCCATCGCGGACCCGGCAGAGGCGCGGCGCATCCAGAAAAAGTACCTGCGCGAGCATGGCACCACCTTGCGCGGCCTGATGGAGGTGCACGGCGTCGAGCCGGAGGCGTTTCTGGAGTATGTGCACGCCATCGACCTCACGCCGGTGGCGGCGTCCCCCGCCCTCGATTTGGCGCTGGCCGCGCTGCCGGGACGAAAGCTGATTTACACCAACGGTTCGCAGGCGCACGCGGCAGGGGTGCTCGACCGTCTTGGGATCGCCCGGCACTTCGGGGGAGTCTTCGACATCGCGGCCGCCGATTACCTGCCCAAGCCTTCTCGTCCGGCGTTCGAAAAGTGCCTTGCGCATCATGGCATCGCGGCGGAGCACGCGGTGTTTTTTGACGACATGCCGCGCAACCTGGAACCGGCGGCGGCTTTGGGTATGACGACGGTTTGGGTGGTCACCGACAGCGAGTGGGCCCGTCTCGGCTATACCGGGCGGGAAGACTTCATTCATCACGCCACGGAAGACCTGACGCAGTGGCTGCAAGGCAGGCTGTGACTCGGCGTCTCAGGCACCTGCGCGGGGCCGGACGAGTCCGTTAGAACTTCGGCGGCGTCTCGTCTCCGGTTTCCTCGCGCCGCGCCCGTCCGCCTCGGCGGCGGCGGCCTCCAGCGGTCTCGGCCTCGCCGGTCGGCAGGGCGGAGGGGCCGCTGAGCGATTGCGCCTGCGCGCCGGTGGAGATTTCGCCAAGACGCGCAATGATGGTCTCGATGCTCGGCACGCCATCGGGAGTGTAGGTTTCCAGCGCTTCGCGCATCACCCGAATATGTTCGGGCGTCGTGCCGCAGCAGCCGCCGATGATGCGCGCGCCGCAGTCGCGGGCGAGGCGCGCATAGTCCGCCATCAGTTCCGGGGTGCCGTTATACTCGATCCGGTCGCCGACCCACTCGGGAATGCCGCAGTTGCTCTTGGCGATCAGCACGTCTCCGGGCTCCAGCACCTGAGCCATATTGGTCAGCGCGACCACCAGTTCCGCCGCGCCGACGCCGCAGTTGCCGCCAAAGGCCAGCGGCCGCGGGTCCATCTCGTGGACGAGCTGAGCGAGCTGATCGGGCGTGACGCCCATCATCGTGCGGCCGTTTGTGTCGAACGATAGCGTGCAGCAAATCGGTAGTCCCGCGGTCGCCGCGCCTGCCACGGCGGCTTTCAACTCGTCCACCGCCGAGATCGTCTCGATCCACAGGACGTCCACGCCGCCCGCCGCCAGCGCCGCCGCCTGCTCCGCGAAGGCCGCCTTGCCGTCCTCGAAAGTCAGTACACCCAGCGGCTGGAACAGGTCCCCTGTCGGCCCCATCGAGCCCGCAACCACGGCCGGGCGGTCGAGCTTCGCCACCTCTTCGCGGGCAAGCCGCGCGGCGGCGCCGTTGATTTCCGCCACCTGCTCCTGCGCCCCGTGCAGCTTGAGCCGATTGCGGGTGCCGCCGAAGGTGTTGGTGAGGATGATGTCCGAGCCCGCCTCCAAAAATGAACGGTAGTGCTGCTTGACCCGCTCGGGATAACGCAGATTCCACGTCTCCGGCGAATCGCCATGCTCCAGCCCCAGCGCGAAGAGGTTGGTGCCGGTCGCTCCGTCGGCAAGCAGCCAGTCGCGCTCGTTGAGCAGGCGGGACAGCAAGTCGGTCATGGGGCGGCTCGATCCTTGGCGCTGAAGGGACAGTCTCGACGGCACGTTAGCGCAGGCGCTTGGCGGGCGAAAGAGGCGAAACCCGCATTACCCCAGGGCCACGAGATCCATTGGCTTGCGCACGCCGGTCATGCTCTGCGCGGGCAGGCTGCGGCAGGCGCCGCGCGGCACGAAACCCTGCGCGCGGGCGAGGTCGAAAGTGGCGGCTGTCGTGAGCACACGCGTCTGCGCCGCGACGTTGTGTTTCTCCAGCTTGGCCGAAAGGTTCACCGGATCGCCGATGACCGTGTACTCCAGCCGGTTTTCCTCCCCCACCGCGCCGAAGACGACCCGCCCGGCGGCAACGGCGGCGTTCACCGGACAGGACGGCTGTCCCTGTGCCTCGCGTTCGGAACGCCATTGTTCCGCAGCCGAAACGATCTCCTCCAGGCAGCGCAGCGCATCGGCGGCGTAGGTTCCGTGCTCGCGCGTCGCGCCGAAGGTCGCCAGGATTCCGTCACCCAGGAACTTGTCGATGCTGCCGCCGTGCTTGCGCACGATCGGGACCATCACCGCCTGATAATCTGACAGGAGGCGCATCACCTCGTCTGGACTGTGCGCTTCCGTCATCGGCGTGAAGCCACGCAGGTCGATGTTCAAAATCGCGGCGTTGCGGGCCTCGCCGGAACCGATGCCGATCTCCTCGGCCTCCACGATGCGCCGCGCCACCTCGGGCGAGAAGAATCGCGAGAGGTCCTGCGCCGCCGTGCTCTCCGCCACCGAAGACAACAGCAGCGCGCGGGCGCGGACAATGGCGACGGCGAGGATAAAGGTCACCATCAGGATCGAAATGACCTTGTCGAACTCGGCTCCCAGCAGCACGGAGTTCGACGTCATGTACTCCACGTAGTCGCGGGTGATCATGTCGTCGCGGGGATCGAGGGCGATGGCGTAGCCCATCATGAACAGCCAGCCTGCCGCCGCCGTCACCCCGGCCGCGATGACGAAGCGCGCCTCGAACCGCAGGGCGCGCAACGCGATGAAGATAAAGACATAGAGCAGCGTCGGCGCCTTCAGGTAGAAGGCGGGCGGCTGTTCGTATTGCAGGTGGAACGACCAGATCAACAAGAATAGCAGCGCCATGTCGATGAAGATCGACAGATAGAGGAACCAGTCCGGCAGATGGACCCGGTAGGCCAACGCCAGGCGCACGACGGTGAACAGGAAATAGGCCGATAGCGCGTAGGGGACCGGCTGGAAGGTGTCATGGTCCGCGAAGGTCTTGGGCGCAAGCGTGTAGAGCACGGTGAAGGTGATCACCACGGCGAGCTGAATCCAGCCGATCAGGCACTCGGTTTTCGACTGCTGCGCGCGAACCTGATTCAATACGCGCTCGGGCAGTCGCGCGCGTGCCTGCCGCGCGCTCCACCGGGCATTCCACAGGGGAGTCTGTCGTCGCCAGCCGCGTGTTTGCTCCGTCATGTCGGCCATGGTAATGCCTGAGCTCTCGGTTCGTTTTCAGAAGTCCGTGACCGACGCGTGAATCCTGCGACTCATACGCCTCGATTTTATCGCTGCCGCCTAGTCGGACAAGTCCTTCGGCCCCTTTGTTAGACGGAAGCTGGCCCTCTCGTGGAGACGACCTCGCGCCATACCAACTGGACCGGAGTGGCGCTGGGCCTCACGCTGGCCAGCTACGCCGCCTTCCAGCAGTTCAAGCTGCCGCCCGCCTTGCCCTTGATGCTGGACGCTTACGGCTACGACCGCACGCTGGCGGGCGGCTTCATGTCGGTCTATGCCGCGGCCGGGCTGTTCCTGTCGCTGGCGCTGGGACGCCACATGGAGCGCCGGGGGCCGGTGAGCGCGGTTCTCCTCGCGCTGTCGCTGATGGCGCTGGGCACGCTCGCAACGCTTGCGGTGCCGGAGTCGGGCTGGCTCGTGCTGGCGGCGCGGACGTTGGAGGGCGTAGCTTTCGCCGTGCTGGCGATCGCCGGGCCGGTGCTGGCGAATTCCAACGCCGGGCGCGACCATCTGCCGCTGGTGATCGCGCTCACCGCCGCCTGGATTCCCATCGGCCAGTTGAGCGCGATCCTTCTGGCGCAGCCGGGATTCGCGCTCCTCGGCTGGCAGTCGCTCTGGTGGGTCGCGCTGGCGCTCACCGTGGCGCTGGCGATCTGGGTCGGCGCATTGGCGCGGCGTGGCCACCCTGCGGTGCGGACCGGCAGCCAACGTGCATCCGTAAGTGGCGAAGCAGAGGCCGCTCCCGCGACCGTTTCGCGCGCGCAACGACTGTCGCTGGCCCTTGCCGGTGCGATTTTCATGCTGTGGTCGGGGCAGTATTTCGCCTATATGACCTGGCTGCCGCAGTATCTGGTCGAGGCGCTGGGTTTCAGCCTGGGCGGCGCGCTGTTCGGCTATACGCTGCCGGTTTCGGTGCTGCTGGTCGCGATCCTGATCACCGGACACGCAATGAACCGGGGAGTCGCGCTTGGCGGCTTGCTGGTCGGCGGACTGGCGGCGCAGACGGTTAGCTGGATCATGCTCCCGCTGGCGGGCGACGGCCTGTTCGGGGTTCTGGCGCTGATCGTCTACGGTGCGGCGGCGGGCGTCGTGCCGACCTGCCTTTTCGCCATGCCCAGCGCGATTGCCGGGCATGGCCGCACGGCCGCGACCGCCTTCGGGATCATCATGACGGGGCGCAACCTCGGCGTGCTGATCGGGCCGGTGATGCTGGCGCAGGCCTTCGCCATGACCGGCGGGTGGAACTGGTCCGCGCCGATGCTCGGCGGCGTCACCGCCGTCGCCCTCGTGCTGGGAGTCTGGCTGTCGCGGCGGATCGGCGGAACGAACTACGGCACCAGCCGGTAGCCGCCCGGCTCGGTGATCAGCAGTTCCGCGTTGGCCGGATCGGCCTCGATCTTCTGGCGCAGGCGGTAGACGTGGGTTTCCAGCGTGTGCGTCGTCACCCCGGTGTTGTAGCCCCAAACCTCGCCCAGCAGGGTATCGCGCCCGACGGTCTTATCGCCGCTGCGGTAGAGGAACTTCAGGATCGCGGTTTCCTTCTCGGTCAGCCGGATCTTGCGGCCCGCTTCCGGTTCCTCCAGAACCTTAGCGCTGGGGCGGAAGGTGTAGGGACCAATGGTGAAGACCGCGTCCTCGCTCTGCTCGTGCTGGCGAAGCTGCGCGCGCAGCCGGGCCAGCAACACGCCCAGACGGAACGGCTTGGTCATATAGTCGTTCGCGCCCGCGTCCAGCCCCAGGATCGTGTCGGCGTCGGTTTCCGCCGCCGTCAGCATGATGATCGGACAGGAAACCCCGTTGCGCCGCATCACCCGGCAAACCTCGCGCCCGTCCATGTCGGGCAGGCCGACGTCCAGCAGGATCGCGTCGAAATGCTCGTGCTTGACCGCTTCCAGCCCGGCGCTGCCGGTGCCGCCCTCGGTCGTCGTGAACTCCTCGTGCAGACGTAGCTGTTCGCCTAGAGATTGGCGCAGCGCCTCGTCATCGTCGACGAGCAGGATTTTTTTGCCTGCATTCACGGCCATGTTTGGTGCACTCCCGGAACAACCGAATCGGATGATTCACGTTACACGACGCCTTCGCCCGTTACACCCCTGATTAGCAAGTGGGAGGCCACTGTTCAAGCCATGCCGCAAGCCGCCTCTCCCGCAAACAGCCCCGCGATGGCCGCTTCGGGACTCTCCGCCGCCGCGATCTTCCGCTCGCGGGCGAAGGCGGCCTGGACATGCATCAAGAGGAGAAAATGCCGAAACTGTCCCAAAAGCCGACCATATGTCCCCAGAGACCAGCGGCAGGTTATGACCCATCCCCGCCGACTGCGCCCGCAAACCGCTTGTCCGGTGTTCATCCGACAGCCGCCTTTATTCTGACCGGATGGAACTAAGCTAGGCGGACACGACTGAACAGTTCATACCGTAATAACGCCCACAATCGCTCGAGGAGCATCTGTTGGAGCCCGCCCACTCGTGTCGACACCGCTCACCCTCTATCCACCTCGCCCGCGATCATCGCCCGCATCGCCGCAAAGAGCGGGTGTTCCGGCTCGCCCAGGGCATCCACCGCGGTGAAGTGGTGGCGGCGCGGGAGGTCGACGCTGGCCGCCGTCAGGCCCTGGTTGCGCCACGTTTCCAGGAACTCGGCCTGTTGGCGCTGGAACTCTTCCGTTTCTTCGTCGCCGACCGCGAGCAGTAACGGACCGGCGCTGCGCGGCGGGCGGCGCAGGGGAGAGGCTTCGGCGACTTGATCCGGGTTCAGGCGCAGCACCGCCTGATGATAGGACAGGCGGATCGGCTCCAGGTCGTAGACGCCGGAGATCGAAAGTCCGCCCTTCACCGCCTCGACCGGGAGATCGCTCCCCGGCTCGATCCAGTCACGCTCCGCCGCCAGCACCGCCAGATGCCCCCCGGCGGAGTGCCCGGCGAGGAAGATGCGCTCGCGGTCGATACCGTGCTGCGCCGCGTGGTTGTATAGCCACGCGACGGCGCGGCGGATCTGCGCCACCATCTCCGGCAGCGACGCCTTGGGCGCGAGGTCGTAGTTCAGCGAGGCGAAGGCGACGCCCGCCTCCAGCCAGGGCGGTGCGAGATAGGAGAAATCCGACTTGTCGAGCGACTGCCAGTAGCCGCCGTGTATGAACGCGAGCAAGGGCGCGTGTTTATGTCCCGGCACCGGAAACAGGTCCAGCCGCTCGCCTTGGGATTCGCCGTAGGCAAGCTCCAACCGCCCGCCCAGGCTCTTGCGCGCCTTGCGGCTCTCGCGCGCCCAACGCTCGAAAATCTCGGCGTGATCCGGCCAGCGGGCGCGCAGGTTCAACTCCGCGTCCAGCCGCGCGCGGTCCCAGCCGCGATAGATCGCCTCCGCCATCGCTCTCTCTTCGCCTCCCGATTCCCGCGCTTTAGGGCCGCGCGCCTCAGTGACCGGCACGCGGGGGCTTTCCCCCACGCCCGCGCGGTGCCATCTTCCCGTCAACGCACAATTTTCAGACGATAACGATGACACGCCCGATGAAGGCCCGTAAAGTGCTCCCGATGTCCGATACGCTCCCCTCAAACGCGCGCGCCGGCGACCTCTCCGGCGAGCCGCTCCCCGAGCGCTTGCTTCACCGCGTCGACCGCGCGGTGAGCGAGATGCGCCGGGGTGCGCCGGTCGTCGTCCACGACGCGAGCGGCGCGGTTCTGGTGCTGGCGGCGGAGGCGGGCGCGCCCGAGGGTGCGCGGCGGCTGGAGGATTTGAGCGGACATGCGCCGCTGCTGGCGCTCTCTGCAAGGCGGGCGCACGACCTCGGCGTCGCGGCGCCGGAGCGCGGCGACGCGGTCATGCGGCTGGAGCTGAAAGACCCCTACAGCGCGCCGATAGACCTCTTGGCGGACCCCTGCGCGCCCGGCGACATTGCGGCGGACGCGATTGTCGATGCGTCGCCCGGCGATCCCCTGGCGATCCGGGCGCTGACGCTGGCGAAGCTGGCGCGGCTGCTTCCGGCGGCGCTGCTGTCGCCGCTGGCGGCGGCGGAGCCTGTGCGCTGGGCCGACGAGCACGCGCTGGTGGAGATTTCCGCCGACGAACTGCGCGACTACCGCAGCGCCGCCGCGCGCGGACTGCGCAAAGTGGCCGACGCGCGGGTGCCGCTGTTGGGCGCGGAGAACGCGCGGGTCCACGCCTTCCGCCCGCCCGACGGCGGGGTCGAGCATCTGGCCATCGTCATCGGCGAGCCGCGCCCGGATGAGGCGGTGCTGACGCGGGTGCATTCGGAGTGCTTCACCGGCGATCTGCTGGGTAGCCTGCGCTGCGACTGCGGCGACCAGCTTCGCGGGGCCATCGCGTCAATGGCGGAGGCGGGCGCGGGGGTGCTGCTCTATCTGGCGCAGGAGGGCCGGGGGATCGGCCTCGTGAACAAGCTCCGCGCCTACCGGCTGCAGGACAAGGGCGCGGACACGCTGGAGGCGAACGAGGCGCTGGGCTTCGACGCGGACGAGCGGATTTACGAACCGGCGGGGGAAATGCTGCGCCAGCTTGGCCTGAACCGGGTGCGCCTGCTGACCAACAATCCCGACAAGGTGACGGCGCTCGCCCTTTGCGGCGTCGATGTTGTGGAACGGGTGCCGCACCACTTCCCCTCGAACGACCACAACGAGCAATACCTCTCCACCAAGGCGCGGCGCTTCGGGCACTTGTACTAACGTTCCGTCTGTTCCGGGCAAGCCTTGCCGCCCCGGCAGATTTTTCCGCCTTTCCAGGCCGCGACTCGGGCGCTTTGGACGGGGCGCGCTGGCATGGCGCTTGCATCGGCTTGCTGGTAACGCCGGATCTCGGGCGAGCCAGGAAACCGCATCATGCCGAATCTCAACATCGGACAAGCCGCCTCGCTCTCGCAGCTAGAGGCCCATGCCCGCCGGGACCCTAGCCATCCCTCGCACGCGGGAACCAAAACCATGTCGTTCGGCGATCTGGTCGATGCGGTGAACCCGCTGCAGCACATTCCCATCGTGTCGACGATCTACCGCCACCTGACCGGCGACGAGATCGGCGGTCCCTCCCGCATTATGGGCGGTGCGATCTACGGTGGGCCGCTCGGCATGGGCTACGCCATGCTCGACGCCACGGTGGAGGAGTCCTCGGGCCGCGATGTCGGCGGCCACGTCATGGCCCAGCTTTTCGGCGGCGAGGATGAGGACGGGCTGCCACGGCAGGCTCCGGAAACGCAGTTCGCCGAGTCGGAATCCGAACCGCAACAAGCGGAGCCCGCACAGCCTGCCCAAGCGCGCGCCGCCGCCGCGGACCCGCAGGCACTGGCCAACGCGATGACCGTCGGCGCCAATCTGCAAAGAATGAACGCCCAGACGGCGCAAGCGCCCGCCGCTCAACAGCCCCCCGTGGAGCCGTCTGGAGACGGCGGCACGCTCACCGGCGACGCGGCGCTGGCCGCCCTGGCGGCGGACCT
>SKZV01000267.1 GCA_007127165.1 Rhodovibrio sp. | reverse complement strand
GTTCCACCCCTACTACACGATCAAGGACATGTTCGGGCTGGGCGTGTTCCTGATCATCATGTCCTTCTTCATCTTTTTCGCGCCGAACTTCTTCGGGCACGCCGACAACTACGTTCCGGCCGACGCCTTGCAGACACCGGCGCACATTGTTCCAGAGTGGTACTTCCTGCCGTTCTACGCGATCCTGCGGGCGATTCCGAACGAGTTGCTGGGCGTGATCGCCATGGGTGGCGCCCTTGTAGTGCTGTTGTTCCTGCCCTGGCTCGACACCTCGCCGGTGCGCAGCGCCAAGTTCCGGCCGCTTTACAAGCTTTTCTTCTGGGTACTGGTGGTCGACGTGCTGGTGTTGGGCTGGGTCGGCGCAATGCCGGCGGAAGGGATCTACGTGGTGATCGCCCAGATCGCGACCTTCTACTACTTCGCGCACTTCCTGATTATCTTGCCGCTACTGGGTAAGTTCGAACGGCCGAAGCCGTTGCCGAACAGCATCGCAGGACCCGTCCTCAAAGGCGGCGGGCAACCAGCCGGGGCGCATGCAAAGCCGATGGAGAAGGCGTAACGATGAAGAAGAAGATTCTCACCGCCGCCGCGCTCACATTCGCGCTTGGCTTCGGCGGGGCCGCGCAGGCCGCGCCCGCCGGGGACATCCCCAGCCGGGACTTCTCCTTCGACGGCATCTTCGGGACCTTCGACTACGCCTCGGCCCAGCGCGGGCTGCAAGTTCTGGAGCAGGCCTGCATGGCCTGTCACTCGATGGAGCTTGTGCCCTTCTACACGCTGGAAGGCATCGGCTACACCGAGGAGGAGGTGCTTGCGATCGCCGAACAGTACAATGTCGAGGATGGCCCTGACGACCGCGGAAACATGTTCGAGCGGCCGGGTCGGGCGACCGATACGATTCCCGATCCCTACCCGAACGAGCAGGCTGCCCGCGCCGCGAACCAGGGCGCGTATCCGCCGGACCTTTCGGTGATCACGAAGGCGCGCGAAGGCGGTCCGGAGTACCTCTACGCGCTGCTCACGGGCTACACCGACCCGCCACCGGGCGTCGAGGTTGGTGGCGGGCTGTTCTGGAACGAGCACTACTCCGGCAATCAGATCGCCATGCCGCCGCCGCTGACCGACGGGATGGTGGACTATCAGGACGGCACCGAGGCCACCGTTTCGCAGATGTCGCACGACGTGACGATGTTCCTCCACTTCGCGGCGGAGCCGCACATGGAGGCGCGCAAGCGCATGGGCATCAAGGTGATCCTGTTTCTGATCGTCTTCACCGGTCTGCTTTACGCGGTGAAACGCCGGATCTGGCAGGATTTGCACTAACGGCCCAGAACCAACAGTCGTGACGGATACGCGGCGGGCCGCCCTTCATCGGGGCGGCCCGCTTGCGTTCCGGGACCGCGAACGCTAAAGCGTCACGTCAAGACGACAACCATTGAGGAGGGCGAGCCCCATGGCGAATCCGGGAACCCCGCCGGTGATCGGCGTGATCGGCGGCAGCGGTGTCTACGATATCGAGGGGCTGAAAAAGGCGGAATGGCGCGAGGTCGACACACCCTTCGGCAAGCCCTCCGACGCCCTGCTGCACGGCGAGTTGGACGGCCAGCCGGTGGTCTTCCTGCCGCGCCACGGACGCGGCCACAAGACGCCGCCCTCCCGGCTCAACTTCCGCGCCAACATCGACGCATTAAAGCGTGCCGGGGCGAGCGAGATCATCTCGCTTTCGGCGGTGGGCTCGTTGAAGGAGCACCTCTCGCCGGGGACCTTCCTTCTGGTAGATCAATTCATCGACCGCACATTCGCGCGCGAAAAATCCTTCTTCGACACCGGGCTCGTCGCCCACGTCTCAGTCGCCGACCCCACCTGCGCGCGCCTTTCCGGGGCGCTGGAGCAGGCCGGACGTGCCGAGGGGATTTCCATGCAACGCGGCGGCACCTACCTTGTTATGGAAGGCCCGCAGTTCTCCACCCGCGCCGAGAGCGAACTGTACCGGAGCTGGGGCTGCGACGTGATCGGCATGACCAACATGCCGGAAGCCAAGCTGGCCCGCGAGGCGGAGCTTTGCTACGCGACAGTCGCCATGGTCACGGACTTCGACTGCTGGCACGATGACCACGAGAACGTCTCGGTCGAGCAGGTCATCAAGATCCTGTTCGAAAATGCCGACAAGGCCCGCGCGCTGGTCCGCCGCGTCGTGCCCGAACTTGGCGCGCGCAAGGAGTCCTGCGAGATGGGCTGCCATACGGCGCTGGAACACGCGATCATCACCCAGCCGGACGCCCGCGACCCGGCGATGGTGGAGCGCTTGCAAGCGGTCGCGGGGCGCATGCTGTAACCTCGAACACCAAATTCGGAGGGCTGGCATCATGAAAGTCGACGGCATTTCCTATCGTTCGATCTGGCCCGCCGAGGACGGCGCGGCGGCCGAGATCATCGACCAGACCCGCTTGCCGCACGACTTCGTCACCGCGCGGCTGGAAACTTTGGAGGACGCGGCGCACGCGATCCGCGCCATGCTGGTGCGCGGCGCCCCGCTGATCGGGGCGACCGCCGCTTACGGCCTTTGGCTCGCAATGTCCCGCGATCCTTCCGATGAGAACCTGGAGCGGGCAGCGGAAACGCTGCTCGCGACCCGGCCCACGGCGGTCAACCTGCGCTGGGCCGTCGAAGATGTCCGCCGCCACGTCGCCGCGCGGCCCGAGGGGGAGCGCGCCGGGGCCGCCTTCCGCCGCGCCGGGGAAATCTGCGACGACGACGCGGAGATGAACGAGTCCATCGGCCGTCACGGGCTGGAAGTCTTCCGCCAAGCCTGGAAGGCCAAGGGCGCGCGCGGGACCCTCAACGTCCTCACCCACTGCAACGCGGGCTGGCTTGCCACGGTGGATTGGGGCACCGCGCTCGCGCCGATCTACATGGCGCACGATGCGGGGATTCCGGTCTTCGTCTGGGTGGACGAGACGCGCCCGCGCAACCAGGGCGCGGGGCTGACCGCCTGGGAGCTTGGCCGTCACGGCGTACCGCACAAGGTCATCGTGGACAACGCGGGCGGGCTGTTGATGGCGCGCGGCGAGGTCGATCTCTGCGTCACCGGCACCGACCGCACCACCGCGACCGGCGACGTCTGCAACAAGATCGGCACCTACCTGAAGGCGCTGGCGGCCAAGGACACCGGCGTTCCCTTCTACGTCGCCCTGCCCGGCCCCACCATCGACTGGAGCCTCGCCGACGGCGCGGCGATCCCCATCGAGGAGCGCGACAGCCGCGAGGTCAGCCACGTACCGGGCCGCACCGACGCGGGCGAAGACACTTCGGTGCGGATCACCCCGCCCGACTCCCCGGTCGCGAACTTCGGTTTCGACGTCACGCCCGCCCGCCTCGTTACCGCGCTGATTACCGAGCGCGGCGTCTGCCCGGCGAGCCGCGAGGGACTCGCCGCGCTATATCCCGAGCACGCGGCTTCGGCGGCGGAGTAGGCCATGCAATACGCCGCCGAACGGCAAGCTCTGGTCGAGGCGGCGCGGCGGATGAACGCGCTGGGGATCAACCAGGGGACCTCCGGCAATCTCAGCCTTCGGGCGGGCGACGGCCTGCTGCTCACGCCGTCCGGCCTGCCCTATGAGGCGATGGCGGCGGAAGACGTTGTCTATATGGATTTCGACGGGCAATGGAGCTGCCCCACCCCGGGCCGCCGTCCGACGACGGAATGGCGCTTCCACCGCGACATTCTCGCCGCGAAGCCGGATGCCGGAGCCGTGGTTCACACCCATGCGATGTTCTGCACCACGCTCGCCTGCCTGGAGCGCGGCATTCCAGCCTTCCACTACATGATCGCCGTCGCGGGCGGGACGGATATCCGCTGCGCGCCCTATGCGACCTTCGGCACGCAGGCGCTCTCGGACTTTGCGTTGACGGCGCTGGAGGGGCGGAAAGCCTGCCTGCTCGCCAACCACGGAATGCTGGCGCTGGGCGAAACGCTGGACAAGGCGCTGGCGCTCGCGGTGGAGGTGGAGACGCTGGCGGCGCAGTACTGGCGGGCCTTGCAAATCGGCCAGCCGACCCTGCTCGACGACGCCGAGATGGCGCGGGTGCTGGAGAAGTTCAAAACCTACGGCAAGCCGGATGCCGGGCGCGAAGAGGAGACTCCATGACCGCAATCGCCGCCGGACTGGACCACCTGCTGATCGGCGTGGAAGACCTAGAAGCCGCGCGGCAACGCTATGAGCGGCTGGGGTTCCGCACCACGCCGCGCGGGCGGCATATCGGCTGGGGCACGGCGAATTACTGCATCATGTTCGCGAACGACTACCTGGAGCTTCTGGGCATCGTCGATCCGGCGCAGTTCACCAACAACCTCGACACCTTCCTCGCCGACAAGGGCGAGGGGCTGCTGGGCGCGGCCTTCGTCGGGGAGGACCTGGACCGCGCGGCGGCGGCCCTGGCGGAGAAGGGCGTCAAGACCGACGGCCCGCAACAGCTCAAGCGCACGCTGGAACTGCCCGACGGCGACGTGCTGCCGGAATTCCGCCTGCTCCACCTGCCGCCCGAGACCACCCCCGGCCTGCGCGCCTTCCTCTGCCGCCATCTGACGCCGGAGTTGGTCTGGCAGCCACAATGGCTCGACCACCCCAACGGCGCGACGCACGTTGCCGGACTCACGGTCGTGGTCGACGACCCCGGCACGCTCGCCCGCGCCTACGCCGACCTCTTCGGTGCCGAGGCCGTGAAAACCACCGACCGTCTGTTCAAGGCTACCTGCGGCCTCTGCCGCCTGCGCTTCACCGACCCGGACGGCCTGGCGGCGCTGCATGCTCAAGCCAACACGCCGCGCACCAGCACGCCGCAGAGGGGCCCGGTCGCGATGGAAATCGCCGTCCGCGATCTGGCGCGCACGGCGGACGTTCTACACAGCGCAGGCGTGCCGTTCGAGACCGGCAGGGACGGACGCCTGCACTTGGCGGCGGAAGAGGCTTGCGGGGTGGTGGTGGATTTTGTTTAGGGGGCGTGGAGCCGAAGCTATTTCGCCGTTATGGGACTTGATCCGGCTCTTTATTGTCCGAATGCACTCACAAGGCGAATGCCTGGATCATACCAAGATGCGAAAGACCGAACTCATCGAGGCTGACCCCTCGATACGCGCCGAAGTGGCGCTACTCGGGGTGAGGATACTTTGGAGTATAAGAATACCTCACCCCGAGCAGGCCCGCTTGGGCAGTATCGAGGGGCCGCCCTATCCGGGTGGGCAATCATCGTTTACAACAATATGCCCATGACGTCGAAACGCCCCCGTTGAATCCCCTCACGCCACCCGATCCCCCGGCTCTTTCCCTGCAAAAAACGCGTCCATGTTCGCAATCGCCCGCGCACCCATGGCCGCGCGCGTGTCCACCGTCGCACTTCCCAC
This sequence comes from Rhodovibrio sp., assembly GCA_007127165.1. Classification (GTDB taxonomy): domain Bacteria; phylum Pseudomonadota; class Alphaproteobacteria; order Kiloniellales; family Rhodovibrionaceae; genus SKZV01. The sequence continues at coordinate 141 of SKZV01000267.1, read as the reverse complement.
ATGCGGCAGCAGAAATACGTTGTCCAGGTCGCGGTAGCGCGGGTCGCCGCCGGGTTCGTCGTTGAAGACGTCGAGGCCCGCCAAGACTTTGCCCGCCTTCAAGGCCGCGATCAAGGCGTCGTCGTCGACCAGGGCGCCGCG
>SKZV01000107.1 GCA_007127165.1 Rhodovibrio sp. | reverse complement strand
GCCAGTTCGCGCGGGTAAAGGTCGAGCGAGCAGTCGCGCAGCGCATGGACCGCCAACGGACCGGTACCATACACCTTGCTTAACCCCCGCACCTGGAACGTCGGACGAGGCGACCCGCTCATAAGGCTCCTTTCAGATCGGCACCAGGCATCGTAGCTCCGGCTGCGCGCCAAGCAACTGACATACCGCAATCCAAGACCGGCGCGTGCGTTCATTGCCGATGTACAACGGGTGTCGTCGTTGCGCCGGGATGTAGACTTTAAGCCTGTGAGACTCTGCAGGGAAACGCCCCGGAAATCAAAGTTGCCATCGCCTCGGCGTCCGGTGGTACCAGCCCGCGTGCTTTTCGAGGTTGGCATAACATTCCAGTGCGATGACGGTATCAACGGTTTCCCCGCCATTGGACAGCGGCCAGACTCCCAGGTCGTATTCGGCCCTATCGCCGCCCTTGAGGTACCAAATAACCCGGCTAGCGGCGGGCCGCCGGGTGAAGGCCGCGATGCGATAACATCTCAGGAAGGGGCCGATGTCATGAGGCAGTGCGATCTCGTCGAGATAACGTCCTGTGAAGTCGAAACCCGTCGCGTCCACGACCTTGGTTCCGACCAGGCGGAAGCGGACCCGGAACGGCTTTCTTTCGATGTCCGCGAGCATGACGTTTGGGAGCAATTGCTTCATGTCGCCCGGCCATAGGTCCGCTTTTCGCGGTATGATCCCGGCTCCGCGCAATGAATTCCAGTAGCGATCCATCTCGCGAATCGCTTCGCTTGTCACCTCGTCCGAAGAAAGGAAGGTAGGCTTCATTGCAAATGTTTAACCTGCCCTGGGCCCCGAGCCAGACATTCGATTATAGCATAGTTTTGAGTAACAACATAAGTTCGCTACCCGAATGGAGGAACTGGGAACGTTCTAAACGGCCCGCTGCCGCAGCACGAACTGAACCGCGGCCCGCGCATCCGTGTGCTGCATTTGCGGACGCACTGACTGGACCATGGCGACGGTGCATTCGAGACAGTGGCTGTGCTCTGCCCCCGTCCGCTTGACGAGAAACCAAATCTGAAGGATCACCTTGCGAAGGTTTGGGTCCATGCGCCGCTGAGTCTCGCAATAAATAAAATGGGCCGCCGCCGCTTCAACGCGCACAACCTGCACTGGGGAGGGTCAGGCATTCGCTCCACGACGGCGGTGAAGGAGACCATAAACGCATTCGGTTAACCGAACGTGAAAACCCCCCGCTCAACGTGCGATTTTGGATTAGGTATCGCACCGCCGCTCACGCATCGCCCGGCGTGTTGGCAGGATGGGGGAAAGGATAAGGAGGGAGGCGAATCCGAATGACGTGGCGACTGAATCGGACACGTAGACTCTTCGATGCGACCTTCTCTCTACGCTATTCTTCCCGTTCGAGAGGAGGGGTGCGAGGCACTCGCTCGACCTTATCGGTCACCAATTCAGCCATACAGGCATCGCCCTCGCCCATGCAGCGCGGACAGGCATCGAACACGACTTCGCGAAAATCAAGATGGATATGGGTCAACTGTTGACATAACGGAATCGACCTTCCCAATGCTTCCTCCACTCACGCGCTCAGCACCAAGATTATCATCTCCGCCAATATGTACATTTTCTCCCTGTTATTTCGCAACTATTCAAACGGAGTAGCTGTCGTTCCTTATATCAGGCGGTGTAACTAATAGGAGCATCTCCAGTTTCTTTGCCTATAATTGTCACCCAGGCTACACCGAACGCTCCCACATCTACCTCTTCTGTGTCAACTTTGAGGGCCCTCTCTGCTGACATTGATTGGGATACGCCCTCGCGCTAACTCGTTTGAGCTTAAAGCTGAAATGGAGCGGGGGAGCGGGTAGAGTGTCGTCGTTCGAACTAAAGGTGCTTCGCCTCGTCTTGGCGGGCAATTCTCCGGAAAAAATTGCTTCTGCGACCGGACGCAAGGATCAGGACGTGCAGCAAATGTTTGAGAGCGCGGTGGTGAAATTGGCTGCGGCAGGCAAGTCAAAGTCGAAGCGGTCCACTTAGCGCGTGCCGTTTCGCTCCCGGCCGGTGGTGCAGCAGGCCCCGATGCGCTAGCTTTAAGGTATCGCTTGGGGAGAGCACACATGAACGGCGAGATACGTCCGATCAAGGCTCTGGTTTTCGATGTGTTCGGCACGCTCGTTGACTGGCGCGGCAGCCTGATCCGCGAGTGCCAGCACTTCGGACGAGAGCGCGGACTGGACGACGTGAACTGGACCGGCTTGGTCGATGCCTGGCGCGGGCGTTATCAGCCCTCCTTGGAAGAGGTGCGAGCGGGCAGGCGCTCCTGGACGGTTCTGGACGACCTGCACCACGAATCGCTGTTGGCTCTCCTGCCGGGCTTCGGCCTTGAAGGGCGACTTTCTGCGGCGGAGATCGATTGGCTGGTGCGCGGCTGGCACCGCCTCGACCCCTGGCCGGACACCGTGCCGGGCCTGCGGAGGCTGCACACCCCGTTCCTGCTGGCGCCGCTGTCGAACGGCAACGTCGCGCTGATGGCAAACCTCGCCCGCCATGCCCGGCTGCCTTGGGACTGCGTTCTAGGTGCCGAATTGGCGCGCCACTACAAGCCCGATCCGGAGGTCTATCTGACGGCCATCGAGCTGTTACGCCTGACGCCCGGAGAGGTGATGCTGGTGGCGGCGCACAATTACGACCTGCGTCATGCGCGTTCCCATGGAATGAGCACGGCCTTCGTGCGCCGCCCCACCGAATACGGCCCGGAGCAGGCCGCGGATCTGGAGGCGGAGGAGGACTGGGATTATGTCGTCGAGTCCCTGGAAGAACTGGCCGACGCCCTGACAGGATCCGCACGATCCGCCTGAACGCAAAACCCGCTTTATTGGGCGCTTGCGCTGCTTTCTTTATCGTGCGGCGACGTTTCGAAACGGAACGGCAGCTCTTCAAGCACCGCCTCGAACCTTCGCAACACCTCCTGCGGATCGTCTCCTCCGACAAAGACCTCGGCCAGTTCGTGCCCGTGGGCTTCCTGCAACGGCAGTTCGGAGAGCACGGTGCCCGCTTCGACTCGGAGGTTGATGTCCGTGTGCGGGTACTTGGCCTCAATGGCGCGCACCGTCTCCGCGTCGGGCACTTCCGTCACCAAAGCGTCCCCCGACCGGGTCACGAAGAACTTCGTCGCACAGCGCGCCGGCCCCTCGCGGTTTAGCCAGTGCGGCTCGCGCCCAAGCGCCAGATCCACCATGATTTGAAAGTTCGGTACGCCGAAGACCATGGCGAAAATATCGGCGTGCGACTGCGACAGCCGGGGGTTCAATTCCAGGATTCGCAAATCGTCGCTCTGCTCGTCCCAGAAAAATTCTATGTTAAAAGTGGCGTTGTTATATTCGATGTATTTCATCACCTGGTTGGTTGCGTTATGCAACCGTTCTATGACCTGCTCAGGCAGGGTCGAGGGGTATTGGTAGCTGTAATAGGGCTTCTTGTTCGTGTCGATAACCGCGTAAATGTACACTTTGCCCTGATACACATACCCCTCGACGGTGCATTGGCGGCCCGATATGACTTCCTCTGCAATGCAGAGGTTACCGCCTGCGGCTGCGATTTCCGGCGGCAGATCGACCCGCTGCAGGGCTTCGGCGAAGGGATCGCCCAGCCGCCCGATCCGCTCGCGGATCTCGCCAATCGCCTCGTTGAAGCCCTCTTCGCTATCGATCCGGAAGGCAAGGTGCGAAGACATGCCCTTGATGGGCTTCAGCCAAAACGGAAACTCCAACGTCACTTGCGAGCGCGGGTCGTCCGCGAAGGGGTCGACGGGGCAGAAGCCCGGCACGCAGTCCGGCGCCGCCTCTGCCTGCACCAGACGCGCCCAATACTTGTGCTCGCACTGAAGCACGCTCTTCAGCGAATTCGAGGGTAAACCGAACTCTTGGCACAGCGCCGGCATCAGGCAGGTGGTCGGAAAGTCCCACCAACCCATAATCCCGTCGATCCGGCCCTCGAACTCGCGCAGTTGCCGCTTGGCCTTGTCGAGCAATTCGTTGAAGCTCAAGGTGTCCGACTCCACGGTTTCTTCCATCGAGAGGACCGGGCGAATCTCCAGTTCTTCGTAGTTCTCCACGCGGCGCAGCACGGAATGGTTGAACTCGTCCAGACTCACTATGAATAGGTTCTTGCGCATCGCAGTGTCCTCAAGGCCAATTCGGGGATAGAACGTGCACCAAAAGGCGACGTTTGTGTTGTTCGGAACGGGGCCTGCGCCCATGTCTTACCCTTCCCCTATGCGCCAAGGTGAAGGAAGGTTCCTCAGGCACTTCCGCTGAATCAGCGATTTCCGCTGGGCGGGTTGGCGTCGTGGGTGGCGGTGGAACCCGGCTCGAAGCGGCGGCGTTGGGTCAGGGGGCCGATCGACCAGGCGAGGATCTAGAGTGCACACACGGCCGAACGGCTTCATGCTGCTAGACGCACTACGCCGCCAAGCCGGGAGTGTGGCCGATACCTGGGGGCTGGGCCCGGTCGAGACACCGTGGCGGCAGGTGGCGTCGCTCGGCGCGGCGCGGCTGCGCGCCTACCATCGCAAGAAGGCGGATGGCCCGGCGCTCCTGATCATACCGGCGCCGTTCAAACGGCCGTACATCTGGGACCTGCATCCGGCGGTCAGCGTGGTGCGCGCCTGTCTAGCACGGGGACTGCGCGTCTTCCTGCTGGAATGGCTGCGGCCGAATGCGGATCAGAACACGCTGGGCCTCGGCGACTATGCCCTGGACATGCCGGAGCGGGCCGTGGCCGCGATCCGTTCCGAGACGGGCGCAGTTCCGGTCCATCTCGCGGGGCATTCCCTGGGCGGCACCTTTGCCGCGATCTTCGCAAGCCGCCGCCCCGGCCTCGTCGGCCGATTGGCGCTGGTCGATGCCCCTTTGGCCTTCGCCGAAGATGGGGGACCGCTGGCGGCCGCCGTGGCCCGCATCCCGCCGGTGGACGGGTGGGCCGAAGCGAAGGGGCGGCCGGTGGCGGGTTCCGCTATCAACCTCATGAGCGGCACGGCGGCGCGGGAGGCGTTTGTCTGGCAGCGCCGGGCGGATTTCCTGGCCTCGCTCGCCTCTCCGGACGCCCTGGCGCTGCATGCGCGGGTGGAACGCTGGACGCTCGACGAGTTTCCGCTCCCGGCGCAACTGTTCAGGGATCTGGCAGAGGATCTTTACCGGGACGACCGCTTTCGGCGCGGCACACTGCGACTGGGGAGTGAGACCGCTGCGCTGGCGCAGCTTAAAGCCCCCGTCCTCGCCGTTCTAAACCCGGCTGGGCGCATCGTGCCGCCAGACTCGATCCTCAAGGGCCTGCGTATCGCCGGGTCGAGCGAGCAACGCCTTCTCCACTATGAGCCGGAGACGGGTGTCTTGCTTCAGCACCTGGGCCCGCTCGTCGGCCGCGCCGCGCATCGCCGCCTGTGGCCGCAGATCATCGGCTGGATTTCGACCGGGCATTAGGGATGCACGTTTTTCCGCCCGTGCGGAACCGGAGATCGCCCAAATATCCATCGCCGCGCAAGGTGCGGCT
>SKZV01000051.1 GCA_007127165.1 Rhodovibrio sp. | reverse complement strand
GCCTGCACGCGCTGCGGGTTGCGCTGGAAGGCTTCCGGCGTGGCGACATCCTCGATGGAGACCTGCGCCCAGATTCCGTCGGCATCGCGGAACGTGTGCAATCCGGATTCCCGGGAGATTCCGGCTCCGGTGAGGATAACGATTTTTTCAGCGTCTTTCGGCATGGTGACGAGGATGATAAATGAAGGGACGTTCGATGGCAAAGGCAGGGCGCAGCGTGACGCAGCACGACGACGGCAAAACCCGGATTCTCTTCGTGTGCACCGGCAACATCTGCCGTTCGCCCAGTGCCGAGGCCGTGGTGCGGACCCTCGCCGCCCGCAAGGGTCTGGATGCGGCGCTGGAACTGGCGTCTGCCGGGACCACCAGCTTTCACGTCGGGCAACCGCCCGATCCGCGCGCGATCCAGGCGGCGCGGAAACGCGGCTACGACCTCACTCCGATTCGCGCCCGTCAGGTGACGCGGCGGGACTTCGAGACCTTCGATCTGGTGCTGGCGATGGACAGCGGCCATCACAGCCAGCTCCTCGACCTGTGCCGTGGGGCCGACGAGAAACTGCGCCTGTTCATGGAGTTCACGCGCGAGCATCGGACGCGTCCCGACGTCCCCGACCCCTACTACGGGGATGCACGCGGCTTCGAGACCATGTTGGATATGGTGGAGCAGGGCGCGGAGGGGCTCCTCGCCGCCCTGCCCGGACTTCGGGCCGCGAAATGATTAAAACCCTGGAATGAGCGCGCTGACAGCCGCGCAGGAAGGCCGCAACAACGGCCTCGGCATCCTGGCCATGGTCGCCGGGATATTCTGCATGGCGACGATGGATGCGCTGGCGAAGTGGCTGGGAGAGAGCTATTCGCTCTCGCAGATCGTGTTCTTCCGGGCGCTCTTCGCGATCCCGCCGGTTTTGATTCTCGCGCATTTCTCCGGCGGGCTGCGTCTTTTGAAGACCCAACGGCCCATGGTGCACATCTTCAGAGGTGTCTGCACCGCCGTCGCGATATTTTCCTTCTTCGCCAGTCTGCGCGTGCTGCCGCTGGCGGAAGCCTGGGCCATTGCCTTTGCCGCACCGCTCATCGTCACCGCCCTTTCCATGCCGCTCCTGGGCGAGCCGGTCGGATGGCGGCGTTGGAGCGGGGTTCTGATCGGTTTCCTGGGCGTCCTGATAGTGGTGCGCCCCGGCATGACGGCGTTTCAACCGGCGGCGTTGCTGGCGCTGGCGACAGCGGTGGGCTACGCGCTGGTGATGATCACCGGGCGCAAGTACGCAACGACCGAGTCCACCGCCGCGCTGGTCTTCTACACAACGCTGATCCCCCTGGCGCTGGCGGGGACGGTCCTGCCGATGAACTGGCAAACGCCGGTGGGCGGCGACTGGGCGCTCTTCGTGATCCTGGGAACGCTCGGCGGCCTCGCCATGCTGCTGTTGACGCAGGCTTTCCGGCTCGCACAGGCGGCGGTTGTCGTTCCTTTCGACTATACGGCGATGATCTGGTCGGTCGCCTGGGGCTGGCTGCTCTGGCGCGACTTACCCGACGCCATGGCCTGGGCCGGAGCGGCGCTGATCATTGTCTCCGGCCTCTACGTGGCCCATCGAGAGGCGCAACTGCGGCGCCAACGGGGCCGTCACTTGGACTGAGCGCGCAATCCGAAAACGTCGAGCGGATAGACTGCTTCCTCGCGATAGATCGGGCCCTTCTCGGTCAGCTTGCTGGAATACAATACGAAACGGTCCACCAGAATCAGGCCGCTGCGGAACAACGAGAATTCGCTCAGGAAGTCCCCCAGCTTTGGGCCGGGAGCGCCCTTGAAGCGGGCTAGCGTGACGTGGGGACGGAACTTCCGGCCCTCCGGCGGCTGACCTGCCCGCTGTGCCGCATTCTCAACCTTGACTTGCAGGCGGGCCAGTTCCTCGGGGGCCTCGACGCCAACCCACAAGGCGTTGATTTTTCGCCCTGTTTCGAAGGTGCCAAGGCCAACGAGTTCCATCTGGAATGCAGGAACGCGTATCGTCGCAAGCGCGGAGTCGAGGTCCGCCGCCTCGCGCCCGTCTAGCTCTCCCAGGAACCGCAGGGTCAGGTGCATGTTCTCGGGGTCGACCCATCGGGCGTTATCCAGTGCGCCGGACATCTGGGCCAGGCGGTCGCGAAGCTCCTCGGGGAGCGGTATGGCGACAAAGAGCCGCATCATGAAGGTATTTGGCCTCCAAAGGCCGGACTCGTGGAACTACTTAATCGCCTCACAAAACAAAGATCTAGAGCGGGATGGCGATTCGCAGATAAGTCACCCCCTCTAAGGGCAAGGATAGGTATAGACCTCATGAATCTCCTCGATCTCTCCAAGGACCTCTTCCGACAGGGTTAACCGCTCGGCCGCGATATTGTTGCGTAGCTGGGCAACTTGCGTCGCGCCGATGATTGCCGCCGTGGTGAAAGGCCGCGACAGGACGAAGGCGATGCACATCTGCGCCGGATCGAGCCCGTGCTTGCGCGCCAGTTCCACATAGGCCGCCGTGGCCTGCTCGCCCTGCGGCTTGCGGTACCGGCTGACCTGCGGATAGAGCGTCAGGCGCGCACCCTCCGGCTTGGCTCCACCCAGATATTTGCCGGTGAGCATCCCCGCCGCCAGCGGCGCGTAGGCCAGCAGGCCGCAGTCCTCCCGAATCGCGACCTCGGACAATCCGGCCTCGAACGAGCGGTTGAGCAGGCTGTAAGGGTTCTGAATCGAGGCGATACGCGGCCCCTTGCCTTGCTCGGCAAGCTGGAGATAGCGCATCGTGCCCCACGCGGTTTCGTTCGAGACGCCCACGTGGCGGATTTTTCCGGCCTGCACCAGATCGTCCAGGGCGGACAACGTCTCTTCCAGCGGCGTCCAACTACGGCGATCTTCGGCGAAGTCGAAACCGAGCCTGCCGAAATAGTTCGCGGGCCGCTCCGGCCAGTGGAGTTGGTAGAGGTCGATGGTGTCGGTCCGCAGGCGCTTCAGGCTCGCATCCACCGCCGCCTCGAGCTGCTCCTTCGAAAGTCGCGGGCCGCCGCGCACGTTCTTGAACAATCGGCCCGGTCCGACCGCCTTGGTCGCCAGCACCACCTGGTCGCGTGTCCCGCGCGCGGCGAACCAATTGCCGATGATCTCTTCCGTGCGGCCGTGCAGGTCCTCCTGATACGGCGTCGGGTACATCTCCGCCGCGTCGAAGAAGTTCACGCCCGAATCGAGGGCGTAATCCATCTGCTCGTGGCCTTCGTCCTCGGTGTTCTGCCTTCCCCATGTCATCGTGCCGAGACAGATCGCGCTTACGCGCAAACCCGTACGGCCAAGCGGCCGGTATCGCATTGGTATCCCCCTTGTTTAATCGGCATCCCCGGATTGGCGCCTTTCGTCGGGCGCGGCGCGAAGGCGGAAGTCTCCCCGCGTGCTCGATCAGCCCTCCGCCTGCTCCTCGCGCGCCCGTTCGATCAGCGTTTCGACATCCGGGAGGATGCCGTCGACAATCGCTGCCACGCCCTCGGAATTGGGATGAATGCCATCGCCCTGGTTCAAGCGCGATTCGCCAGCGACACCTTCGAGGAAGAAGGGGTAGAACACCACCTCGTATTCCTCGGCAAGCCTCGGAAAGATCGAATCGAACTCCTCCACATACTCCGATCCCAGATTTCGCGGAGCCATCATTCCGGCCAGCAGAACCTCCAATCCCTGGTTCGTGAGCCGCTGCAGGATCCGCTCCAGATTGTCCCGTGTTCGCGCGGGATCGACCCCGCGCAGCGCATCGTTCGCGCCGAGCACGACGATCACGGCGTCCGCGTTGTCCTGCAACACCCAATCCAGCCGCGCCCGCCCAGATTCGGTGGTATCGCCGGAGTTTCCGGCGTTGACCACGGTGGCGTCATACCCAGTCTCCCGGAGAGCGCTCTCGAGCTGGCTCGGGAAGGTCTCGCGCTCCGGCAACCCGTAGCCATGGACGAGGCTGTCGCCGAACGCCACAATTGTGGTGGTTCCGCCTTGATCCGAGTCGTCCGCCGCCACGGGACCGAGTGGGGTCAGCACCAGGACAAGACCCGCGATGAGAGAGGCGGCCGAAAAACGACGAAAGCCACGCGGAAGAACAGCGCCGAGAACAGCAAAAGTGGAGCGTGTGGACATACCTGGGGTGCTTTCCTTTGAATAGCCGCAATCATAGCGAATATCGTGCGGCGCCGGCTTCGGAGCAACCCTTGTGCGTCGGCGCCGCCGGTTCACACGATTGTTTCCGGCGTTGATCGTCCTCCGCGTCGCGCCATATGTGCGTTCGCGACTGTGATGTGTCAGCCTGCGGGCGAACGCATCCGCCTCACCCACGCCAACCTCTGCGGAACAGCGATGATAGAAATCGAACAGCTCGAACTCACCCTGCCCAGCCAAGCTGGCCCGGTGCATATCCTGCGCGGTCTGAACCTCGCCATCGGCGCCGGTGAGACGGTGAGCGTGGTCGGGCCTTCGGGTTCCGGCAAGTCTTCGATGATGATGATCATGGGCGGACTGGAGCGCGCGACGGCGGGCAAGATCGCCGTCGCCGGGTACGACCTCGCAACGCTGAACGAGGACGGGCTGGCGCGTTTTCGCCGCGACAACGTGGGCATCGTGTTTCAGGATTTTCATCTGATCCCGACGATGACGGCGCTGGAGAACGTCGCGATTCCGCTGGAGTTCGCCGGGCGGCGCGACGCCTTCGAGCGATCCGCCGACTGTCTGGCGCAGGTGGGCCTTGGACATCGCTTGAGCCATTATCCGGGGCAACTTTCCGGCGGCGAGCAGCAACGCACCGCGCTTGCCCGCGCGTTCGCGGTCGAGCCGAAGCTGCTGCTGGCCGACGAGCCGACGGGCAACCTGGACGGCGAGACCGGTCAACACGTCATGGAACTCCTCTTCGACCTTTGCGATAAGGACGGGACGACACTGGTGCTGATCACCCACGACAAGGCTGTGGCGGCGCGCTGCGGGCGACAGGTTCAGCTAATCGACGGACGCATCGTCGGCGACGGACGGCGCAGCGCGGCCACCGCCGCCTCCGCGTCCGCAACGGCCGGAGTCGCGGGTTGATACATCATGACGCGTGACATCTCCGTCTTCGGCCCGGCCTTCCGTATTGCGCGGCGTGAAATGCGCTCGGGGCTGAAGGGCTTTCGCATCTTCGTGGCCTGCCTGCTGCTCGGCGTCGCCGCCATTGCGGGCGTGGGCTCGCTGTCCGAGGCCATGCTTCAGGGCCTGCGCGACGACGGGCGCGCGATCCTCGGCGGCGAGATCGACGTGCGCTTGATCCACCAACAAGCCACTGAGGAACAATTCGCGTGGCTTGAGGAGAACTCCGCGCGGCTATCCCAAATCCACGACATGCGGGCGATGGCCCGCAGCCATCCCGGCGAGGAGCGCGGCAGCCGCACGCTGGTCGAGGTGAAAGCCGTCGACGAGGCCTATCCCCTCTACGGACGGGTCGGCGTCACTCCGGAGCAGCCGTTGCAGGAGACGCTGGAGCGCCGGGACGGGCGCTGGGGCGCGCTGGTGCATCCCTCTCTCGTGGATCG
>SKZV01000136.1 GCA_007127165.1 Rhodovibrio sp. | reverse complement strand
GCCGCCGTGTAGAGCGCCAGCAGCCAGGGCGCGGTGGCGTTGATCGTCATCGAGGTGTTCATCTCGTCGAGCGGAATCCCCTCGAAAAGCGCTTCCATGTCGCCGAGGTGGGAGATTGGAACGCCAACCTTTCCGACTTCCCCGCGTGCAAGGGGATGATCGCAGTCGTAGCCGGTCTGCGTCGGCAGGTCGAAGGCCACGGAAAGCCCGGTCTGCCCCGCCGCCAGATTCTTGCGATAGAGCGCGTTCGAGGCGCTGGCGCTGGAATGGCCGGCATAGGTGCGGATCAGCCAAGGCTTGTCGCGCTGCGATGCGGTTCCGGCATTTGCTGCGCTGCGGCGGGTGTCGCCCATCTCTTCCTCCGGCTATCGCAATGTTTCCGTTACCCCCAGGCACAGGACATATAATTACCGGAACCGGGGGCGTTTCATAAAAAAGATGACTTTGTGCATTGCAAAAGACACTACAGGCCGCTAAGAGTCAAGCGAACGGAATGGAACAAAGACTGATACAAGTCGGTGGGGAGCGCTCAATAGAGGGCGGAATTCGGGCTCCCTGCGCCGATGGTTCCTTTAAAGGAACGCGCGGCGCGGGGGCGGACGTTGGATCGAGCTGGAGGAGTTGAACATGAACCAGTCGGCAGAAGCCGAAGTGGTCACCCTGCGCGGCGGGCAGGAGAAGAAAGACCTATATGACATCGGCGAAATTCCGCCGCTGGGACACGTCCCGAAAACCATGCACGCCTGGGCGATTCGGCGTGAGCGCCACGGCGAGCCGGAAAAGTCCATGCAGGAAGAGGTCGTCGAGGTCCCGGAGTTGGACAGCCACGACGTGCTGATCCTGGTGATGGCGGCGGGCGTCAACTACAACGGCGTCTGGGCCGGGCTGGGGCAGCCGATCTCGCCCTTCGACGTGCACAAGGCCGATTATCACATCGCGGGCTCCGACGCGTCCGGCATCGTCTGGGCCGTCGGCTCGAAGGTGACGCGCTGGAAGGTCGGCGACGAGGTCGTGGTCCACTGCAACCAGGACGACGGCGACGACGAGGAGTGCAACGGCGGCGACCCGATGTTCTCCCCCTCGCAGCGGATCTGGGGTTACGAGACGCCCGACGGCTCCTTCGCGCAGTTCGCGCGGGTGCAGGACCGCCAGCTCATGAAGCGGCCCCTGCATCTGACTTGGGAAGAGAGTGCCTGTTACACGCTCACCCTCGCGACCGCCTACCGGATGCTGTTCGGCCATCGCCCGCATATTCTGCGGCCGGGGCACAACGTGCTGGTCTGGGGCGCGTCCGGCGGGCTCGGCTCCATGGCGATCCAGTTGATCGCGGCGGCGGGCGCCAACGCCATCGGCGTGATCTCCGACGACTCCAAGCGCGATTTCGTGATGCAGCTCGGCGCGAAGGGCGTGATCAACCGGAAGAACTTCAACTGCTGGGGGCGCTTGCCCGAGGTCGGCGGCGAGGGCTTCGGCGACTACATGAAGGAGTGCCGCAAGTTCGGCAAGGCGATCTGGGAAATCACCGGCAAGGGCAACGACGTCGATTTCGTCTTCGAGCACCCAGGCGAGCAGACCTTCCCGGTTTCCTGCTTCGTGGTGAAGCGCGGCGGCATGGTGGTGTTCTGCGCCGGGACGACGGGCTACAACATAACCTTCGACGCCCGTTTCGTGTGGATGCGGCAGAAGCGTATCCAGGGCAGCCACTTCGCCAATCTGAAGCAGGCCAGTCAGGCCAACCAGTTGATGGTGGAACGCCGTATCGACCCGTGCATGTCGGAAGTCTTCCCCTGGGACGACATCCCCCGCGCCCACACCAAGATGTGGAAAAACCTGCACAAGCCCGGCAACATGGCCGTGCTGGTGCAGGCGAAGCGACCGGGGCTGCGAACCCTGGAAGACGTGGTCGAGGAGTAGGACGCACGCCCCATCCTCAGCCGTAGGTTGGGTTGAGCCTTCGCGAAACCCAACCTACGCGCTGATAACGAATGATGAGATAGGTCCCATGAGCCAAGCCGCGCGCGCCGACCTCCACACCGCCAATGCGCTGACCACCGATCTCCTCCCCACATACCGCCAAGCGCTGGATGCCGCCGACACCTTCCAGAACGCCGCGAAGGCTTCCGTCACGCGGTTGATCGCGCCGGAGGGGCGGGTTTCCGGCGCGTTGGTGACTCAGGAGCAGACGGCGGCGCACGGCTATGCGTGGCTCGCCACCTATGTGGCGGCGCTGCGCGAGACGCTGGCCTGGGCGGAGCGGCGCGAGGCAGCCGGCGAGCTTGGCGAGGTCGAGCGGTTGATCGTGCAGATCGGCTTCGGCGAGTACCTGCACCAGCTCACCGGCGGCATTGCGATGAGTCAGGGGGAGGCCGTCCGCCCGCAGGATCTCGGTGTCGAACTCGAAGCCGTAAAGGCGTTCGAGGCCGATTCGGCGGTGCAGGCGCTGCGCCGCGAGGGCAATACGAACGCCGCTCGGATGCGCCTCACGGTGCTTTTGCGCGACGGCTTCGACCGGCTTCACTTCGGCGCGCCAGGGCTCGACGAGACGCTGGAGATGGTGCGCGACCAGTTTCGCAAGCTGGCCGAAAGCCACGCCGAAGCGGCACACCAATGGCACCTGAAGGACGAGCTGATCCCGCTTGAAGTCGTGGAGCAGCTTGCGGAAATGGGCGTCTTCGGCCTCACCGTGCCGGAAGAGCACGGCGGTCTTGGGATGGGCAAGATGGCGATGTGCGTCGTCACCGAGGAGCTTTCGCGCGGCTACATCGGCCTGGGCTCGCTGGGCACCCGCTCGGAAATCGCGGCGGAACTGATCCGCCTGGGCGGCACGGAAGAGCAGAAGGCGCACTACCTGCCGAAGATCGCCAGCGGCGAGATCCTGCCCACGGCGGTCTTCACGGAACCCAACACCGGCTCCGACCTGGGATCGCTGCGCACGCGCGCGCTGCGCGACGGGGAGACCTACCGCGTGACCGGAAACAAGACCTGGATCACCCATGCGGCCCGCTCCGACCTGATGACGCTCCTGGTCCGCACGAACCCGGACGAGCCGGGTTATAAGGGGTTGTCGATGTTCCTCGCGGAGAAGCCGCGCGGCGACGACGCCAACCCCTTCCCCGCCAAAGGCATGACCGGCGGCGAGATCAAGGTTCTCGGCTATCGCGGCATGAAGGAATACGAACTGGCCTTCGACGAGTTCGAGGTTCCTGCCTCGGGGCTGCTCGGCGGCGAAGAGGGCCAGGGCTTCAAGCACCTAATGGCGACCTTCGAGTCCGCCCGTATCCAAACCGCCGCCCGCGCAGTTGGGGTGGCGCAGAACGCGATGGAACTGGGACTCTCCTACGCCATGGATCGCGTGCAGTTCGGTAACCCCATCGCCGACTTCCCCCGCGTCGCCGGCAAGATCGCGATGATGGCGGTTGAAACCATGATGGCCCGCCAGCTCACCTACTTCGCCGCGCGTGAGAAGGATTCCGAGCGCCGCTGCGACATCGAGGCCGGGAAAGCCAAGCTGCTGGGCGCCCGCGTGGCGTGGTCGAACGCTGACAACGCGCTCCAGATTCACGGCGGCAACGGCTATGCGGAGGAATACAAGATTTCCCGCGTCCTCTGCGACGCCCGCATCCTCAACATCTTCGAGGGCGCGGCGGAAATCCAGGCCCAGGTCATCGCGCGCGGCCTGATCGCCGGGCGGAACTGACTATTCCGCTTTAGAGTTGCTGCGGTGTCGCTTACGCGACGAGTCTTTCGCTCCCCTCAGCCGCAAGCGCGGCAACTCCCCCAGTGGGGAGCGGGAAGGGGTTTTATGCGGCCCGACCCACGCTCCCTAACCCTCTTCCCGCTCCCCGGAGGGGGAGCTGTCGCTCTTCGCGACTGAGGGGCGACACCCTATCCGAGGGACCGCCAAGCCGATGGCATAGAAAGCCGGAGCCGCAGCCGTGCCCAGTATGTTCTGCAAAAAGGTGGGCATGGCCGCTGATGTTTTCGGCAGGGCGAGCGCGGCTAGCCCCTCGCCTCACCTTGAAATCGCTTGACCTCACTCCCGAACGCGCGGTTCTGGCTGATCATTCCGTCCAGTTCTCCGCGCAACATGCCGTAGCTTTCCTGCATCGCGGCGACAGCCTCGCTGTTCGCCTCCATCTCGCCGTTCAGGAGCCCCATGTGCTCCGCCAGCGATTCGGTGCTGGCGGAAGCCTCGCTCGTCTGGGTCGCGATTTCGTGGCTGGCGGCGCTCTGTTGCGTGACGGCTCCGGCGATTGCTCCGGTCGCGCCGTTCGCGTCTGAAATCGTGCTGCGGATATCGCCCATCGCCTCGACGGTGTTGTCGACGGCACGGCGCATCTCGGAAATCTGTTCAGCGATACGGGCCGTGGCTTCGGTGGTTTGACGGGCGAGGGTCTTCACCTCTCCGGCGACCACGGCAAAGCCCTTGCCCGCTTCACCGGCGCGCGCCGCCTCGATGGTCGCATTCAGGGCGAGCAGATTCGTCTTCTCCGCGATCCCGTCGATGAGGTCCACGACTTCCACGATGGTCTCGGCGCTCTTCGCAAGGGTTTCCACCCGTGCGTTCGTGTCCTCGGCCTTCGTGGACGCGGCGGCGATACGGGCGGCTGCGTCGTTTGCCTGCGTGCCGATCTCCTGGATCGTCGCGGTCAGTTCCTCAGTTGCGGAGGCGACGGCTCGAACCGTTTCCCGCGTCCTGGCGACGCTGTTCTCCACTGCGCCCGCGTGGTCCCGTCCGCTGCTCGCGACGCGGGTCATGGTGTCTCCGGCTCGGTTGACGCTTTCCAGCCCGCTGCGGATTCGGCCCATGATGGCCTCCACCGAGGCGTCGTGCTCGCGCACCAGGACGAGCAGGCGCTCGCCCCGTCCGGCCTCTGCGCGCTCAGAGTCCAGCCGGCGCCGGGTTTCTTCGGCTTCGCGGACACCGGCCTGACGGAAGACCTCGATGGCGCGGGCCAGCGCCCCCAGTTCGTCGGGGCGTTCCTGTGCTGGGACGTTACGCGCGCGCTCGCCCCCGGCCAGCGCGGAGGTGGTTTCACTCAGCGCCGCCAACGCAGGGGTGATTCGGCGCATCGTGATGACGGAGAAGGCTATGCCCCCGATCCCCAGGACCAGGGCGGCCGTCGTCATCGCCGCCACGATGAAATCCACCGTCTGCTCGACGAGCGGCGCGAAAGCGTCGGAATTCGTCACGAAGGCCGCGCTCACCCGCTCCATCTCCGGGAGCAGGACGTCGAGCGGCACCGTTCCGGCTTCATATCGCTCCAGAGTCGCGAGCGCCCGGTCGGCGTCGACGATATCCGTCTCGCAAATCGTTACGGCGCGGTGGGTGCCGATCAGGCGCATGATGAGCTTGTCGAGCCCGTTCAGCACCTCCAGACACGCCACCGGTTGTGCGCGTGTATCCTCGACCGCACGGCGGAGTCCCGCAATCTCGGCAGCGGAAATGCCGCGTCCTTCCCCCAAACCGTCTTCTCCGAGACGGAGAACACGCTCCTCGACCTCCTTTGCGAACTTCAAATGCAGGTAGTTCAGGTGGTGGAATTCTGCGCCCTTGCTAATCTGAATGTTCGCGTAGAGCCCGACAGCGACCAGTATCGCCACCATGGCCACGATGGCTTGCAGCCGCCGCGCAATCGTCATCCCTCGCTCCATACCGCCAGTTTTCCCAGCCGCGCGAATCGCACCCTGCTGCACCCCCAGGTAGTAAACGAGGGCGGTTAATGGCTTATTAATTCTACTACGAAACTATAAGCCTTGGGCGAGCATGGACGTCCGCTCCACCGCTCAAATCGCCGGTTACTCGGCGGCTTTTCGCTCCACCGTGCGCAGAGGCGTACGCATCGTCACGAACTCCTCCGCCGAGGTGGGATGAATGCCGATGGTGGCGTCGAAAATCTCCTTGGTCACACCGGCCTTCACGGCAACGCCGAGCCCTTGCATGATCTCCGGGGAATCGAGGCCGACCATGTGGGCGCCCAGAACGACCCGGCTGTCGGCATCGACGATCAGCTTCATCATGGTCTTCTCGTCGCGCCCGGTCAGCGTGTGCTTCATCGGGCGGAAGCTGGTGCGGTAGACTTCCAGGCGGTGGCCCCGCTCCGCCGCCTCCCCTTCCCGCAGCCCGACGACGGCGACCGGCGGCTGGCTGAACACAGCCGAAGGGACATTATGATGATCGGCCGCCTGTGGAGAACCGCGGAACACGGTATCGACGAAGGCCATGGCCTCGGCGATGGCGACCGGGGTGAGCTGCACTCGGTTGGTGACGTCGCCCACCGCATGGATCGAGTCCACGTTGGATTTGCTGTAGTCGTCCACAAGCACGAAGCCGTCGTGCGTGAACTTCACGCCTGCGCGGTCGAGACCGAGTCCGGAGGTGTTGGCGCGGCGGCCGGTGGCGAACATCACGCCATCGGTTTCGATCGTCTCGCCGCTCTCCAGCGTTACCAGCAAGCTGCCGTCACCCTGCTGGTCGATGCGGGCGGGATTGGCGTGGCAGCGCAGATCGACGCCCTTCTTGCGGATTTCCTCCGCCAGCGTGTCCCGCACATCGTCGTCGAAGCCGCGCAGGATCTGCTCGCCCCGGTAAAGCTGCGTGACCTCGGCGCCAAGGCCGTTGAAGATCCCCGCGAACTCCACGGCGATATAGCCGCCGCCGACCACGACGATCCGCTTCGGCAAGGTCCCCAGGTGGAACGCCTGATCGGAGGTGAACCCGTAGTCGTGCCCGGGAATGTCCGGCACGACGGGGTGCCCGCCAACGGCAATCAGGATGTGGCGCGCGGTGATCCGCTCTTCGCCAACGGCGAGCGTATGCGCGTCGATAAAGCGCGCGCGGCCCCGATGGATCGAGACTCCGGCATCGTTCAGCAGCTTTTGATAGATTCCTTCGAGCCGCGCGATCTCCTTATCCTTGTTGGCGATCAGCGTCGGCCAGTCGAAGCTGCGCGCTCCGACCTGCCAGCCATAGGCGGCGGCGTCCTCGAAATCCTCGCTGAAGTGCGCGGCATAGCCCAGGAGCTTCTTCGGGACGCAACCCCGGATGACGCAGGTTCCGCCGAAGCGGTCCATCTCCGCCAGCCCCACGCGTGCGCCGGTTGCCGCCGCCATGCGCGCGCCGCGCACGCCGCCAGAGCCGCCGCCGATGACGAAAAGGTCATAGTCGTAACTGCTCATCGCCAAATCCTTGTGCCAGTGAAAGCCTGAAATTTAAGGTTGGGCCGCCGCCCGGGCAACGGAACAGGCCTCAAGAAAAAGTATATCGGGCACCGTCACCGGTCGCTGGTTTCCGGCTCCAGACGATCGGCAAGGCGCTGAAAGGCCGCCAGCGTTTCATCGCTGACATGATGCTCGATCCCCTCGGCATCCGCCATGGCGGTTTCCTCCGAGACGCCGATCGCGCGCAGGAATCGCAGGACCAACGCATGGCGGCGGCGCGACTCCTCGGCCATTTCCCGGCCTTCCTGGGTGAGGAAGATCGCGCGGTAAGGCTCTGAATGGACCAGTCCGAGATCGCGCAATCGGCCGATCATCTTGCCGACCGTTGCCTGCTTGACCCCCAGCCGCCCGGCAACTTCGACAGCGCGCGCCTCGCCCTTGCTGTCGATCAGGTCCGCGATCAGCTCGACGTAATCCTCGATCAATTCCGTCTGGTGCGCTTGCCGCACCTGTTCATGCTGGCGCGCGTGCGCGTCCGGCGCGATCATCCGCTGAGGCGTCGACCGGTTGGAGACGTGTCCAAGGCTTTTCGGGTTGCGCTGTATCATGATCAATCGTCTACCCGTTTTTCCAACGCCTGACAATTGTCAGCCGAGCGAGAAAAATTCACTCTTCATTTAGATTCATTACAATGTGAGAATTTATTGGCGCTCAATCCGCGTGGCGGACCAGCCGCGCCCGCAGCAATCGGACCACCAGACCCCGTCGCGGCGCGAAGAGGAAAGCCAGCACGAAGACCAGCGTGGCCACCACCACGATGCTGCCGCCCGAGGCGACATTATACACGAAGGAGAGATACAACCCGATCACGGCGCAGGCAACGCCGATCAAGGCCGCCAGCCCCATCATGCGCGGCAAACTGTCGGTCATCAGATAAGCGCTTGCACCCGGCGTCACCAGCATCGCCACGACCAGAATGATTCCCACGGTTTCCAGGCTGGCAACGATCATCAGCGTCAGCAGGAGGATCAGCCCGTAGTGCAGCCAACTCGTCTTCACCCCCATCATCGCCGCCTGCACCGGATCGAAGATGTAGAGTGTCAATTCCTTGTAAAGGAAGGCCACGAAGGCGAGCACAACCGCCCCGGCAACAAGCGTCAGCACCAAGCTCGGCATCCGCACGCCGAGCACGTTGCCGAACAGAATGTGCATTAGGTGGGTCGAGGTCGCGATCTGGCTGATGATCACGACACCCACCGCAAAAGCGCCGGTCAGGCTGATCGCCATCGCCGCGTCTTCCTTGATCCGGGAATTGCGCTCGATCGCGCCGATCCCCAGCGAGGTCAGCGCGCCGGTCAGGAACGCCCCGATGAAAAACGGCCAGCCCAGCAGATAGGCCACCGCCACCCCAGGCAGCACCGCATGCGAGATCGCGTCGCCCAGCAAGGACCAACGCTTGAGCATGACGAAGCAGGATAGAACGCCGCAAACCCCGCCGACGATAACCGACGACAACAGCGCGCGCTGCATGAAGGCGTACTGAAACGGCTCCGCCGCCGCTTCCGGCAGCAAGCCGATGACCAGCATCATTGCGGCGATCAAGGCTTCGACCACGGCAACGCCGAGGCCGTAGGCCAGATCGCCCGCGGAAGTCATGAATTCGAGCGGCGACATTTTCCGTTAAGGTCCTGCTTTTACGGCTGCGCTCGCCGGTTGGAGATCGCCTTCAATCCGACCGCGGCGAATTCGGCGAGGCGCGCATCGCTCAACACTTCGGCAGGCGGGCCATCGGCCTCTACCTCGCGGTTGAGCAACACCACACGGTCACAGATGTCCCGCGACCCGCTGAGGTCGTGCGACACCATCATGATGGTGCGCCCTTCCGCGCGGGCCTCCTGCAACACGTCGTGGATCAACCGCTCGGTCGCCAGATCGACCCCGGCCAGGGGCTCGTCCAGCAGCAAAAGCTCCGCGTCCTGCACCAGGGCGCGCGCCAGCAAGGCCCGCTTGCGCTGTCCGCCGGAGAGCGCGCTGATATGGCGGTCCGCCAACGCCCAGAGGTCCACCGCCTCCAGCGCCTGACGCACGGCCGCATGATGGTGCTCGGCCGCGAAGCCGGCGGGGAGATAACGGCGCAGCCCGCTCTCGCGGCGGATGCGGCCAAGCCGCCCCGCGAGAACCACGTCGCGCACATTCACCGGATAGTCCCAGTCGAGCATTTCGTGCTGCGGCATGTAGGCGATCCGGCTGGAGGCAAGCGCCGCCTGGATCGTCTGCCCGAATATCCGAATCTCTCCTCGCGCGGGCCGCAGGATTCCGGTCAGCAGCTTGAACAGCGTGGACTTTCCGGCGCCGTTCGGCCCGATGACCGCAACGAGTTCGCCGCGCGGAACCATGAGATCGATCTTGGACAAAACGGGTGCCCCGTCGTACCCGAAGGTCACGCCGTTCACCGCCACGCTGGGCGCATCGCTGCTCAAAGGCGTATAGCCCTGGCCGCCGGTGCCGTCGGAAATGCGAAAAGTTGCGCGCGCCATCCAGCTTCCACCGCTCATCTCAAACCCCTCAACGCTCCTCGCAAGACTGCCCCAGCGTCTCGCGGAGCAACCGTGCGTTGCTGAGTAACATTCCCGTATAGCTCTCCGCGCCGCTCCCCTCCTCGCCGAGCGAGTCGACATAGAGCGGCCCAGCCGTCGGCACACCGGTATCTTCGGAAACGCTGCGCACATAGCGTTCGGAAATCGTGCTCTCCCAGAAAATCGCGGGCGGCTGGCGCTCGGCGATAAGGTCCACGATCCGCATCATTTGCGCGGGCGTGCCCTCGTCTTCCGCGTTGGTGCCCCAAATCCCGTCGTGATCGAAGCCGAAAGCGTCGGAGAAGTAGAGGAAGGCCGCCTCGCTGGTGATCAGCACCCGTTGCTCATCGGGGATACAGGCCATCAACTCGTCCGCCTCGCGCCGCGCCTCGGCGATCTCCGCAACGGCGGCCTCGGCATTGGCGGAGTAAGTGTCGGCGCGGTCCTGGTCGGCTTCGCTCAAGGTGTCGCGAATGACCGCGACATACTGCTTGGCGGCGGCCGGGTCCATCCAAATGTGGGGATCGATCGTTCCGGCCATCTCTCCGATCTGGATCGGTATCGTCTCGCGCTCGATCCGCTCGGCCAGCGGGACCAGCCGCGCCTCTTCCCCAGCCACTTCGCGCACCTGGGCCATCCACTGTTCCAATCCGTGGCCGTTGTAGAAGACGATGTCCGCCTCCTCCAGATCGATGAAGTTGCGCGCCGACAGCTCCCACTCGTGGACTTCCGCGCCTACCGGGGTCAGCCCCCGCATCTCCGCCTCCGTTCCGGCAACCCGCGCGACCAGATTCTCCAGCACCGAGAATGTCGCCACCGCCACCGGCGGCTCATCATCGGCGCGCGCATCCACGGCGAGCACCGCCAAGAGCGACAGGCCAGCGAGCCCCCCGACGAACCGGAGAGTCTGGAGACTCCAGCGCAACGCTCTGAATTTCCGGCCCGGCACGCGCTCAAGCTTCAGTTTCGTCATATGTACGCCCCTCCTGTGTATCTTTCAAGCGCCCAATATTATTCGCCAAGGCTCGTAAACTTAGCCTTTGCTGAATTTTGCCGCAAGAATAATCCGCGCGAGGACAGCGCGGAGAAAACGGTGCAGACTTGAAAACGGCGGCGAGACTGCCCCGGGGGGAAGGGAGAGGAGGACGGAAGCCTCAAGCTCCCGCCCCCCGCGCCTCGACCACCGGACGCGAGCGCGTGTTACTCGCTCATCAACTGCTGTTTCGCTTGGCTAAAGCACTCGTCCAGGCGTTTTTGCAAACGATGGCGCGAAATCTCCACGCCGCTCTCCTGCAAATCGGCTTCGACCTTCTCGAAGACGTCGTCGTCTCCCGCCGCCTTCATGTTCACCTGGATCACCGAGCGCGCATAGTGCTCCGCCTCGTCGCCCTTCAGCCCCAGTTGCTCCGCCACCCAGAGCCCGAACAAGCGGTCGCGACGCGCGGTGGCCCTGAATCGCATATCCTCATCGTGCTTGAATTTGGATTCAAACGCTTCTTCGCGTTCCTTGAAGCTCATCGCTTGGCGTCCTCCAGCATCGCTTGTGACCTGTGGATGGCGTTCGGGATAAAGGTCGCAAACGCCACAGTCCCTATATAGACTCTGGAACAGACAAGTTAAACAGCTTCCGACGTAAGGGCTCATCGATGTGTACCGCCGTATTCCTGCGGCGGCCGGGATCGTCCTGGCCGCTCATGTTCGCGGGCAACCGCGACGAGATGCGCGACCGCCCCTGGCGCGGGCCCGCCCGGCACTGGGCGGACCGCCCGGAAGTGGTGGCTGGACTGGATGAGTTGTCCGGCGGCTCCTGGCTGGGCGTCAACGACTGGGGCGTTCTGGCGGTCGTGCTGAACCGCTACGGCAGCCTTGGCCCCGCGCCGGACAAGCGCAGCCGCGGCGAACTGCCGCTCGAGGCGTTGGACCATGCCGAGGCGAGGGCGGCGGCGGAGGCGCTCGCGGAGTTGGACCCGGCGGCCTATCGAAGCTTCAATCTCGTCGTGGCGGACCACCGGGACGCGTTCTGGATCAACAATCCCGGCGTTGACGAGGTCGCCGACGGCCAAACCCCGCGCATAGGGGTGGAAGCGCTGCCCGAGGGATTGTCGATGCTCACCGCCTGCGACCTCAACGATACACGCAGCCCTCGCGTGCGCCGCTACCTTCCGGCCTTCCGCGACTCCGCCGCGCCCGACCCGGACAGCGGCGACTGGAGCGCTTGGCAGGCGTTGCTGGCCGCGCGCGCTCATGAGCCGGACGCGGGTCCGACCGGGGCCATGACCTTCGAAACAGACTTCGGATTCGCCACCGTCTGTTCCGCCATGGCCGCCCTGCCCCGCCCGCCACAAACTCTGGAGGAGAAGCCGGTGCCGCCGCTGCTGTTGTTCGCGCCCGGTCCGCCGGATCGCGCGGAGTTCGCCAAGGTAGCGATCACCGGCGCATGAGAGATTCTTGACGAGAGGCCGCAATTGTTTTGCGCGGCGTCAATTGTTATATCACGCGCACTACCTGCCCACTTTCGAGCAGACGCCGACACACCCTGGCCGACTCGGGCCACCACGCGAGGCACAGTCCGACATGCGACGCAAACGTATCTACGAAGGCAAGGCGAAGATCCTGTTCGAGGGACCGGAGCCGGGGACGCTGGTCCAGTACTTCAAGGACGACGCGACCGCCTTCAACAATGAAAAGCGCGGCACGATCACCGGCAAGGGCGTGCTGAACAACCGCATTTCGGAATTCCTGATGACTCGGTTGAACGAGATCGGCATCCCGACGCACTTCGTGCGCCGCCTGAACATGCGCGAGCAACTTGTGCGCGAGGTGGAGATCATTCCGCTGGAAGTGGTCGTGCGCAACGTCGCCTGCGGCTCCTTTTCCAAACGCTTCAAGGTGGACGAGGGCACCGCGCTGCCGCGCTCCATCGTCGAGTACTATTACAAGTCCGACGAGCTTGGCGATCCCATGGTCAGCGAGGAGCACATCACCGCCTTCGGCTGGGCCGCGCCGCCGGACCTGGACGAGATGTTTCAGATGGCGCTGCGGGTGAACGACTTCATCGGCGGGTTGTTCCTGGGCTGCGGCATGAAGCTGATCGACTTCAAGCTGGAGTTCGGCCGTATCTGGGAGGACGAAGAGATGCGCATCGTCCTCGCCGACGAGATCAGCCCGGATTCCTGCCGCCTCTGGGATATCCAGACCGGCGAACGCATGGATAAGGACCGCTTCCGCCGCGACATGGGCGGCGTCGAGGAAGCCTACCAGGAGGTCGCCCGCCGCCTCGGCGTCCTGCCGGAAGCCGGGCCGCTCGACATGAAGGGTCCCAAGATGATGCAGTGAGGTGAGATATCGCGGGAGCTTCTCCCCTCGCCTGTCTGCCCCTTCTCCCCTCGGGGAGAAGGCCGGGATGAGGGGGCGCATCCGAGGGGCCGGATGACCCTAACTCTCTCCCTCCCATTGCGAAGGGCGGCGGGCCCCTCCCTCTCCCGCAAGCGGGAGAGGGGAATTTACCGCTACCCGCCTTGCAAAACCTTTGCCGCTTGCAGGGCAAGCGTCTGTGGGTCTTCGGCAATGTCCAGGCGGACCGGCCGCTCATCGTCCATCGGGATTTCCAGCGTTTCCAACTGGCTGTCCAGCAAAACCGCTGGCATGAAGTGATCGTTGCGCGCCGTCATGCGTGCGCGAATCAGCGCCGCCTCGCCGTGAACATGCACAAAGCGGATCGGCATCCCCGCCGCCGCCGCCAAGGCTTCCCGGTAGCCGCGCCTCAAGGCGGAGCAGGCGGCGACAGCCACGCCATTCGCCCGCGCCGCCTCGCCCAGCGCCATCCCGACCGCCGCCAGCCAGGGCCAGCGGTCCGTGTCGGTGAGCGGTTGGCCGTCCGCCATCTTCTGCTTGTTGGCGGCGGAATGCAGCGCATCGCCCTCCAGCATGGGGGCCTCCAGCCGCTCCGCCAATAACGCCGCCACGGTGGACTTGCCGCAGCCGGAGACGCCCATCACCACGATCGCCAGAGGAGACGACGGCGTGGCTGCCGTCATCGCTCCGAAATCCGGTTGCGGCCCAGCACGGGATATTGCTCGACCTCGTAGACCTGTCCGGTGACCGGGCCGCTGTCGTCGGAGAGCCAGAAGGCCGCGTGTTGGGCGACCTGCTCGCCGTGCAGGATCGAGCCGGAGGGCGCATAGGCGGAGGGCAGTTGCTCCATCCAGTCTTCCCCTTTGCCCTCGGCAAGCTGTAGCTGATGCTCGTTCTCCGTCCAGGTCCAGCCAACGTTGAGCTGGTTCACGCGAATATTGTCTTCGCCCAGCGCATCGCCCAGGTTGCGCGTCATCGTCATCAACGCGCCCTTTGCCGCGGAGTAAACCAGCAGGTTTGGCGCGCCGCACCACGCGTTGATCGACCCGATATTGACCACGCTGCCGCCGCTGCCCTGCGCCTTGAACCGCTTCACCGCCGCCTGAATCAGCAGCATCGGCGCACGCGTGTTCAGTGCGAAGGTGGAATCGAAAAGCTCCGCCGTCATCGTCTCGATGTCCGCGCGGGGCGAAACACCGGCGTTGTTCACCAGCCCATCGATCCGCCCAAAGGCTGCTTGCGTGGCCGCCACCGCCGCCTCGGCGGCGTCCGGTTCGGTCAGATCGCCCGCCGCCGCCGCCGTCTTCGCGCCAGTCTCCTCGGCGATCCGCGCAGCCGCTTCCTCGGCCACCCCGACGCGCCGCCCCTGGATGACTACACAGGCCCCTTCGCGCGCGCAGGTGTTCGCAATGGCGTAGCCGATCCCCCCGGTCGAGCCGGTGACCAGCACGACCTTGTCCTTCAGTCTCATCGGGTATTGCTCCTAGTCGCGGTAAATTGGTTCTTCGATGCCCCGGTAGCCCAAGCGCGCCGTGAAGAGCGCACCGCAGAGCGGCGCGGCCTTGAGGGCGGCTTCATCGAGGCCGGTGCGGGCGGAAGTCAGGAAGATGGTGTCCGTCGCCGCTCCGCCGAACGTAAGCGACGTCGGGCGCGGCACCGGCACATTGAACACCCGGTCAAGGGCGCCGCCGGGCGCATAGCGGGCCACCGCCCAGCCGTCCCAACGCGCGCTCCACAGATAGCCCTCGGCATCGACCGTCATGCCGTCGGGGTAGCCCTCGTCCTTCCCCAAGGCAGCGAAGACCTGGGGCGTATCCATGGTCCCGGTGTCGAGGTCGTAGGCCGCCGTCATGATCCGCTGCGAGGGCGTGTCCGCGAAGTAGATGCGATCCCCCGCAAGGTTGAAAGCCGGGCCGTTGAACACCGTGAAACCCTCGCGCAGCACCCGAAGGCTTCCGCGGTCCAGCACGAAGGCCACCCCCTCCGCCGCGTTCTCCGCCAAGTGCTTCGAACCGCCGATCAGCCGCCCGCGCCGGTCGCACTTGCCGTCGTTCATCAGCGTTCCCTCCGGTGAAGCCAGAGGGTCCGTCAGCGCCTCGGCGGCGCCGCTTGCCGGGTCGATCCGGGCAAAACCGCGCGCCATCGGGGCCACCAGCGTGCCGCCCTCGCCGCGCGCCAACGCGCCGACCGGAGCGATCACACGGCGCGAGGTTGCGCCCTCCGCCTCCGACCAGCGCCACAAGCGCTGCCCGTCGACATCCGTCCAGAACAGCGCACTCGTCTCCGTCTGCCACACCGGCCCTTCGCCAAGGGTGCATCGGCATTCGACGAGCGGTTGGAAAGTTGTCTCGGTCATACCTTTTCCTCAAATTTGGTCCAGCCTAGCGATCAATCTTCCCTCGTTACCATCGCCCGCCACGCCAGCAGTCCTGCCGTCGAGCCGTCTTTTTCCGGCGGCGCCTCGGTCTTGTCGCGGACGAGCGGATAGAGCGCCGTCGCCAGTTCTTTGCCCAGTTCCACGCCCCACTGATCGAAGGAGTTGATGCCCCAGATCGCGCCCTCCACGAAGACGCGGTGCTCGTAGAGCGCCACGATCCGGCCCAGCGTGTAGGGGTCGAGGCGGCGGTAGAGCAGCGTCGTCGAGGGGCGGTCGCCGGTGAAGGTGCGGTGCGGTGCAAGGCGCTGCGCCTCGGCGTCGTCAAGGCCCTTGGCCCGCAGCGCCTCCAGCACCTCGACCTCGGAGCGCCCGCGCATCAGGGCTTCCGACTGCGCGAAGCAGTTGGCCAGCAACAGGTCGTGATGCTCCTGCAACGCGGGCTCGTGGCCTTCTGCCGCCACCATAAACTCGCAGGGCACGACGCAGGTGCCCTGATGGAGAAGCTGGAAGAAGGCGTGCTGCCCGTTGGTGCCCACCTCGCCCCAGACGACGGGGCCGGTTCCGCGTGCGACGGGAGCGCCGTCGCGCGTGACGCGCTTGCCGTTCGATTCCATGTCGAGCTGTTGCAGATAGGCCGGAAGCCGCCCCAAACGCTGATCGTAGGGCAGCACCGCCCGCGTGTCGTGGCCGCAGACGTTGGCGTGCCAGACACCGAGCAGGCCCAGCAGCATCGGCATGTTGCGTTCCGCCGGGGCTTCGCGGAAATGCGCGTCGATGGCCGCGCCGCCCTCCAGGAACTCGGAGAACCGCTCCGGCCCAATGGCGATCATCAGCGGCAGTCCGACAGGACCCCAGACGGAATACCGCCCGCCGACCCAGTCCCAGTAGCCGAACACCCGCTCTTCCGGGATTCCGAAAGCCGCCGTCTTCTCCCGCGCGGTGGAGATCGCGGCGAACTGCGCTCCGGCGTTCGCCTCGCCCACCGCCTCGGCGACCCAGGCCCAGGCGGCGCGGGCGTTGGTCATCGTTTCGACGGTCGTGAAGGTCTTCGAGGAAATCAGGATCAGCGTGCGGCGCGGGTCGAGCCCGGCCAGCGTGTCGGCGATGTCCGCCCCGTCGATGTTCGAAACGAAATGGACGCCCGGCCCGTCGCGATAGGGCGACAGCGCCCGCACCGCCATCGCCGGGCCGAGATCGGAGCCGCCGATGCCGATATTCACCACGTCGGTGTATGTCTCGCCGCCCGCCGTGCGCAGGCGGCCCTCACGCACCTGTCCAGCGAAATCACGCATCCGGGCGAGCAGCCCCGCGACCTCCGGCTTTACGTCCCGCCCATCGACGTGGACCGGCTTGTCCGAGCGGTCGCGCAGCGCCGTGTGCAGCACCGCGCGGTCTTCCGTCACGTTGATGCGCTCCCCCGAAACCATCGCATCCCGCCGCTCTTCCACGCCGGTCGCTTTCGCCAAATTCAGAAGAAGGCGCAGGCCCTCGCGATCAAGCTTGGTTTTGGAGAAATCGAAAAGCATGTCCTCCAGCGCGACGGAGAAGCCTTCGAAACGTTCCGAATCCTCGACGAAGAGTGCTTCCGTGCGCTGGCTCTTCAGCGTTTCCCAGTGGGCCGCGAGCGCGTCCCAGGCGGCTTGCGTGTCAGCGGTCATCGCGTTGCCTTCCCTTTCGCACTTCGAGTATCTCGCCGCGTCCTCGAAGCGGGGAGTGATCTTCGACTCACTTCTAAGACGGGCTCCTAAGACCGCCGTTTCGTTCTCAACCCCGCCGCTTCCTTCGCCAGCGCCTCGATCCGGCCCCAATCCCCGGCCTCGACCGCGTCCGATGGCGCGACCCAGGAGCCGCCGACGCAGACGACGTTGGGCAGCGCCAGATACTCCGCCGCGTTCGCCGCCGATACGCCGCCGGTGGGGCAGAACGACACCGCCGGGAGCGGCCCGGCCAGCGCGGAGAGCATCGCCTTGCCGCCCGCCGCCTCGGCCGGGAAGAACTTCAGCATGTCGAAGCCGCGCCCCAGCAGCGCCATGACTTCCGAGGCCGTTGCCGCACCGGGAAGCATCGGCAAGCCCTCGCGCTCCGCCGCGTCGAGGATTTCCGGCGTCGCCCCCGGAGACACGCCGAACCGCGCACCCGCCGTCTTGGCCGCGCGCACGTCCAGCCCCGTCAACAGCGTGCCCGCCCCGACGATGCCGCCTTCGACGGACGCCATCGCGCGGATCGCCTTCAAGGCCGCGGGCGTCCGCATCGTGACCTCCAGCATCGGCAGTCCGCCGGACACCAGCGCTTCTGCCAGCGGCTTGGCGCTCTCCTCATGCTCGATCGTCAGCACCGGCACGACCGGGGCCGCGCGGCAGAATTCCCGCATCCGTGCAGCGGCTTGTTTCGGGGTCATGCGTAGGTCTCCATTTTCAATTTCGCCGCAATCTCGTGCCACGGCGCGACCTCTTCACAGACGGTCATCGCCGCGCCTTCACCCGGCTCCAGCCGCGTCATCGGTCCGTGGCTCTCGATTTCCAGATAGGGATGATCCTCCGAATTGTAGACCTCCGCAGGCCATCCGTGCGCATAGTTGGCGGCCGTATCCAAGGGAAAACGCCGCAAGTAACCCACACGCCCCAGCCGTGCCGCGATCCATCCCGAAGTGAGCTGCGCCCCCAGCTTGAACTCCGCCTCCGCCGCGCAGAGCACACCGCCCGGCCGCAGCGCCGCCCGCCCTGCCGCCGGGTCGCCCTTGTCCTCGAAAACATGAGCCTCGGCGGCTGGC
>SKZV01000031.1 GCA_007127165.1 Rhodovibrio sp. | reverse complement strand
TGGGCTGGCTACTGATCGGCGGCATGGCGTGGCAGCCGGCGCTGCTGATTGCGACGGCGGTGCTGATCGTCACCTGCCCCTGCGCGCTGGGCCTCGCGGTCCCGGCAGTGCAGGTGATGGCGAGCGGGCGGCTGATGAAGCGCGGTATCCTGTTGAAGAGCGGCACGGCGCTGGAGCGCCTCGCGCCGGTCGACACGGTTGTGTTCGACAAGACCGGCACGCTGACGGAGGGGCGGCCTTCCCTACTGCGCGCTGGCGTGACGGCGGCCGATCTCGCGGCCGCGGCAAGCCTCGCCGGAGCGTCGAAACATCCCCTCGCCCGCGCGCTGTGCGAGGCGGCCCCGCGTGCCGCGCCCGCGTCCGGGGTTCGGGAGGAGCCGGGCTGCGGCCTGCGGCTGGAGACGGCGG
Source organism: Rhodovibrio sp. (assembly GCA_007127165.1). Taxonomy (GTDB): domain Bacteria; phylum Pseudomonadota; class Alphaproteobacteria; order Kiloniellales; family Rhodovibrionaceae; genus SKZV01. The sequence continues at coordinate 5,191 of SKZV01000031.1, read as the reverse complement.
AGGGCGAAATTCGGCTGGGGAAACGCAGTTGGTGCGGTATCGAGGACGCGCCGCCCGCCGAAGGGCCGGAACTCTGGCTGGCGCGGCCGGGCGTTGCGCCGGTGTGTTTTACCTTCGACGATCCGCTGCGCGCCGACGCGGTGGAGGTGGTCCGTGCCCTGCAAACGGAAGGGAAGGCGGTGGTCCTACTGTCCGGCGACCGGCGGGAAACCGTGGCGCGGGTCGCCGCCACGCTGGGCCTTGCGGACTGGCAGGCGGAGTGCTCGCCCAGCGACAAGGTGGCGCGGCTGAACGCGATGGTGGAAGACGGACGCCATGTGTTGATGGTGGGCGACGGACTGAACGACGCGCCCGCGCTGGCCGCCGCCTCGGTCTCGCTCTCCCCCACCAGCGCCGCCGACATCAGCCAGACCGCCGCCGACGTGCTGTTCCAGGGCGAGCGGCTCTCTCCAGTGGTCGAAGTGCTGGAGACGGCGCGGCGGGCGGGCGGTCTGGTGCGACAGAATTTCGTGCTCTCGACCGGCTACAACGTCGTGGCGGTGCCGCTGGCGGTCGCTGGCTTCGTCACGCCCTTGGTCGCGGCGCTCTGCATGTCGGGCTCGTCTCTGGCGGTGACGCTGAACGCGCTGCGGCTGGGACGGAGATAGAAAAGAGAGTCGGAAGGAAGGGCCCTCTCCCGTGAAGCGGGAGTGGGAGGGGCCCGCAGCGTTCTTCAGGCTGTGGGAGGGTGAGGGCCCGCCCGATAATAAGGAAACACCCGCCATGGACGTCCTGGTCTTCCTCATTCCGGTGGCCCTGTTTTTGGGCTTCTGCGGGCTCGCAGCGTTTCTCTGGTCGCTACGCTCCGGCCAGTTCGACGACCTGGACGGGGCCGCGCACCGCGTGCTCTTCGATGATGAGGAGGATGAGGAAAAGAAGAACCAGGACGACAGGAGCTAGAGCATTTTCCGGCGGACAGCTCAGCTCGGTGGCCTCCGGCCACCAAGTGGACACCGGTTCGCCGCTAGAAATTGCGCAAAAACAAGAATCTAGAGCGCCGTTCCGATTGAATCGGAACGGCGCTCTAGAGCCCGATTCGCAGATAACTGCGCTCTAACCGGCCAGCGCGCGGCCCAGATCGGACTTCAGGTCCTCGATATCCTCCAGCCCCACCGACACGCGGATCAGCCCCTCACCGATGCCCATGGCCGCGCGATCCTCGGGCGGAACGCGCTGGTGGGTCGTGGTGGCGGGATGAGTGGCGAGGCTTTTGGCGTCGCCCAGATTGTTGGACATGTCGATCAGCCGCAAGCCGTTGAGCACCCGAAACGCCTGCTCCTTCCCGCCCTCGACCTCGAAGGCGAGCAGCGTGCCGCCCAGGCGCATCTGGCGCAGCGCAAGCTCCGCGCGCGGGGTGCCCTCCAGACCCGGATAGCGAACCATCGTGACCCCCGGCTGCTCGCGCAGGAACTCCGCCAACGCCTTGGCGTTACGGCATTGCTGCTCCAGCCGCAGGGTGAGGGTTTCGAGCCCCTTAACCAGAATCCAGGCATTGAAGGGACTTAAGGCCGGGCCGGTGTGGCGCAGGAAGGGCTCCAGTTGATCCTTGACGAACTCCTGCGTGCCGAGCACCGCCCCGCCCAGGCAACGCCCCTGCCCGTCGATGTGCTTCGTCGCCGAATAGACCACGATGTCCGCGCCAAGCTCCAAGGGCTTTTGCAGCACCGGCGTCCCGAACACGTTGTCCACGATCACGGTGGCGCCCGCCCGATGGGCAAGCTGCGACACGCGTTCCAGGTCGATGATTTCCAGTGTCGGGTTCCCCGGCGTTTCCAGAAAGACGCAGGCCGTGGGCTTGGAGAGCGCCCGCTCCCAGCCTGCGTCGTCGTCGCCGTCCACCAGCACCGACTCCACGCCGAAGCGCGGCAGGATCTCGGTGATGATGTACTGGCAGGAGCCGAAGAGCACCCGCGAGGCGACAACGCGGTCGCCCGCCTTGAGCTGGCACATCAGCGACGCGAAGACCGCCGCCATGCCGCTCGACGTGCCCCGGCACGCTTCCGCGCCCTCCAGCATCGCAAGGCGCGACTCGAACATCGAGACGGTCGGGTTGGCGTAGCGCGAATAGACATAGCGCTGGCGCTCGCCCTTGAACGCCGCTTCCGCCTCTTCCGCGCTCTCGTAGACATAGCCGGAGGTCATGTAGATGGCTTCCGCAGTCTCCTGGAAGCCGCTGCGCAGCAGGCCGCCGCGCACCAGATTCGTCTGCTCGCGCCACGCGCCGCCCGACCCGTTATCCTCAGTCATTCCCGGCTGTCCTTACGTTGTCGCCTTCAAAAGCCGAAGTGGCATGAAATCATCACGCTCTAGAGCGTTTTTCGTTCACAAGGGCTCACGAAGAACGCTCTATCTCTTTGTTCTGGCGCATTTTCGAAGCGGCGAACCGGTATCCACTTGGTGGCCGGAGGCCACCGAGCTGAGCTGTCCGCCTGAAAATGCTCTAGTCCTGAACCCACGGCAGGTTGCGGACCTTCCAGCCCTCCAACACGCCGCGCCGCCCTTCGTTGTCCTTGCCGCCCTCGAAGCCTTCCTCGATGTTGTAGCATCGAAGGAACCCCGCGTCGGTTAAGGCAATCGCGGCATCGGCGGAACGCTGGCCCGACCGGCACAGCAAGACGATGGTGTCCTGATTGTCGACACCGGCATCCGCGACCTGCTCCACGAAACGCTCGTTCACCCGCATTTCCGGAAACTGCTTCCAGGAGATTTTCAGCGGGCGCTTGCCCAATTCGCTCAGGTCCGGGGTGCCGACGTACTTCCACTCGGCATCGGTGCGCACGTCGATCAGCACGGCGCTGGGATCGTCCGTCAGGATCTCCCAGGCCGTCTGCGGTGAAATATCGCCAGCGTAGCGCTCCGCCATCAGGGCTGCCTCTCGCATCGGGTCCTCATAGAATAAGCGCCATCGTGCGAGTGGCGTCGAAACGTCCGTCGCCAACGGCGCTGGGAAAGGTACTCGTTCCAGCCACGCAGCGCAAAGACCGCTTTGCAGGTGGCCCGTTAAAACTACACTTCAGAACAGTTATTCACTTATAACCACGATATGCCAGCGTATATTTTGCGGTTTCAATCCAATCAACGCAAGGTCGAAGAGCAGCCCGCTTTCGGATCGCGGCAATTCCCTCACGCAACCCCCTGGATGGTGAAGAGGAACATCACGTACCCGGCATAGCCTGTCAGCAGGATTCCGCTTTCCCAGCGTGTCACGCGCCCCTTGGTGGCCATGAAAACCAGCAGCAGGATTGAGGCGCCCAGCATGACCCAAACGTCCTGCCTGAGAAAATGCGCGCTGATCATGACTGGCTCCACCAGCGCGGTGACGCCCAGAATTCCGAAAGCGTTGAAGATGTTCGAGCCCAGCACGTTGCCCAGCGCGACATCCGCGTGCTTGCGCAACGCCGCCACGATAACGGTCGCCAACTCCGGCAAGGAGGTTCCGACCGCCACCAGCGTTACCGCGATGACCGCCTCGGAAATACCCGCCGCCACTGCGATTCCGGTCGCGCCCTCGACGAGCAACGCGGACCCGGCCACCAGGGCCGCGATGCCGACGCCGGAAATCAGAAGCCCGAGCCAAAGTTTCTGCGGTGTGCGCTCCATTTCCGTGACTTCGGTGACGTAGGCCGATTCGAGAACGCCCTCGCCGTTGTTGCGCTCGCCCCGGAAACTGTAGGCGATGAAGGCCAGGAGAACCGCCAGCAGCACGCCCCCAGCCAGACGCGGCACCTCCCCGTTCACCGCCAGCGCGACCAGAACGAGGCTGCTCGCCAGCATCATCACGCCGTCGCGCCGCAGTACGGCCCCTCGGCTTATGACCGGCTGAATCAGCGCGGCAATACCAAGGATCAGCATCACGTTGGCGATATTGCTGCCGACGATGTTGCCGACGGCGATGTCGTACTGCCCACGCAGCACCGCCTCGACACAGACGAAGAGTTCGGGTGCGGAGGTGCCGAAGCCGACGATGACGATCCCGCTGAACAGCGGAGAGACCTCAAATCGCCGGGCAAGACCAACCGCCCCGCGCACGAGGCTTTCGCCGCCCAGGAACAACAGCACGAGCCCGGCCAGCGCAAAGAGATAATCCATTGACCCCCCAAGACAGGCAGGCCGCCAGCCTTCCCGGCGCGGCGGCCTGCCGAGATATCGGCGGGACCGCACGCGATTGCAAGGTGCGGCTGCATGATCCCGCTTAAGGTTATCAGCGGTTGCGGGGCGCATAGAGCCTTGCAAAGCGCGGCTTCGTGACTTGGCGGCGCGGCACGGCTCGGGCACTCTGGCAGGCTGAAGGAGCAAGATCCGCAATGGCTCACCGCGCGCAGGAAACGGCCGCACCGGAAGGACTCGCCGAAACCGCCCACACCGAGAGAATCGGCGTGGCGCAGGACCGGCTGGGCGACTTCGTGCACGGCTCGTTGCTTCAGAACATCGTGATGGCCGACCGCAAGGCCGGGATTCTCTTCACCCTGGTGTCGGCGGCGCTGCTGTTCCTGTTCACGCGCGTGCCGGAGGCGCTGGCGGAGCCTGCCGGGATACTATGGGCGCTTGTGGTGGCCTTGCTGGTGCTCTCGGCAGGCTGCGCCTTCACCGCCATTTTCCCGCGCATCCGCACCGAGGGCGATGCGCTGATATTCTGGGGAGCGATGGCCCGCCACCAGAGCCGCGAGAGCTACATTGCCGAGGTGTGCCGCCAATCCCCGGACGAGATCGCCCTGCGCAAGCTGGCGTATTGCCACGATCTGGCCTGCATCTGCGCGCGCAAGTACCGCTTGCTGCGCGTTGCGATGGTCAGTGCGGCAGCAGGGCTTCTGCTGTTCCTCGCCTTCCTGACCCTGGGGGTCCCCTCGACGTTGCAGGACGGCGTGCGCAGTTTGCTTTGGTAGCCGGGGCCTGCCCTGATGGCCTTGCGTCCCCATATTATCCTGCAAACCCTCATGTCCAACGAACGGAGCAGCAAGCGATGTCCGACGCGAAGCAGACGCAGAAAGTCACCAAGACCGACGCCGAGTGGCGGCAGGAACTGACTGACGAGCAGTATCGCGTGGCGCGGCGCGGGGCGACCGAGCGGCCGTTCGCGAACGCCTACAACGATGAAAAGACGCCAGGCACCTACCGCTGCGTCTGTTGCGGCCAGGCGCTGTTCGGCTCCGGC
>SKZV01000348.1 GCA_007127165.1 Rhodovibrio sp. | reverse complement strand
CCGTGATCGGGGGCGGCGTGGCGCTGCTCGTGATGATGCTCGGTTTGCTGCAATCGCTGGAGATGACGCGCGAGGCTTATTACGAGCGCCACCGCTTCGCCCATGTCTTCGCCGAAGTGAAACGCGCCCCGGAAGCCGTGGCGGAGCGGATCGCCGCTGTTCCCGGCGTTCAAACCGTGCAGACGCGGATCGTCGCCGACGTAACGCTGGATATCGAAACGATGGCCGAGCCCGCCATCGGCCGCATGATCTCGCTTCCCGATCACGAGGAGCAGATCCTGAATCGCCTGGCGCTGCAACGCGGCGGCGAGATTGCACCCGGAGCGCCCTTCGAGGCCATCGTCGGCGAAGCCTTCGCAGAGGCGCACGGCCTGGAGCCCGGCGACAGCATCACCGCCATCTTGAACCAGCGCAAGCGCGACTTCCGCGTTGCCGGGATCGGCTTGTCACCCGAATACATCTACTCACTGGCGCCCGGCGCGATGTTTCCCGACGACCGGACCTTCGGCGTGATCTGGGTGCCGCGCCAGACGCTGGCGGCCGCCTTCGACCTGGAGGAGTCGTTCAATTCTCTCACCCTGACGCTTCTGCGCGGCGCGAACGAGGCGGCGGTGATCGACGCGGTCGACCGGCTTCTCGATCCCTACGGCGGGCTGGGAGCCTATCCGCGCGCGGATCAGATGTCGCACTGGTTCCTGAGCAGCGAGCTTGAGCAAATGTGGACCATGGCGGCCATCGTGCCGCCGGTGTTCCTGGCTGTCGCGGCGTTCCTTCTGAACGTCGCCATCACCCGCCTCATCGAGCTGGAGCGCGAGCAGATCGGACAGTTGAAGGCCTTCGGCTTCACCAACGCCGAGGTCGGCTGGCACTACGCCAAGCTGGTGCTGGCAATCGCCCTGCTGGGCGCGCTGCTGGGTTCCGCGCTGGGCTGGTGGATGGGGCGGGGGATGACCGAAATTTACGGGGAGTTCTTCCGCTTCCCCTTCCTCTACTACCGTCCAAGTCCCGCGGTGTTTGCCGCCGGTGCGCTGGTCGCCGTCGCCGCCGCGCTCACGGGAACCTGGACGGCGGTACGCCGCGCCGTGCGCCTGCCGCCCGCCGAGGCCATGCGTCCAGCCGCGCCGCCGCGCTACCGCCGGGGCGTGCTGGACCGGGCGGGCGTGACGGCCTGGATCACCCAGACGACGCGGATCATCCTGCGCCACATCGCGCGCTGGCCGCTGCGTTCCGGGCTCACCGTGGTCGGTATTGCCTCGGGCGTGATGATGGTTATCGGCTCGATGTTCAGCGTCGGCGCCATCGACCATATGCTGGACGTGCAGTTCTTCCAGGCGCAGCGCGAGGACGCGACGATCATGCTGGTGGAGCCGCGCCAGGAGGGTGCGCTGGCGGAAATTTCGAGGCTGCCTGGCATCATTGCCGCGGAACCGTTCCGCGCGGTGCAGGCCCGCTTGCACGGTGCGCGCTCCGACGAGCGTCTGGCGATCACCGGCTTGGACCCCGACCCGGAGATTTTTCGCCTGCTTGATACGCAGTTGGAGCCGCTTCCGGTGCCGCCGCAGGGGCTGATGCTCTCGCAGGCGCTGGCCGAGCGGCTGGGCGTGCGGCGTGGCGAGGAGCTGCGCGTGGAGGTGCTCGAGGGGCGGCGGCCCACGCTTTTCATCCCGGTGACGGCGGTTGCCGAACAGTACATGGGCGACTCCGCAATCATGGACCGCCGGGCGCTGAGCGCGCTGATGCACGAAGCCCCGGCGATCTCCGGTGCATACGTTCGCGTGGACGGCGCGGCGCTGGAACGTCTTTACGAACGGTTGCAGGAAACGCCCGCGATCGCCCGCATATCCCTGAAATCGACAATGCTGGAAAGCTTTCGCTCCCATGTCGCGGAAAACCTCTACCAAATGATCTTCATCAACGGGCTGTTCGCCGGATTGATCGCCTTTGGCGTGGTCTACAACGCCGCGCGGATCATGCTTTCGGAGCGTGCGCGCGAGTTGGCGAGCCTGCGCGTCTTGGGATTCACCCGTTTCGAGGTAAGCTACATCCTGTTGGGGGAGCTTGCGATCCTCACCTTCGTGGCGCTGCCGCTGGGCTGCCTGATGGGTTACGGCATGGCGGTTTATCTGGCGAGCGCCTTCGAAACCGAGCTTTACCGGATCCCGCTGGTGTTGGAGGGTTGGACCTATGGACTTGGCGTCTCTGTCGTGACGGCGGCCGCCTTGGTGTCGGGCGCGATCGTGGCGCGGCAGATCCGGCGACTGGACCTGATCGCCGTGCTGAAGACACGGGAGTAACCGATGCGCCCAGCGCTCAAGCGTGCCGTTTTCCTTTCTGTCATGGCGTTGCTCGTCATCGGCGGCTTGATCTACGCGTTCTGGCCGCGTCCCGTGCCGGTCGATCTGGCGGCGGTGGATCGCGGCGATATCCAAGTCACCGTCGATGGCGAGGGCCGCACGAATGTGCGCGAGGTCTACACCGTCTCGCCGCAAATCGCCGGGCGGATCACCCGGATCAAGCTGCAGCCCGGCGACGTGGTGGAAGCCGGGAAGACGCTCATAACGTCGCTGGAGGAGACCGAGCCCGCGTTCCTCGACGCCCGCACCCGCGCGCGCCTGCACGCCAGGGTGGAGGCGGCCGAGGCGGCCTACGATCTGGCCCGCGCCGAGTTGGAGCGCGAGCAGGCCGAGCTTGAATTCCAACGCAGTGAGTTGAGCCGCGCGGAACGGCTTTACGAACGCGGCGCGGTAACGGAACGCACGTTGGAAGAAGCCCGCGTCCTGACGCGCGTGCGTGAAGCTCAGGTCGGGCAGGCGCGTGCGGCGATGCGGATGCGTTTGGCCGAGGTGAACACCGCCCGCGCCGAATTGATCGAGCCGGGCGAATATAACTACTATAGCCCCGCCGCGTTCTGCTGCATCCCCGTCCGCGCCCCGGTGAGCGGCGTGGTGCTGCGCGTGCTGGAAGAAGACGAGACAGTCGTATCCCCGGGCACGCCGCTGATCGAGATCGGCGATCCGGACGACCTTGAAATCGTCGTGGACCTGCCGTCGGAACAGGCGGTCCGGGTAGAGCCCGGCAGCCTTGCGATCATTGAAAACTGGGGCGGCCAAGGTGTGCTCCATGGCACGGTGCGACGGATCGAGCCGTACGGCTTCACCAAGGTCACGGCGCTGGGCATAGAAGAACAACGGGTCAACGTCGTGATCGACTTCGTGCGCCCCGACCAGGACTACGCGGACCAGAACCACGCGGCCAAGAATTACGGGGGTACGGATCGGGCGCGCCTTGGCCACGGTTATCGGGTGCTCGCCCGTATCGTGACGGTCGACCGGAAGGACGCCGTTCGCGTCCCGGTCGGTGCGCTGTTCCGGATCGGCCGGGAGTGGAGCGTCTTCGTGCGGGAGGATGGCCGCGCCGTCCTGCGATCTGTCGAGATCGGCGCCAACGACGGCCGCCACGCCGAAGTTCTCGACGGCCTGGAAGAGACTGATCCCGTCATCCTCTACCCCTCCGACCGCGTCGCCGACGGCGCCCGGATCGTGGAACGCTAACTCCTGCGAATCCCCCACCTCCTAGCCGTTTCGCCTGGAAAGAATTTGGTATACACCAATATTTGAGCGCGCCCGCAACCCGAAAGGGGGGGCCGATCCCGCGGCCGCTCGCTGCTTCGCGTAAAATGGAGGACCCTCTCACATGCTTCGCTGCCGCTCGCTTTTCGGCGCGCGCCGCCTGATTCTCGGTCTCTGCGCAGGGACCGCTATTCTCTTGGCTGGTGGTATCGCCGTCACGGAAACCCCCGGCGACAGGCAGACGGCCACCGTCGAGGAATGGACCGAGACCCTTGCTTACTCCTTTGCCGAAATCGACCGGCGCGCTCCCGGCACGCTCGGCGTCTTCGTCGCGGATCTTAAAGGGGAGCGGAGCGTCAGCTACCGGGCGGATCGCCAATGGTATCTGGCCTCGACGGTAAAGGTGCCGCTGGCGATTGCCGTCCTTCAGGACGTCGACAGCGGCAAGCGCTCTCTGAGCGACACGATCACCTTGGAAAAAAGCGACTATGTCGACGGTGCGGGAGACCTGATCTGGGAACCTCCAGGGGCCGAACTGTCGCTGGGCGAAGCGATCCAGGGGGCCATCCGCGACAGCGACAGCACCGCGAGCGACCTGCTGATCCGCGAGATGGGGGCCGCCACGGTGAATGCGCGGCTGGAGCGTATGCCCGGCGGCAAGGGGTTCGGCGACATCACCTCGATCCTGCAAGTGCGCTACGACGCCTTCGAAGAGCTTCATCCGGCAGCCGACGCCCTCTCCAACATCGACATCATCGAAATCAACACCGCTGGAGATTATCAAGCGCGCCGCCGGGCGCTGGCGGCCAAGCTCGGGATCTCCGAGCGTAATCTGGCGCTGGGCTCATGGTCGCAGGCGTTTGAGCGGTACTACGCACGCGGCCTCAACAGCGCATCGCTGGAGGCTTTCGGCGAGCTGCTCGCGGCGCTTGCGCGGGGCGAATTGCTCAGCGAGGAGAGCACCGACTTTCTGCTCGACGCCATGAGCGGGATCACCACCGGCAACAGCCGCATCGCGGCGGGCCTGCCGAACGGCACGTGGTTCGCGCAAAAGACGGGGACGCAGATCGGGCGCGTATGCAATGTCGGGATCATAAAGGCCGGTTCGCGTGTAGATGGCTTGATCGTGGCTGCCTGCGCCGAGGGAATGACGGATATTCGCGACGGCGAGGCAATGCTGCGGGACGTTGGGGCAACGCTGGGACGGACCCTGTCTCTCGAATGACCGCGCGCGACTGCCGATTGAGGAGAACCCGCCCCCAAGCCAGCACGCGGTCGAACGGGTCCGAACCGGCGCAGGACCGGTGCAATGACGGCTGCGTTCCATTCCGCCTCCGCCTGGCCAGCGCCGCGAACCGCCGGACGCATCACTGGGCTGGACGTGGGGCGATGTTTGGCGATCGTCGGGATGGTGGCCGTTCACGTGGGGCCGACGGGGCACGAAAGCGCGCTCGGACTGCTCTATGCCGTGCCGCACGGACGCGCCTCGATCCTTTTCCTGCTGCTGGCGGGAATCGGACTCTCGCTTCTGGCGGCGAAGTGGTCGGCTGCGGCCCTGAAGGCGCGCATTATCCGCACCTTCGTTCTTTTTCTGCTGGGCGGCCTCGCCCTCCAGCACCTCGAGCATGAGGCGAATGTCATCCTCGCCACTTACGGCCTGCTGTTCGCGGCGGGATACCTGCTCGTCGGCGCTCCACAGCGCTGGCTGCTCATCCTGGCGACCGCCCTTCTCGCCCTCGGACCGCTTGTATTTATTTGGACCCAACTCGCCGTCCCGGAACTGGTCGCGCGCACGGCCCCAACGTTCAGCGACGGCCTGCCGGAAATTGTGGCCAAGCTGTTCGTCTCCGGGCGGTATCCGGTCCTCACCTGGGCCGCGCCGTTCCTGGTGGGGATGTGGCTGGGGCGTTGCGATCTGCAAAGCCGCCACGTCCAAGCCCGGATGATCCTGTACGGCGCGCTGGCGGCAGCCGGTGCGCTGGCGGTCTCCGGCCTGGCCAGATGGAGCCTCGGCGTTCCCGGCGACGCGCCGGGCTGGTCGCACCT
>SKZV01000281.1 GCA_007127165.1 Rhodovibrio sp. | reverse complement strand
ATCATCACGAACGCACCCGCCACGAAGGGGACCGTGACGGCGAGCCCCCCCAAGAGCGGTGTAGGTTGCGCATGAAACTTACGGTCCGCGTTCGGCAGATCCATCACCTTGAGGCGGGTGCCCAAAACCTGCGCCTTGAAGCAAATTGCCGCGGAGAGAAGCGCGAAAACCGGTAGCGCCCACAGCGCCCAATCGATTCCGAGTTCCATCTAAGCCCCCTACCTCGTTAAAGCCCCCGCCATAGCCACTCAGTGGGGCTGTTAAGTCACCTGCGCGCTATTCCATCTCGCGTTCCATGTGCGATTCGGCCTCTCCGACTTTTCATCTAGTGCATTGCTTTAGAGAGGCATTATAACAACATTCGTTACCAAACTTATAAGCAAATCTTGTGCCATGCGGTAAGGAGACGAGAATCCGGTGGGTTAGAATCTCCCTCTCGAGCCAACTGTCGGGATTCCTTACAGTTCCGACTTTCCTCGTTACACAATCTGTAAAGAAATCTGACACGGTATTGGACTACTATTGCGATGTTAATAACGACCCTGTTTACACACTTAACCAGCAACTGGACAGCGCGAAGACCACTCCGCACCCCTTCACACAGGCGAAGGTTCGTCACCATCAAACTTTTCCGAAAAGTTAAGCGCCGTTCTGGCTACAGACCCTTGGCTTTTCGTAGGGGAGCGGAGTTTCGCTTTTAAACGCGAATCCGGAATACTTGCCTGCCCCATCTTTGTTACTAGCCGGGCTTAGAAAACAAGGACGCTCCAGCAACCTCCAGCCCCCTCCCCGGCTGGTCAAGTACCCGCTGCTCCGGCTCCGGCGCTATTTGCGCTCTGCGGCGCATTCGTGCTGGGCGGACCAATCGCGCACCGCAGCCTTGAGATCGGCCGCCTGGAAGTCGGGCCATAAGCACTCCAAGAACCGGCAATGCGCTTTCGCGACCGCCCAAATCAGGAAGTTGCTGATGCGCTGTTCGCCACTGCTCCGGATCAAAAGGTCCACGTCCGGAAGACCGTTCGTGAGCAGGTAGCGTGAGAAGACAGCTTCATTGACGTCGCCAGGCCCAATCTCTCCGGCCTGGACCGCTTCCGCGATCCGCTGCACCGCCTGCAGGATATCGGCACGCCCACCGTAGCTGATGGCTGCCGTGAGGGTCATGCCGGAATTTGCGGACGTCAGGTACTCGGCTTGATCGATCAACGCGGCGATGTCATCCGGCAGGTCGCTGCGCTCGCCGATGACGCGAAAACGCACGTCCGCCTCGTGAAGCGCTGCGACCTCGGAACGCAAGTACGAGCGGAACAACTGCATGATAACGGCGACCTCGCTGGCGGGACGCTTCCAATTCTCGGTCGAGAAGCCGTAGACGGTCAGATACTCGACCCCGATCTCCCCCGCCGTCTCCACGGTCCGTCGCAACGCCTTCGCGCCCATCGAATGGCCATAGTGACGTGGCAGGCCGCGCCGCCGGGCCCAGCGGCCGTTGCCGTCCATGATCACCGCAACGTGGCGCGGCACGTCGCAGCGGCAGATTCTCCGCACGGCTCCATGTCCCTGGGCCCAAGTATCCATTAAAAATACGCTCCCAAAGGTTGCAGACATTCGATGCGGAGCTCGGATCTGGCAAGCGAGTCCTCCACCAGCTTTCCCTGCAACCGCGGTCCGTCGTTCTTCTGCCGAGTCTCATAAGTTCGGCAACTTGCGCGTTTGATTAGGGTAGGGCGCGGGTTCTGGCGACTTCAAATAAAATCCGTCGCAAACTCCGCATGTACCCCCTCTCGGGAGGAGTCCCGAGAGGTGGAAAGGTTTTATTCTTCGGGCGGGAGATCGTGCAGCGTACCGTCATCATCTTCGTAGCGCAGGCGTTTCAGCACAAGGCCCTCGATGGGATCTTGTTCACCGACCCAGACAGCGCCGGTTTCGGTATCGAGGACAACAACCGGGGGTCCGACCTCCGTCTGATATCGACCTTCCGCGAGGGAAGCCCCAGGTGCCGCGAGCAGAGAAACAGCAAGCGCCAATGTCGCCAAGGCCGCGTTCACTCGAAAATGCATAGTCGTCTCCCCTGAAGGTTTCTGCTTTAAGACGCCGCCTCTGCGTCGCGCAACGGCTTTATCGAACTCAAGCCAAAAGCAACGACGCGAGAAGCGCTCCCCCCGCAAGCGTAAGCGCAGCGCCAAGGCCGTAGTCGAGCCAATGCCCCGCCGGAACTGTCTTTTCCAGCAGCACATAAACCGCCAGCCCCGCGATCCAGTAAAGATTCATGACGCCGCCGAAGAACAACAGCAACATCAGGAACCAGCAGCATCCCAGACAATAAGCGCCATGCCGCGCGCCCAAGATAAATGCCCCGCGCATCCCGGGACGCCAATGCGAGGCGAGGTAGAAGGCAGGCATCCGGCAGTGCCTGATACAAGCCTGTTTGAGCGGCGTAAGTTGATAAAGCCCCGCCGCGATCAGCAGTCCCGCGCCCAATAGCTGGCTCGTCACCACCATGCCGGGCGCCAGCAGACCGGCTTGGTGAAGACCCCAATGAACAGCGGTGGCCGCCAGAGCGAAGCCCGCCCAGGCCAGGAGATAGCTCCCGGTGAACACCGTCGTCGGAACGTAAGGACTGCCACCCTCGCGGCGGCGCCGGTTCACCGTGGCGAACAAAAGGATCATCGGTGTCGCGCTGGGCAGCATCATCGCGATCATCATGATCCACCACATGAAAAACATCATGACCGCGTAGGCGGGCGACCAAGCGGCCGGTTCCATCGCCATGCCCGCCATCGGCTCCGCCGTCAGGCTCATCTGCGTCATCTCGAAGGCGGTCATGCCCATGCCGGCCCCAGCCAGCACGTAGCCCCAGCTTGCCCCGATCACCGCGAGCAGAAGCGACAGGACGATGATCCGGTCGCGGCGCAGGAGCCTCTCCACCGTATCGTCGAAATACATGGTCCGGCACTCCCTGCTTACAGCTCAATTGTATTGGGCCGAAGTCATCCGCGCGCCACGCCGTCCGCTTCCCAATCCTTCGGTTGGCGGCGGGCGCTGATCCGCGCCATCGAGAACGCGCCGTAGGTGGACACGCAGAACGGGACCAGGTAGGTCAGAGCGAGCTTCACATAGCTCACATCCCCGCCCGTCAGCAGCAGGTCCCCCTGATTGATCGCGTTGAGCAGCGTTCCCACGACGAGCGTGACGCCGAGCGAGCGCCGCGCGCAGGCGGGTGACAGGGCCTGGCGCAGCGCCGAGGCCGGAAGCGCATCATCTCTTGAAAAACGGTCAACCATGCGCGACGCCTTGCGGAGTCCAGGAGACGCGCGCGAAGTGGGCGTGGCCGCTGGCCCATTCGAGCGGAACGAGCGCCTCGGCCGCCGTCCTGACCGTGCTGCTCGCGTACTCCGCTTCGTGGTATTCGAAGCCGTGCGGCAGCGTAACCCTCACACTATGCGGCTGGCCGGTCACGGGATTTTTGATCGGCTCGCCCGTTCCCTCGATTATTCCGGCCACCGAGATCCGGCCGGTGCGCTCGCCCACGTCCGCCTCGAACTCGATCGGCCGCACCAGCGGCTCGTAATACGTGTCCACCACGTTGCTGAACACGTTGAAGATCGTGGCGCCCGGCTCGGTTTCCTCGCCCTTGAACAAGGCGGCGACCGCCTTGCGCTGTGCTTCGGCGGTGTTCTCGTCGAGGATCAGTTGCGCTTCGCCTCGACCCTCGTGGATCGCGCCCGGCCAGGCGAAGAGACCGACGAAGGTTACGCCATCGAGCGGTGTATCGCCGAAGTAACCTTTCTCGATCCGGAAACCCACCGCCGCCCGGCAGTCGCCGTGCGTGGGCCGGGCATTGAACTGGCAGGGACAACTGAAATCGCAGTTGCAGGTCGTGAAGTCGAGCGCCTCGATTTTCCAGTCGATTCCAGACATCTCTTACCTCCCTCGCGCATATCGACGCCAATCCGGCACCGACGCCAAACGGATGGAAAAATCATCCCTTCCAGGTGAAGGGGCTGATACTGCCGTGACCGCCGCTTTCCCAGGACCGCATGTCTGGAGAGGCGAAGCTGGACCCCTCGCCACGGGCAAGCTCCTGGCGATCGATTGCGATGAGACCCAGCACCGGCGCGTTCATCACGGTTGCGGCCCGGCCCTCGCCGTCACGGATCATCGTCAGGGCGGCGTTTCCGACACCGCCCACGGAGACCGTGGGGCCGTCATCGCCTTGGCCAACGCTGATCGGCGCGGTTTCCGTGGGGAGCCAAGTAGAGACGAGGCCCGCCAAAACCTCTCCGGGACCGCCCTTGCGGCCGGTGAAGATCGCCTCCAACTCGCGGCGCTGGCTATCGCTCGCGCCGTCGTCGATGTAGAGACGGGCGGTGCCGTCGCCGCTGGCGAAATCCTTTGGGAGATCGATCAGCCAGAGCACCGTGCGGCCCGACAGGTCCGTATCGTCGCACCGGCCCTGCTGAATGGCGAACGTGAGGGCCCCGGAGCACCAACCCCGATCCGGCTCGGCGGGTCCGAGGACGCATGGACAAGCCGCTTTGCAGCTACAGGCTTCGATGAGGTTTCCAGTGATCTCCCACGTCATGACGACCTCCCAAAATGGTTTGGCGGTAAAGGACCATCATGGTCGCACTGGCAGTCGCTTCGTTTTACCCGCTTTACAGCCATTTTCATGTAGGAATGGCGCTTAAGCCAATGCTGCGCCTCTCATCCTGTTCACCAGAGCCGGGCCGCCTCTTGGTCATATACGGCGTCATTGTTGCGTAAGCGCAGCTTTGCATGAAACAATCGACAATCATGCAACCACACGCAAGCATATTCGGCACGGTACTTCTTGCGGATAATCCCTCTTATTGCCGGTGATTTGCTTCGCCTATCCACGGAACAGGTTTACGAGCGGAAGGGAAAGGGTGGATGCCAGAGGGGGTACTTACGGAGCGGGGGGTTCCGGCCGCGCGCTGCTTGCAGGTTCTGGTGGTTCTGGGGCATCCGCGCGGGCGTAACAGTTTATGCGGCGCGCTTGCCGTGGCGTTTGCCGAAGGCGCGCGCGGCCGCGGCGTGGCGGTGGAGGTCTTCGACCTCAGCACCTGCGCCTTCGATCCGCATGTAAGGCTGGCGAGCCCTCGCGACATGCCGCTCGAACCCGATCTCGTGAGGTTGTCGCGGGCAATCGAGGCCGCGGACCACCTCGTCTTCGTTTACCCGAACTGGTGGGGCACGATGCCCGCCTTGTTGAAGGGCGCGCTCGACCGCGTGCTGCGGCCGGGCTGGGCATTTGTCGAGACCACCGGCGGGATCGGGTTCGAGGGACGGCTGCAACCGCGCACCGCCGAACTGCTGACGACGATGGACACGCCCGGCTGGGCCTACCGGCTGATCTACGGCGCGCCGGGCCACCGGGCCATGTCCCGCGCGACCCTCGGATTCTGCGGTATCGAGACCACGCGCATCAGCCGCTTCGGCGTGGTGAAGGGCGCCAGCGAGCAGGAGAGACAACAGTGGCTCCGGCGTGCCGGTCAGCTTGGCGCCAGCCTGGAGCGGCGGGTGCGCCCGATTGGCCACGCGCTCGCCCGCTATGCGTCGGCCTGGGCCACGGCCTTGCGGCTCCAGTTCTACCCGATGACGTTTCT
>SKZV01000295.1 GCA_007127165.1 Rhodovibrio sp. | reverse complement strand
TGGGGCTGGAAGCGCGCGGGATCAACCTTTCCGAGGCCAAGGCGCTAAGGGTGTTCGAGGCCGGGACGCCCGCCGGAACCGAGGTCTCCCTGCGGGCCGAGCTCGACGGCGTGGCCGTGATTGCCGCCCCCGCCGCGCCGATGCGCCCGGACGGACAGGAGACCGCGACGCCGTTGACCGTCACGGTCCAGCGCGCGGTGGTGAAGAACCATGTGAAGTTCGAACTGCCGGACCCGCTGGCCGAGCCGGTGCTGGACCTGCGCGTTCACTCCGCGACCGCCGAGGCCTACTTTGTGAAGGCCGGGGATTACATTCAGATCCTCGACGTGGACGGGCGGCAGTGCACGGACTTCCAATGCTTTTCCGCCCGCAAGCTGGACAAGGGCGTCGAGCATCCGCTGGACGTGACCACCACGCGCACGTTGATGGGCCACGCCTATCCGATGCCGGGGCTGCACGCGAAGTATTACGATCACGACATGCTGCCGCTGGTCGAGGTGGTGCAGGACACCTGCGGGCGGCACGACGCCTTCGCGCTGGCCTGCTCGGCCAAGTACTACGACGACATCGGCTATCCGGGGCATGTGAATTGCACCGAGAACTTCAACGCCGCGCTCGCGCCGCACGGCGTGCGCGGGCGCAAGGGCTGGATGGCGATCAACTTCTTCTTCAACACCGGGCTGGACGCGCACGGGGTGATGTACGCCGACGAGCCCTGGTCGCGCCCGGGCGACTACGTGCTGCTGCGCGCGCTGACCGATCTGGTGTGCGTCAGCTCCGCCTGCCCCGACGACACCAGCGCCGCCAACGGCTGGAACCCCACCGACATTCACGTCCGCAGCTATGCCGCCGTCGAGGACTTTCCGCGCGCCGTCGCCCTGCGCGCAACCCCGGATTCGGAGCCGAAGATGACCAAGGAGACCGCCTTCCACGGCTGCTTTGCGCGCCACACCCGCAACTTCGTGGAGTACAAGGGCTACTGGCTCCCCGCCAGCTTCTCCGCCAGCGGCCCCATTGAGGAGTACTGGGCCTGCCGCGAGAAGGCGGTGATGATGGACCTCTCGGCGCTGCGCAAGTTCGAGGTGACGGGGCCGGACTCCGAGGCGCTGATGCACTACACCCTCACCCGCAACGTGAAGAAGCTGGCCGTGGGGCAGGTCGTCTATTCGGCGATGTGCTACCCGCACGGCGGGATGGTGGACGACGGCACGCTGTTCCGCCTGGGCCGGGACAACTTCCGCTGGGTCGGCGGCGACGATTACAGCGGCGTCTGGCTGCGCGAGCAGGCGGAGAAGCTCGGGCTCAACGTGCTGATCCGCAGTTCCACCGATCAACTGCACAACGTCGCCGTGCAGGGGCCGGAGAGCCGCGACATCCTGAAAAAGCTCGTCTGGACCGCGCCGCATCAACCGGCGCTCGACGAGTTGGCCTGGTTCCGCTTCACCGTGGGGCGCATCGGCGACGAGCAGGGCGTGCCCATCGTCGTCTCGCGCACCGGCTACACCGGCGAGCTTGGCTATGAAGTCTGGTGCCATCCGAAGGACGCCGGAAGGGTCTTCGATACGATCTGGGAGCACGGTCAGCCGCACGGTCTGAGGCCGATGGGGCTGGAGGCGCTGGACATGGTGCGGATCGAGGCCGGGCTGATCTTCGCGGGCTACGACTTCTCCGACGAGACCGACCCCTTCGAGGCGGGGATCGGCTTCACCGTGCCGCTGAAGACCAAGGAAGACGACTTCATCGGCCGCGACGCGCTGATCCGGCGCAAGGCCCATCCCGCGCGCAAGATGGTGGGCCTGGACATCGACGGGAGCGTCGAGGTCGGCCACGGCGACGGCATCCATATGGGCCGCGCGCGGATCGGCGAGATCACCTCCGCCATGCGCTCGCCGCTGTTGAAGAAGCAGATCGCCCTCGCGCGCGTCGACATCGCCCACGCCGAGGTCGGAACCGAGGTGGAAATCGGCAAGCTCGACGGCCAGCAAAAGCGCCTGCCCGCGCGGCTCGTCCCGCTCTCGCACTACGACCCGAAGAAGACGCGGCCGCAGTCGTGAGGGTTGGGTGTGGTGTCGACGGGAAGCGGCTGTCTCGGAGAGATGGCGCCCCTCAGTCGCGAAGAGCGACAGCTCCCCCGCCGGGGAGCAAGTGAAAAGAGGCGAACGCCTGAACCTCCCGCTCCCTCCTTCCCGCTCCCCGGAGGGGGAGCTGTCGCCCTTAGCGACTGTGGGGGGACACCCTGTCCGAGGGGCCGCCAAGCCGTCGACGGTAGAGAGGTGGAGCCGCTGGCGCGGCGAAGTCTCGTTCGCTCCCCTCAGCCGCAAGCGCGGCAGCTCCCCCGGCGGGGGAGCGGGGAGAGTTTTTTATGGCGTTCGACCCGCACTCCCTACCCCCTTCCCGCTCCCCGGCGGGGGAGCTGTCGCCTTCGCGACTGAGGGGGGCCTCCTATCCGAGGATCACCCACACGAGACAAAAATACCAAACCGGCCTAACTATAACCCATTCTCAAACCAATTATAAAAATTTCTGCAGAACCCGGCCCAAACCACCCCAAAATTTCCTTGTGAAGAAACAAATTTGCATCACACTATCCGCATCCGTTCTACGCGCTCAAGCAACAGCACATCAGCAGGGGTAAGGCATGACCGCATCCTGGAGGTTTTCCGCACTCGCCGACCGCCATCGCGCCCTGGGCTCCAATCTTGAGGATTGGAACGGGATGGGCACCGCCTGGACTTACGAGAAGGATCAGGAGGAGGAATACCTCGCGATCCGCACCAAGGCCGGGGTGATGGACGTATCCGGTCTGAAAAAGGTCCATATCTCCGGACCGCACGCCAGCCACGTCGTGGACCGCGCCACCACCCGCAACGTCGAGAAGATCCGCCCCGGCCGCTCCACCTACGCCTGCATGTTGAACGACCAGGGCAAGTTTATCGACGACTGCGTGATCTACCGCACCGGGCCGAACGCCTGGATGGTGGTGCACGGCACCGGCCAGGGTCACGAGCAGTTGACGAGGGCGGCGCTGGGGCGCGACGTCTCGATCCGCTTCGACGACAACCTGCACGACATTTCGCTGCAAGGGCCGCTCTCCGTCGATTACCTGGAAAAGCATGTCGAGGGCATTCGCGATCTGAACTACTTCAGCCACATGCAGACCACGCTCTTCGGCCTGCCGGTGATGATCTCGCGCACCGGCTATACCGGCGAGCGCGGCTATGAGATCTTCTGCCGGGCGCAGGACGCCCCGGCGATCTGGGACCGGATCGTCGAGGAAGGCGCGGCGATGGGAATCATCCCGACGCGCTTCACCACGCTCGACCTGCTGCGGGCGGAGAGCTATCTGCTGTTCTACCCTTACGACAACTCCGAGACCTACCCGTTCGAGAACGAAGGCCCCGGCGACACGCTGTGGGAGCTGGGTCTCGACTTCACCGTCTCGCCGGGCAAGACCGGCTTTCGCGGCGCGGAGGAGCACTACCGCCTGAAGGGCAAGGAGCGCTTCAAGATCTACGGCGTCAAGCTGGAAGGCACCGAGCCTGCCGAGGAGGGCGCGGAACTGCTGCAAAACGGCAAGCAGGTCGGCCATGTCACCATCGGCATGTACTCCTCGCTCAACAAGCACAATGTCGGCATCGCCCGGATGCCGGTGGACTGCGCGGTCGAGGGCACGCCCCTGACGGTGCGCAACAGCGAGGCGGAAATCCCCTGTATCGCGCATCCCCTGCCCTTCTACGATCCCGACAAGAAGCGGCGGACGGCCAAGGGTTGACGCTTTTGTTGAGGGACACCGGTTGCGCCGGTGTCCCTTTCTTTACGATGACGCCGGAAAGGTGGCCAAGCGCATGTCGAAATCCGTTCTCGAACCCTCGATTCCGAGCCGCCCGGTCTACGGCGAACTCGCGCCGCGGTCGGGCAAGGCGCATCTCTTCATCGCCGACGCCGAAGGGGCGGAAGCCATTCTGGACATGGCGAAAACCGCGCCGGACGGCTTCTTCGCCCGCGCCCACATCATCTACATCCCGAAAGCCACCGGCGAGCGCTACCTGGAGCGGCTGGAATCGCTCGATCCCGGACAGCTCTACTTCGGCCCCTCCTACGAGGCGGCGCTGCCGCGCCTGCGCCGGACATTGGCCGACGCGCATATGGGCTTGCAGGTTTATCTTGCAGGCACCGAGGGACTGATGGGCCGGGCCATGCAGGAAGCGACCGAAGCCGGAATCCCGCACACCGCGATCCAGAGCGAGCATCGCGGCTCGACCGCGCGGCGCGTCCAGTGCGTCCACTGCAAGGGCATCACCGAGGAGGTGACGACCGACCCCTTCCAGTGCTCGCACTGCGGGCTGCATCTTTTCGTCCGGGACCACTACTCGCGCCGCCTCGCCGCCTTCATGGGGGTGTGCATCGACGCGGAGGACCCCGGCGACATTCCCGAACCGGTGGAGCGTTTCACATGAGCGGCGGAGGCAAGATTCCCGTCACCGTGACCGAGGTGGTCCGGGTGAACGAACTGATCAAGCGGTTCAAGTTCGAACGCAGCGACGGCGGCCTGCTGCCGACCTTCTCCGGCGGCGCGCACACCGTGGTCGAGATGCAGGACTACGGAACGAGCCGCCTCAACCCCTATTCCCTGATGAGCGATCCGGCGGATACCAGCGCCTACACGATCTCGGTGCGCCGCGACGACGAGGGGCGCGGCGGCTCCCTGTTCATGCACCGCCATGTCAGGCCCGGCATGGAGATGAGCATCAGCAACCCGGTGAACCTCTTCCCGCTGGACCTGCGCGCGCGCAAGCATCTGATGATCGCGGGCGGCATCGGCATCACCCCGTTCATGGGCCAGATCGCGCAGCTTTCGGCGATCAGCGGGCGCTTCGAGCTGCACTACGCCGCCCGCAATCCGGCGCTGGCGGCCTATGCTTCGGAGTTGAGCGCGCGCTACCCACGGCAGGTGCACCTCTACTTCGACGATTACGACCAGCGGATCGACCTTCAGGGCCTGCTCGACGGGCAGCCGCTGGGCACGCACCTCTATGTCTGCGGGCCGAAGGGCATGATCGCCTGGGTCCGCAACACGGCGGAGGCGGCAGGCTGGCCGCGCGAGGCGGTGCACCACGAGGAGTTCCTCGCGCCGCCCTCGGGCAAGCCCTTCGAGGTCAAGCTCGCGGTCTCCAACAAGGTGATCCAGGTGGGCGAGCACCAGTCGCTGCTGGAGGCCATCGAGGCCGCCGGGGTGGACGCGCCCTACCTCTGCCGGGGCGGCTGCTGCGGCCAGTGCGAGACCGACGTGATCGATTACGACGGGACCTTCCTGCACAACGACCACTGGCTCAGCGAAGAGCAGCACGCCGGCGGCAAGAAAATCATGCCATGCGTATCGCGGTTCGAGGGCAAGACCCTCGTGCTGGACCGTTGAGGAAGAGGGAGACGCACGAAATGGCCATCGCATTCAAGGAAGAGACCTTCCGCGACGACTTTACGTTCTCGAACTCGCCCGAGGCAATCCGGCGCTTTCCCTTCCCGTTCCACGAAGACAGCTACATGTATTCGGTGAACCTGGAACAGCACGTCCCGGTCCGTCCCGAGAACACGACGCGCAGCCTGCCCGACACGGTGTTCGACAAGACCTTCGACGTGGACGAGCACTATGTGGCGGAGATGAAGGACCGCGAGCTTGTGCTGGCGGAAGACCCGTTGCGCTGCCAGTCGCTGCCGCACATGACGCTGGCGGGCTGGGATCTCTTGGAACTCATCATGACGGCCAAGGCGGCGGAGTATCCCGACCTCTTCGAACTCCATCGCGACGGCGACCATTGGCACTGGATCAACCGACCGCTGGGCATTGAGCAGAAGTTCGTCTTCATGGACGAGACGACCCTGCCCTACGGCCCGATGGAATACATCACCCGTCAGACCCAGGGCGACTTCGCGCTGCTCGACCAGCGCGACGACAACCTCTGGATGGACGCCGGGATGGTGACGACCCAGGCCGACTGGTCGCTCGACTTCGACATCGGCATGAACTTCTTCGAGTGGCACGCGCCGGTGCCGAAGGCCCACGAGATGGGGATCTTCGTGCGGGCGCTGAAGTTCCTGCTCAACATCCGGCAAGGCAGCCCGGCGCGCCGCCTGAACTGGACGCTGACGGTCAATCCGCTGCTCGACACCAGCCCGGAGAACTATCACAAGTGGGGCGTCCAGCGCGCCACGCTGACGCCGGAAAACCTCGGGCAAAAGCTGCACCTGCGTGTCGAGCTGCAGACCTTCTTCCGCCTGCCGCGCTCGAACGCGCTGGTGTTCCCGATCCGCTGCTACATGATCAGCTTTCAGGACCTGGTGACGGAGCCGAAGTGGGGGCGCCGGATGCACCGCGTGATTCGCGACCTGCCCGACGAACTCGCCGACTACAAGGGCATTACCCGCAACCGCGAACTCATCCTCGACTGGCTCTCGCACTACGACGACGGCGCACCCACCTCGCCCGGCGCCTGGGCCGACGAGCGGTAGCGAAGAATAGCGGGGCGCGGTCATGGCGCCCCGCTCCGCAGTTCGCGATCGTCCCGCTCAGTTGAACAAGCTGGGGCCGTCGGGCGTGTAGCACTGGATCATCGTATAATCCAACTCCCCCCAGTTGTCGCCTTCGGGGCGGCGCAGGCCGTGCTGATAGCGGGTCCTCGCTTCGATGCTGCGCAAGAGATCGTTGCCGAGTTCAAGCGCCGCATAAGCCCGTGTGTGACTGAAGCTGGTGAGATGTTCGGCCACGAGCCGGTCCTCGCCCGCATCCAGTAACAGCCGTGCGATATCTTCGACATCGGTCATGCGGTCCTGGGCGTCGTTCTCAAAGGCGGCCAGCGTCGTTTGAACCTCGTCCAGGAACTGCTCCGGCCGGTCGCAAGTGTAATAGAGCAGGCGCTTGAAGGTGCGGGTGGCGAACTCCGTTGCTTCCTGGATCTGGAAATCCTCGGTCAGGAAGACCTCGTCCGCGTCCTTATGCAAATAACGGTGCCAGCCGAATTCCGCCGGAACATTCTCGGTGCCGATATAGTACGGCACGAAGGGCGCGGTCACCGAACTGGTGTTGGCGACCCAAAGCACACCCAGTTCCCGCGGGACATCCGCGCGCAGATGGGCCACTTGGCCGTAACCAGTGGAATCGCCCGAGATGATCGGATCGCGCACCAACGCGCGCATGTCCTCGACGCTGATCGGCGCCATTTCCTTCAGTTTATCCTCGAAATCCGCGATCGTGCGGTCTCCGACACGGAACAGCGGCTCATCGCGGCCTTGCTGATTGCCGTAGACCTGGTTGACGTTGAACGGGCCGTCGGTTTCCGGATCGTACCACCCCTGCTCGACGGCGAAGTCGATCAGGTTGTCCGACCCCATGTAGTCCGGGTCGTCCTGATAATCGTCGGGGATCTCCAGAATGTATCCCGGATAGGAGAGGCGCACCTCGTCGCTGGCCACGCGCTCGGCAACCCAGAGCCCCTGGCCGCCGGCCATCTGCTTCATCACCCAGCCTTCCTCGGCATCGGCGAAGAAATGGGAGTTTCCGCCGTAGGTGCTGTAGCCATGCTCGTCGATCAACTCGCCGACAATCTCCACGGCTTCGCGTGCGGTCGTGGCGCGCTCCATGGCGATCCTCGCCAGATCGCTGTATTGCGGGCCGGTCTGCGGCGTCTCGGTCATTTCCACAAGCTCGTCGCGCGAGGGCGACCAGATGTCCCGTCCGGCCACATGATGCTCGTTCAGTCCGCCATTGGTCAGCGGCGGCGGGAAGCCCTCGTACTCGGAATAGAAGCTGCCGATGAACTTCGCGGTCTCTTCTACCTGCGGGATTTCGGTCAACTCGCCTGGAATGGCCGCATCCTCGGTCACACCGACCTTGATGGTCGCGTCGGGCGCGTGTTGCTCTCGCGGGACGATCTCGACCCAATGCCCCGAAACCTCATCTCCACTGCCGCCAAGCAGAGTACTACCGTCTTCGGTAAGCTCATTGCCGACGAAGATTCCGTAGCTCGCCGGTGCGGGCGAGGCCAGGAGAGAGAACGGCAAGACCAGGGCGGCAAGGCTGACGCCGTGTTTTAAGCGGGACATACAAACCTCCGTTTGGTGGTGATGGCGCGCGGAGGCGAAATTGTGGCAGGGGAAATTTTGGCCGTCGCTGAGCGAGATCAAGGTTGGCGGGCGTTTGAGCGACCGTTTTGTTGGGATTCGTTGCGGCGGATCAATGCGCGCCGGGCTGGTGGGGCGGATATTTGTATTCGTGTTGATGCATTGGTTAGTTCGTCAACAGACTAATCATCAACGGACGAACAGCCGCCTTGGTCAAAAAGCAAGCGCGATGGAGGGATAAGATGAAGGTCAAGGACGCGATGCATGAAGGAGTCGCTTGGTTCACCCCGGACGCCAGCGTTGTCGAAATCGCCCGGAAAATGCGCGAAGAGGATATCGGCTCGGTTCCCATCGGAGAGAACGACCGTTTGGTCGGCATGGTCACAGATCGGGATATTACGTGCCGCGGAGTCGCCGACGGAAAGGACATTTCTTCGATGACGGCGCGCGAGGTGATGTCGCAGGAGGTCGTTTATTGCAGGAGCAACGATGAGGTGGAGGACGCCGCACGCATCATGGAGACTCGCCAGATTCGGCGTCTGCCCGTCATTGACGAGAACAAGCGGATGGTCGGAATATTAAGCCTCGGCGACATTGCGCACGCGGCTCCGCAATCGCTGTCCGGCGAGGTGGCCGCTGCCGTCTCCGACCACCATTCGTAAACCGGCCAGTCCGACCACCATTCGTAAACCGGCCAGCCGGTATCTAGAGCGTTTTTCGTTCACAAGGGTTCACGAGAAACGCTCTATCCTTTTGTTCTGGCGCATTTTCTAGCGGCGAACCGGTGTCCACTTCGCCGGAAAATGCTCTAGTTCACTTTACCGCGCTTCGTCATTCCCGGATATACAGGTCCACAAGACCCGGGGGTGGCGAAGCGCCTTCCGGTTTCCGAGAGGCAACCGGCACGTGCCGCTCAAGTGCGCTTACTCTTTCGGCTCGCTTTTCAGGGACAACTTTGCCAACGCCCCCTGAAGCACTTTGCGAACCTCTGCGTGTGTACTACCAGTCTCCGAAGCAACCCGTGGCTGTGAGCAACCCGCACTAACGAGCCGAACAACCTCACGCTCCGAAGGGGTCAAATTATCCATCTCTGGCCTTATCAAAAAACTGTCGGGAGCATCTAACTCAACTTATTAGATTTTGAGATAGATGCAACAGAAGAAGGATGATTCGCCTCACTTTTGGGGAATACTAACGCTGATCGCGAACTTTATGGTGCACCATTTGTCGTTTCTGATGTATATTTGCGACCTCATTACTAGAAGTGATAGCGACAAATCATCCAAATAGCACCATTGATAAGGGAACTAGTTCATTTGCATTGTTGCGCTACGGAGCCCAGGAACGTATAAACGCTCACGATATTTCGTATTCCTAATACCATGAGCGTCGGGGGACGTTGAATGATGGAAGGGGAACCACTGCGAGGCTCCATAACACTTTGTAAACGGCTCACGCAGATCCATGTGGATTTTCGTGAACTCGTGTTCGATGCGTGTCCGCGCTGCCTGGGTAAGGACACCGTGTGTATGGCGGAGATGGTGACGGAGAATGCCGCGGGCGGACGGGGCAAGCGCCCCCTTAAAGAGGAAGAGTAGCGTACCCGCTCGGTTCGAGCCGATGAACGACGGCTACTACCGTTAGCTTGCGTAGATGAGTCCCGCCTCGGGCGAGCGTAGCTGCGTAGAACGGGGATAGGTGCGCACGCGCGGCACCTTGCCCTCGCGCAGCAGCCGTTGCATCCGGGTCCAGTACTCCAGCGTCAAAAGCTCCCCGTGCGCCTCGCGGAACAGTCGGCGTAGGTCGCGGTTCGGCAGACGCAGATGCACCTCGAGCTCCTCCGGCAGGAAAATCGGCCCCTCCTCAAAGAACCATTCCGGGATATCGTCCTCGCCCGACTCGCGGTCCGCATTGGTGCGAACCTTGATCTCGGTGAGCCGTTCGAGCGCGTCGTAGTCGAACAGATAGACGAACCCGAGCGTTGAAACACCGTAGTTGCGCCCGTCCAGGTCCTTGTTGAACACGTTCGACGCCGCGTTGTTGCGGATGCATTGGCCAAGCCGGATCACCGCCATTTCCGCCGCCTCCGGCGAGCAGGACTCAAGGTAGATCGGCAGAGGGATCAGCTTGCGCTGAACCACCAGATGATGAAAAAACACCTCGTCGCGATGCAGCGTGACCGTGTTGCTCGCATCCTCCAGCAAATCCTGGAGCAAGGCCTCGTCGAACATGGCGCGCGGCAGCGACAGGTTGGTATAGATGATATTGTCGAGCATGGAGCCCGAACGATTCATCCAGTGTACCTGCCGGTACTGGTCGAGGACGGCTTCGACCCCGGCAAAGTAATCCCACTTGTAGTTTTCCGTTGGCGTGTCGCGCATGATCTTCAGCACATACTGGGTCGAGGGAGAGGTAACGCCGAGCGTGACCGATCCCCGTGGGCCCGGCGCATGCGTTAGCGTCTCGCCCGAACCTTCTAGCCCCTCGCTGATCTGCTCCCTCACCGCCACCTTGCCGACGTGATTGTACCCCACGGTCGAATAATGCATGCCCCTTGGCCGCGTCGGCATTAGCGACCAAAGATAGTCGACAAGCTCGCGATACCCGGTCACCGGAACGTGGAAGTTCGCCAGAGTGGAAGAAAACACGTGCCGCAGCGTCGTCTCGCGCAGGATAACGGCATCCACGTACACTCCCGCCTCGGAGTGCAGCAGCGCCAGCGCGAACGGATTGCTGTGTTCTCCCAAATCCAAGGCGCCGACGATATAGGCGCCACGGTTGCGGTAGAATCCGGCTTCCACCACGTCGATGCCGGTCAGTCCGCTCGAGTCCGAAAGCCCCAGCACGGCGTTCATACGCTCCGCCACCAGCGCCGCGTCTTCGTCGATATTGCGCCAGGACGCCTGGATCGCGGGAAGCGTGAATATTGCCTTGGCAAGAGCCGGGGTCATCGCCCCGCTCGCCTCGATCCGAGTCAGGAAGGAGGGGCGGTCGCCGGTGCGGTCGACCATGTCCCGGTCGTAGGCAATCGCAACCCAGCTATCCTGATAGATATGCCGACGGACCGAGTTCAGATAGGCGAGCGCCAGATCCGCCTCGTAGCGATGCGCGATCAGGGCCCGGTACCGCTCCTCGACCATGGGCCAGAAGCTGCCGCCCGCCCGATCATGCTCCTGGAGCGCCGACTTCAAGATCGGCGCGGCCCGCTCCACCGACGCGCCGAACATGGCGATTCGCCCCTGACTCAATTCCAGCGAGCGAGGCCAATTCCGAGTCTCGAAAGCTTCCTTCGCCAGCCATGGTATCTGGCGCGAGCGTGCGTAGTAGGCATCGAACATCTGCGCAACGGCGCGCGCGAAGGCGTCCGCCCGCTCCGCCGGGGACGAAGCCGCCTTCAACTCCGCCACCCCGGCAAGAGCGATCTCCTCGATTGGAAGGTCCTCGTGCATGAATCTCCCTTTACCCCTCCCGGCAACACATTCGACAAACCGCTACGGTCCAGTTGTGCAGTGAAGCGGCCAAGCGTCAAGGTCCAGCGGGAGCGTGCCTCGGTTCTTCTGGGACTTTACAGATAATTTACGGATAGCGATTCATAAGTTATCAGTTACCCCGTTGTCTCCCCGGAGCGGGGGCGTGGTCCGGGAGTCGCGCTGCTGCTTTCTGGCGGCTGCGTGTCGTTACTTTGATTGCGGGCGGGGGATTGCCATGGAGTACGTTAATGTCTCGACTGACGAGCCTTGCCCTGCCGTTCTGCCTTGTCCTGCTGACCACGGCGTTAACGGCACCAACGGTGTCCGCGGGCGAGCCGCTGCCCGCGCCGGAGGGCCGGGCGATCCTGACGGTCGAGGGCGAGATCGGAGTATCGAACCGGAACGGCGCGGCGGTCTTCGACCGGGAGATGCTGCGCGCGGTCGGATGGCGCCAGGTCGACACCTATACGCCATTTGGCGAATCCCGCGAGTCCTTCGCCGGGGTACCGCTGGCGGCGTTGCTGGAGCGGCTTCGCGCCGAAGGCGTGGAGATCGAGGCGCGAGCGCTCAACGACTATGCGGTCACGATCCCCGTGGAGCACGCCGAACGCCACGACGTACTGCTTGCGCTGGAACGCAACGGCGAGGTCATGTCTGTCCGTCAACGCGGTCCGATCTGGATCATCTATCCCTCCGACGTGCCGGTGCACGACGAAGAGCGCTACCACGCCTCGCTCATGGTCTGGCAGCTTCACAAGCTCACGGTGCGCTAGCTGCATGAAGAAACCGCGCATCACCTCGAACGGCCGGTTGCTCCTGGTGATCGTTCTGGCCTTCGCCTTCATCGCATTTGCGCTGCTCCAGGCGCTTGAGCAACGTCACGAGCGCGACCGCTACTCTTACTTCATGAATCAGACGCATTGGGCGGGCTCGCAACTCGAACTGGAGTTGCATCGCTTTCTGTCCTCGCTGGATCACTACGTCCTGGGATGGGATCGCTACACCCTCGACAACGACACCGCGGCGACACAAGAAGATACCGTACTGCGCTACGACATTCTTTGGAGCCGGATTCCCGTAGCACGCGACGACCCCCTCACCCAGGAAATGCGGACCGTTCCCGGACTGCGCGCGCTGTTGTCGGACCTGGAGAGCGCACTGGTAGAGCACGAAGCGGCGCTCGCGCGGCTGGCGCCGGGCGACCTCGATGCCTACCGCGAAATTCGCGAAGACTTCGAAGCATTCAAGCGGCCGCTGCGTCAGTTGGTGGTCACGCTGTTCCAGGGCGAATACTACCACCAGACGTTGGCCGAGTTGGAAGCCAATCAGGCAACGGCGCAGCGTTATCAAGTGCTGGTGCTGCTGATCGGCCTGGCGCTTATCGGCTTTCTGGCCGCCGAGGTGCTGCTAAGCCGTCGTCAGGCCCGATTCGCGCGGGAGGCGCGCTCCGCCGCCGAGCAGGCCAATGCCGCCAAGTCCCGCTTCCTCGCGAACATGAGCCATGAACTGCGCACGCCGCTCAACGCGATAATCGGCTTTTCGGACGTCCAACGCCATCAGGTGATGGGGCCGCTACCGGAGCGTTACCGGGACTATGCGGAGGATATCCACGGCAGCGCGCAGCACTTGCTGGCCGTCATCAACGACATCCTGGACATGGCCCGGATCGAGGCGGACCGCCTTTCGCTCTCCGAGAAGGAGTTCGACCCGGTCGCCGTCTTTCGAAGCAGCTTGCGAATCCCCGAAGGCCTGATCGAGCAGCGGGGTCAGACATTGGTAAGCGGAATCGACGACGCCCTCCCGGACGGGACGCTGCTGCGGGCGGACGAGCGGCTGTTCCGGCAGATTCTGCTGAACCTCGCAACCAACGCGATGAAGTTCACGCAGCCGGGCGGCCGGATCGAAGCGACGCTTGGCCGTGACGAGGCCGGAGGGTTGCTGTTGGAAATCGCCGACGATGGACCCGGCATGGAAGACCATGTCGTGGAGCGCGTCACCAAACCTTTCTTCCAAGCCGATCAGCGCTTCGCGCGCGGACACGAGGGCAGCGGCCTGGGCCTCGCACTGGTCAAGGCCTTCGTGGAGTCTCATCAAGGTGCGCTCGCCATCGACAGCGCGCCCGGTGCGGGCACCCGCGTCCGCGTGACCTTTCCGCCGGAGCGCCTGAGGGTGGTGCAGCAGGTGTCGTGCGAGCCTGCCCGGAAGCCTGTAGCGTCGTCTTGAAGGCAGGCGGATTCGGGGCCGTCATCGTCCGGCGGCATAGCCTTGCATGCCCCGGGGATTGGCGGCGGCGCGCAGGTAGATCAGTCCGCTGCGCCGCTCCTGCGAACAGGCGGAAAGCCGCCCTTCCGACCAGGGCTCGCCCACCGTTACGTCGTGTCCGCGCTCTTTCAGAGCCTCGACCGTGGCCTCCGGCATCTGTCCTTCGACCGTCAGCGCATTAGGCCGAGCCTCGCGGGGCCAGAAGGAACTTGGCCAGTGCTCGCTGTGGAAGGCCGCTGCGTCGATGGCTTCCTGCAGGTTCATGCCGTGATGGGCATGGTGCAGGAAGAGCAACAGCGACCATTGGTCCTGCTGATCCCCGCCCGGCGTACCCCAAGCCAGATAAGGCGCGCCGTCCTTGAGCGCCATCGAGGGTGTAAGCGTCGTGCGCGGGCGCTTGCCCGGCGCGAGGGTGTTGGGAAGCCCCTCCTCAAGCCAGAACATCTGCGTGCGTGTGTTGAGCGAGAACCCCAATCCCGGCACCACGGGACTCGACTGGAACCAGCCGCCGCTCGGCGTCGCCGCGACCATGTTGCCGTGGCGGTCGATCACGTCGATGTGGCAGGTATCGCCGCGCGGTTCGCCGTCGTCCGTTCGGCGCGGCGCAGCCAAGCCGAGCAGGGCGTTGAGGTCCGGCGCACCCGGCTCCGCGATCCGGTAGCGCGGCAGGCGCGCTTCGCGTCCGTTGGGGCTTCCGGGCCGTAAGTCCTCTGACGCGCGCTCCCCGATCAGGCCGCGCCGCTCGGCGTTGTAGGCGGCGGAGAGCAGCCCTTCCAACGGCACATCGGCAAAGTCCGGATCGCCATACCACGCCTCGCGGTCGGCGAAGGCGAGCTTCGCCGCCTCGACCACGCTATGCACGAAGTCCGGGCCGTCCGGGGCCATCTCGCCCAGCGGCAGACCGTCGAGCAGGGCAAGCTGCTGAAGCAGCACCGGCCCCTGGCTCCAGGCTCCGCACTTGGCCACGGTATGACCCTGGTAGTCGTAGGTTACGGGCGCTTCCTTCGTCGCCTGCCAGCGCGCCATGTCCTCGCCGGTGAGCAGGCCGCCGTGGCGCGCGCCGCTGGAATCCATCAGCTCCGCCGTCCGATAAAAGCCATCGACTGCTTCGGCCACGAAGCCCTCGTACCAGGCCCGCCGCGCCGCCTCGATGACAGCTTCGCGATCTCCGGCGGCCTTGGCCTCGTCGATGATCCGGCGGTAGGTCGCGGCCAGCGCCGGGTTGCGAAAGAGATCGCCGGGCTTCGGCATGTCCGCGCGCGGGACATAAATCTCCGCCGAAGAGGGCCATTCCGCCTGGAACATCGGCGCAACGGTTTCCAGCGCCTCGACGATGCGCGGCACCAGCGGAAACCCGGTTTCCGCGTAGGAGATCGCCGGAGCGAGAACGGCTTCGAGCGGCCAGCTTCCGTGATCGCGCAGCAGGGTCAGCCAAGCCCCGAAGGCCCCCGGCACGCAGGCGGGCAACAGCCCCGTTCCCGGCACGAGGTCGAGCCCGAGCGCGCGGAACCGCTCCGGCGTCGCCGCTTGCGGGGCGGTGCCCTGGCCGCAGATCACCTCGATCCGGTCCGCACGGCGGTCGTGGATCAGGATCGGCACTTCGCCGCCGGGACCGTTGAGGTGCGGCTCCACCACTTGCAGCACGAAGCCCCCGGCCGCCGCCGCGTCGAAGGCGTTGCCGCCGCGCTCCAGCACGCCCATCGCCGTCGCGCTCGCCAGCCAGTGCGTTGAGGCGGCGACGCCGAAAGTTCCCCGGATTTCCGGGCGCGTGGTGAACATGCCTGGGCCGGTCATGGGCGCGATCCCTCTTACTTGCATCACATGAATGTTTTTGCATATCATGCTGTATACAGGGCTGCATACCAAGGAAATGAGAAAACGTGGCGGCTGCACCGAATCCCGGATTCACGGTCATCGAAAAAGATGGAGCCTCGCAGCGCGTTTATTCGGCGCTGCGCTGCATGGCGATGACCTACCGCCTGCCGCCGGGGCAGCGCTTGAACGAGGGGGCGCTTGCCCGCGACCTGAACGTCAGCCGCACGCCCTTGCGCGAGGCCCTGCATCGTCTGGCCTCGGAGGGCTTGATCGTTGCGGTCCCCGGGCGCGGGTTTCAGGCGCGGCCGCTCGACGTGAAGGAAGTCTTCGACCTTTACGAAGCGCGGCTTGCGGTCGAGAGCGCGATTGTCGAACTGGCCAGCGAGCGCGCAAACCCGGACTCGCTGGACGCCATCGACGCCTATCTGGACGAGAGCGTCCGGGAGCACGAAACCGCGCCGATCGAACGGCTGGTGCAGCTTGACGAGGGTTTTCACGAGCGCGTTGCCGCGCTGACCGGCAACGGCGAGCTTGTGCGAATGCTGCGGAGTATCAACGCGCGCATCCATTTCTTCCGCTGGGTCGATATGCACGGGCGGCGCGACAACACGCAAAGCGAGCACCGGGCGCTGATCGCCGCGATGCGCGCGCGGGACCGGGATCGCGCGCGGGAGGTCGTGCGTGCGCACATCACTCGGCGCAAGGAACAGGTCGTCGAGGGCATCCGCGACGGCTACGGCAGGCTTTTCACCGGGGCGGGGCCGAAGCCGCACGAGTCCGCGCCAAACAAGCCCACGGGGGCTAATCACCATGAGGGGGTGGCATGAACCAGCTTTCGGGGGCGGAGGCGCTTGTCCGCATGTTGCAGAAGCACGAGGTCGAGGTGGTTTTCGGGCTCTGCGGCGATACCTCCCTGCCCTTCTATGACGCGCTCTACCGCCTGGATCACGGCATCCGCCACGTGCTGACCCGCGACGAGCGTTCCGCCGCCTACATGGCCGACGTTTACGCCCGCGTATCCGGCAAGGTCGGCGTCTGCGAAGGGCCGAGCGGCGGCGGCGCGACCTATATCCTGCCCGGCGTTGTCGAGGCGAACGAGTCCTCGATCTCCCTGCTCGCCATCACCACCGACATCGGCGTGAGCGCGCGCGGCAAGTTCGCGCTGACCGAGCTGGATCAGGAGTCGCTCTTCCGCCCGCTGACCAAGTGGAACAGCGTCATCGACACCGCCGCCGCGCTGCCGCAAACCGTCCGCACCGCCTTTCGCCAGATGACCACCGGCAGGCCCGGCGCGGCGCACCTCGGCGTGCCCTTCAACGTGCAAAAGGAGCCGGTGGACAGCGAAGACGTTTGGGCCGAACCGGCCTATGGACAGTTCCCCGCGACCCGAACCGCTCCGGCGCGCGAAACCGTGGAGGCCGCCGCCGAAGCGATTCTGCGGGCGGATCGTCCGGTGTTGATCTGCGGCGGCGGACCGGTGCTCTCCGGCGCGCGCGAGGAAGTGACGCGCCTTGCGGAACTGACCGGCGCGGTCGTCGCCACCACGATCAGCGGACAGGGCTCGATCCTGGACGATCACCCGCTGGCGCTTGGCGTCGTGGGCTCCAACGGCGGTTCACAGGAAACCCGCGCGGTCGTGCAGGCGGCGGACCTCGTGGTCTTCATCGGCTGCCGCGCCGGTTCCGTCACGACCGAGCGCTGGCGCTATCCCGCGCCGGGCAAGCAGCGAATACTCCACATCGACGCGGACCCGGCGGTGATCGGCACGAACTATCCCACCGATATCGCCCTGCCCGGCGACGCGAAGGCCACGCTGGCCGCGATGATCGCCGCGATCCAGGGAGACGCCCGCGAAGGAACGACGGCGCGCGAAGCGGTCGCCAAGGCCAAAAGCGCCAAGTTCGCCCGCTTCGAAGCCCTCGCGATGTCCGATGAAACCCCGATCCGACCGGAGCGGGTGGTGCGGGAGATGCGCAATCTGCTGCCGCGCGACGCCATCGTCGTGGCCGACCCCGGCACGCCGTGTCCATACCTCTCCGCCTACTACGACCTGACCGACGCGGGCGGGCGGGTGATTTCCAACCGGGCGCACGGGGCGCTGGGCTACTCGCTGCCGGGGGTTCTTGGAGCCTACTACGCCCGTCCCGGAAGCAAGTGCGTGGCGATGATGGGCGACGGGAGCTTCGGCTTCAACGCCGGGGAGTTGGAGACGCTGGCCCGGCTGAAGGCCCCGGTGACGATGATCGTCATGTCGAACAGCGTGTTCGGCTGGATCAAGGCCGGACAGCACGCGGGCTTCGGCGAGCGTTACTTCTCCGTCGATTTCGACCGCACCGACCATGCCCGCGTGGCCGAAGCCTTCGGCGTGAAGGCTTGGCGCGTGGCCGATCCGGCGGAGTTGAAGCCCGCACTCGCCGCCGCCTTCGAGCAAGACGGCCCCACGCTCGTCGATATCCTCTCGCAACCGCTGCACGAGGCGGCTGCGCCGGTCACGGAATGGATTGCCTGAACGAAGCAAGAAAAACGCGTGAAACCAGCAGGGAGATTGAAACGATGACACGCACGAAGTACGGCCTGATCCTGCCTTCACTAAACCGCCGCGACGCGCTGCGCCTCGGGCTTGCCGGGGCCGTGGCGAGCAGCACAGTCTTCAAGGCCACGAGCGTCCTCGCTCAACAGCGCCTGCAATGGGGCTCCTCCTCCGTCGGCTCGACCGGCTATGTCATCATGGAGGGGCTGTCCGCCACGGTGAACCGCCACTCCGACCTGCGCAGCTC
>SKZV01000157.1 GCA_007127165.1 Rhodovibrio sp. | reverse complement strand
GCGGAAGTCCCGCCCGCAGCCGCTCCAACTCGCCTTGCGGCAGATAGGTTCCGGTCGGGTTGTTGGGATTGGCAAGAAAAACCATCGTGGTGGCCTCGCTCACCCGCTCCAGGATCGCATCCACATCGGCGGTCAGTCCGCGTTCCGGGGCGGCGATCGCGGTCGCCCCCGCCGTGGTGGCGGAGATCGGGTACATCAGGAAGCCGTGGCGGCTGTAAAGCACCTCGTCGCCCGGTCCCGCGTAAGCGCGCACCAGCAGCGCGATCAGTTCGTCGGAGCCCGCGCCGCAGACGATTCGCTCCGCATCCAGCCCGTGGGTCTCCGCAATCGCCGCACGCAGCGCCGTGCAGCCGCCGTCGGGATAGCGATGCAACGCCTCGCCCGCCGCCGCATAGGCCGCGCGCGCCGCTTCCCCGGGACCGAGCGGATTCTCGTTCGAGGCCAGCCGGGCGACATGCTCGAAGCCCGGCAGATGCGCTTCTCCGCCGACATAGGGCGCGATATCCAGGATACCGGGGCGCGGTTTCGGCGCCATGGTCGCTTTCTCCCGATAAGGTGGCAATGCTTTGAAACGTTCAGCCCAGCTCGTGCGAGTCCAGCGGCACCGCGTAACTGCCCAGGCACCAGGCCGTCGTGACGCTGGCGTCCTCGCTGGCGTTCAGGCTCGCCAAACGCGAATCCTCCGGCATGACGATTCCGGCGCATTCGACAAGGTAGAGCGCGGAACCGCCGCCCCCAGACCAATACTTCCAGTCGGTTATCTCGAATCCGGCCTTCTCCAGAGCGCGGCGCAGACCGGAACGGCTGGTCCCCTCCCCGACCTCGGTGGCGAGGTAGCTGCGGTCGTGGCCGGTATCCTCCGCCGGCGCGAGCCCGATCGCCAGCGCCTCGCCCAGATTGCCGTTCGCATCGCTGCGGGCAAAGGGCAGACGGGCTATGATACGCGGCGCGCCCTCGCCTTCGCGGGCCATGAAGGGCCACCAGGGCCGCTTTTCCTCGCTCTCGGGCATGGGAAGAATGCCGACGGTCGCGTGGCCTTCGCTCACCGCTTCCAGGACGCGCGCCGCCGTGCCCATGTTGACCATCGAGGTCTGAGAGCCGAAATGATCGCGGGCGAGGTGGCGCAGCGTCTCGCCGCGTTTCGCGTCGTCGAAGACGGCGAGTGAAAAGGCGTTCTGCAAGGACAGTCCGGCGGCGAAGATCTCGCGCCAGATCCGCACCAGCGCGGGCTTTGGGAAGGCGCCGCGATGACGCGCCAGCAAGCGGCGCAGCACCATAGCCTCGCGCCCGGGACGGATGTAAACCTGCGAGCCGGTCTTTGCGCGCCCGACGCCGGCCTGGACATCGCCGCGGCGAATGAGAAGGTCATGCAGCGAATCATCGATCGCGTCGATTTCGCGGCGGAGGTCGGCGAGCGAGGGGAACGCGTCTGTCATAGAGAAAACGACTGGAACCAGGGTTGCAAGAGAAGGTCAGTGATAGTCGTTGACGCGCCCGAAATCAAAGCAAAAGCAACCAAGGAAAGCATTGACACGCTCCATGCCTCACCCCTAGCTAAACTCTCCCATTCCAGAAGGCACTCTATCTAGAATGACGCAAGATGCTCCCTCCCAGAGTCGGAAACCCAGCCTGCGCGATCCTTTCGACGCCGGTCACGCCGTGGCTTTGGGAACGGATTGGCCGCTGCAACTGGACTGCGGCACGGCCCTCGGCCCGTTTACGATGGCCTATCGCACCTATGGCCGCCTCGACGCGGAGCACAGCAACGCGATCCTCGTGTGTCACGCCCTGACCGGCGATCAGCACCCGGTGGACCCGCCGCACAGCAACCGCCCCGGATGGTGGCAACTCATGATTGGTCCCGGCAAGCCGTTGGATACGGACCGCTATTTCGTGATCTGCGCCAACGTCCTCGGCGGCTGCGCGGGGACCACGGGACCGAAGGAGATCAATCCGGCGACCGGGCGGCCCTGGGGCCTCGACTTTCCGGTGATCACGATTGCCGACATGGTGCGCGCGCAGACGCTGCTGCTCGACCACCTCGAGATCGACAGGCTGTTCTGCGTCATTGGCGGCTCGATGGGCGCGATGCAGGCGTTGCAGTTCGCCGTCTCCTATCCCGAACGGACCTTCGCCTGCGTGCCGATTGCCGGAGCGGCCCGCCACTCGGCGCAGAACATCGCCTTCCACGAGGTCGGCAGACAGGCGATCATGGCCGATCCCGAATGGTGCGGCGGCAACTATCTGGAGGAGGGGACGGTCCCGCGCCGCGGCCTTGCCGTCGCTCGCATGGCCGCGCATATCACCTACCTCTCCGAACCGGCGCTGCACCGCAAGTTCGGACGCAGGCTCCAGGACCGCCAGGCCGTCACCTACGGCTTCGACGCCGATTTCCAGGTGGAGAGCTATCTGCGCCATCAGGGCTCGACCTTCGTGGACCGCTTCGATGCGAACTCCTACCTCTACATCACGCGGGCGATGGACTATTTCGATCTGGTCAGCGAGTACGACGGCGTTCTGGCGCGGGCCTTCGCGCAGACCCCGGTACGCTACTGTGTGGTGTCCTTCACCAGCGACTGGCTGTTCCCGACGTCGCAAAGCCGGGAGATCGTTCATGCGCTGAATGCGGCGGCGGCGGACGTAAGCTTCGTGGAGATCGAAACCGACAAGGGCCATGACGCCTTTCTGCTGGACGAGCCGGAGTTCTTCGCGGTGCTGCGCGGCTTTCTGCAGGGCTGTTCCGACCACTGGCGGCTGACCCAATCGGCCACGGGAAGCTGATGCTGTGAGACAGTTCGACATTGGCCGCGCCAACCGCCATCCGATTCGCGCCGACCTGGAACTGATCGCCGGGATGGTCGAGCCGGGTACGCGGGTGCTCGACATCGGCTGCGGCGACGGCGGGCTGCTGGATGTGCTGATCCACGAGCGCAGGGCCATCGCGCGCGGCATCGAGATCAGCCAGGAGGGCGTGAACGCCTGCGTGCGCGGCGGCCTTTCGGTGATCCAGGGCGACGCCGACACCGACCTCAAAGACTACCCCTCGAACGCTTTCGATACCGTAATATTGAGCCAGACCTTGCAGGCGACGCACGCGCCGCGCAGCGTCCTCGGCAATCTGGTTCGCATCGGCCGCCACGCCATCGTGTCGTTTCCTAACTTCGGCCACTGGCGGCTGCGGCTGCGGTTGCTGATATCGGGGCGCATGCCGGCTTCGCCGTCGCTTCCGGAAAGCTGGCACTCCACCGGCAATATCCATCTCTGCACGATCCGCGACTTCCTGGAACTCTGCGACGAGTTGAACATCTCCGTGGAGCGTTTCGTCGCGCTGGACGGCAGCGGAGACAGGAAGCGTATCGCCTCGCCATGGCTCGCTAACCTCATGGCGGAGAATGCGCTTTTCCTGCTTACGAAGGGCAAGGGTGCGGAAACGGACGTTGATAGGTAACTGATTTATGGGTAATAATTAACGATTTATTAAGCAGTTACGCCTACCGTGATCGAGGCGGGGCGCTCACTGAAAGAGCATGCACTGTAGTCTCCGGTCGATTGCCTTGCCAGCACACGCCGGCACCCTTCCCAGCCGTTCTCCAGACAAGAACATCGCCGAGTCTTCGCGAGATGGAGACAGATGACGAGCCCGATTGTGCGTGAGCGCAGTCGAAGCGAACAAGGCTATGGCGTTCGCTGTTCGCTGGAATTGCCCATAGAAAGTAAATGGAAGCCCCTCATGTCTTGGTTTGCCGATATTAGATTGAGCCGCAAGATCGGCTTGGCCTTCAGTGGTGTCGTGGCGGTCATTCTCCTCGCGGGACTTGTCATTCATCTCCAGTTTCGCGTGCTCGACGACTCGGCCGAGCGAGCGGAACAAGTCTATCAGACACTCCTCGCCGCGGAGCAGGCGCAAGGCGCGTTCAACGCCGCCTCCGGCGACCTGCGGCTCTATGCGGTCTCCGGCGATAGGCGTTTTCTCTCCCGCTATCGCGACGATCAAGTTGCGTTGGACGAACGTCTCGCCGGAATGCAGGACCTGACCGTGGACGAGCAAGCGCGCACCATTCTTCGTGACGTAGAGGCCGGAATCCGGCAATGGCGCGAGGAGATGGCCGAGCCGCTTATCGCACTGGCCGAGCGCGACCTCGAAGCCGCGCAACAGGACGTGATCCAGCGCGAAGATACCGCGGCCATGGTCGACCTCCGCGCTGCCCTGGCGGACCTGATCGCACGGCAGGATGCCATTCTGGAACGGGCCCGCGACCGCGAAAGCCGCGCCAGCGCCAACGCGTTCCTCGCGCTCGTGCTTGGCGGGCTTGCGGCGGTGGTTCTTTCGGTCTTCTTCGGCGGTGCGCTGACGCGCGCGACGGCCGCGCCGGTTCGGGAAATGACCGAGACGATGAAGCACTTGGCGAGCGGCGAACTCGACGTCGAAATCCAGGGCGTCGAGCGGAAGGACGAACTGGGCCGCATGGCCGCCGCGCTGGAAGTCTGGAAGCGGAACGCGATGGAACGGGTCAGACTGGAAAAGGAGCAAGCCGCCGCGCGCCAGCGCCGCGAAGCGCGCGCGGAGCGTCTGGAAGAGCTGATGACCGCCTTCGATTCCGAAGTGAGCGAGTCCCTGAAGACGCTGGGAGCGGCTTCCACGGAACTGGATTCCTCCGCCCAGGGGCTTGCCAGCACGGCCGAGGAAACGACGCAGCAGTCCGCGTCGGTTGCCGCCGGGGCGGAGCAGGCCGAGGCCAATGTCCAGACGGTCGCGTCCTCCGCGCAGCAGTTGAGCGCGTCCATCGACGAGATCAGCCGCCAGGTCAACCACTCCTCCGAAATCGCCGTCCGCGCCTCCGACGAGGCCGTGCGAACCAACGAAACGGTGCGCGGGCTTGAACGCGCCGCCGATAAGATCGGCGAGGTCGTCACGTTGATTCAGGACATCGCCGAGCAGACCAACCTGCTCGCGCTCAACGCCACCATCGAGGCGGCGCGCGCCGGAGACGCCGGGAAGGGATTCGCCGTCGTCGCCAACGAAGTGAAGTCGCTCGCAAATCAGACCGCGAAGGCGACGGAGCAGATCGAGCAGGAGATCGCCTCAGTTCAGTCGCAGACGAAGACGGCGGCGGAAGCCATCGACAGCATCTCGCGCACCGTGAACGAGATCAAGGACGTCTCCAACTCCATCGCCTCCGCGGTCGAGGAGCAGGGCGCCGCCACCCAGGAGATCGCCCGCAACGTCCGCGAGGCGGCGGAGGGGACGACGGATATCACCCGCAACATCGGCGGCGTCAGCGAGGCCGCGCGGGACGCCAGCGCCGCGGCGAGTCAACTCACCCAGACCGCTGGCGAAGTCGCGCAGCAGACCGATAGCGTGAACCGGCAAGTGGACGCCTTCCTGGAGAACGTGCGCAACGCCTGATACCGCTCGACTGATGAATTGACTTTTCTACACGGTAGATCATGGCCCCTCGATACGGCGCGAAGTGCGCCTGCTCGGGGTGAGAGGCGATCCTTGTTTTGAAAGCATTCTCACCCTGAGCAGCGCCCCTTGGGAGCATATCGAAGGGTCCGCGCCCTACCGTTTAGAACAAAGCCATCTCATCCGCCGAGCAGTATGATACGCGGTCCCGTTCGAAGCGCCTGGGCCCCGTCCCGTCGAGGCAGGGGCGGAATTTGGACGGTCCCACCAAATCGTTAATTATGTCGCACAGGCTGCCGCACACGCCCCGCCGAAAACATCAGCGGCCATGCCCACCTTTTTGCAGAAGATGCTGGACACTACTAAGGCTGTAGCCCATCGGCGGATCGCCGCCACCCTCCCCTCATCGGCAGAGAAGAAGCGGCTCCCGTAACGGGCTTCTTAACTCACCCCGCCTCGCGCATCTTCGTCTCGCGCTTGCGCTGATGCGGGTCGAGGGTTTTCTTGCGCAGGCGCAAGGACTTGGGCGTCACCTCGACGAGTTCGTCGTCGGAAATGTAGCTGAGCGCCTGTTCCAGCTTCAAGCGGCGCGGCGGGGTCAGCTTCATCGCCTCGTCCTTGCCCGAGGCGCGTACGTTGGAAAGCTGCTTGGCTTTCGTCGGGTTGACCTCAAGCTCCATCGGGCGGTTGTGCTCGCCGATGATCATGCCCTGGTAGACCTTTTCGCCGGGGTCGATAAAGAAGATGCCCCGGTCCTCCAGGTTCCAGATCGAATAGGCCGAGGCCTGCCCTTGCTCCTGCGAGACGATGACGCCGTTGCGCCGGGTGTGGATCGCCCCGGCATAGGGTCCGTAGCTGTCGAACACCGCGTGCATGATCCCGGTGCCGCGCGTGTCGGTCAGGAAATCGCCGTGATAGCCGATCAAACCGCGCGCGGGGATGCGGAAGGCGAGGCGCAGCTTGCCGCCACCCGAGGGCTGCATGTCCAGCATCTCGCCCTTGCGCTGGTTCAGGTTTTCCACGACCACGCCGCTATAGCCCTCGTCCACATCGACCTGGACGTACTCGTAAGGCTCCAGCGTCTTGCCGGTTTCCGGATCGTCGCGGAAGATCACGCGCGGACGCGAGATCGACATTTCGAAGCCCTCGCGGCGCAAGGTCTCGATCAGCACGCCAAGCTGCAGCTCGCCGCGCCCGGCAACCTCATAGGCGTCCTTCTCGGCGGTTTCGCGCACCGACAGCGACACGTTGCCTTCCGCCTCGCGCTCCAGCCGGGCCTTGATCAGGCGGCTGGTGACCTTGTCGCCCTCCTTCCCGGCAAAAGGAGAATCGTTGACCGTGAAGGTCATCGCCAAGGTCGGCGGATCAATCGGGTCGGAGGGAATCGGTGTCGTTACCGAAGGATCGGCGATCGTATCGGCCACGGTGGTATGCTGCAGGCCGGCGACGGCGATGATGTCGCCCGCCTCGGCGCTTTCCACCGGCTCCCGGCTCAAGCCGCGATAGGCGAAGAGCTTGGCGAGGCGCGCGGTCTCGGTGCTACCGGAGCCGTCGCGGGCCAGGCCCTTGATCGGCATGTTGACCTTGGCGGTGCCGCTGTGCACGCGCCCGGTCAGGATGCGGCCCAGGTAAGGATCGGATTCGATGGTGGTCGCCAGCATGGAAAACGGCGCGTCGGGATCGCCCTCGGCGGTCGGCACGCGGTTCAGGATCGCGCGGAACAGCGGCGCGAAGTCCTCGCGCGCATCTTCCGGGCGGTCAACGGCCCAGCCCTGCGTCGCCGACGCGAAGACCGTGGGAAAGTCGAGCTGATCCTCGTCGGCGTCCAGGTTGGCGAAGAGGTCGAACACCTCGGCCTGCACCTCCCAGGGACGGGCGGAGGGCTTGTCGGCCTTGTTGACCACGACGATGGGCTTCAGGCCCTTCGCCAGCGCCTTCAACAGAACGAACTTGGTCTGCGGCATCGGGCCCTCGGCCGCATCGACCAGCAGCAGAACGCCGTCCACCATCGACAGGATACGTTCCACCTCGCCGCCGAAGTCGGCGTGGCCCGGGGTGTCGACGATGTTGATCCGCTCGCCGTTCCACATCACCGAGGTGCACTTGGCCAGGATGGTGATCCCGCGTTCGCGCTCCTGATCGTTGCTGTCCAACGCGCGCTCGGCGACCTGCTGGTTCGCCCGGAAGGTTCCGGACTGCCAGAACAACTGATCGACCAGCGTGGTCTTGCCGTGGTCGACGTGGGCGATGATCGCGAGGTTGCGCGGCGCGGGAGCCTTCAAGGTATCCGTCATAATATCTCGTGTCTGTCCTGGGCCAGGTCCGGCACGGCGAGATGCTTCCGGATCGCGCCGGAAGCCCTTGCGCGACGCTTTAAGAGGACGCTGGCGGCTGTATAACGATAGCGCCCGTGGCGTCGTCCATTGGACGGTCCACAGGCGCTATGGCAGTTACATGGACCTATTTGCGCCGAAGTACAAGTGAAGTTTTTGTGCGGTGCGCCGTGATAGCGGTATAGAACTTGTGAAATGCGGGTGGAAACGGCGCTAGCCTGCCCGTTTCCAGGTGGTGCCTTGCGAGCTATCCTCAAGCACGATACCGCGCGCCTTCAGGTCGTCGCGGATGCGGTCGGCTTCGGCGAAATCCTTGCGCTTCCGAGCGGCCAGACGATCGGCGATCAGACGTTCGATCTCCTCCGCCTCGCCCGCGTCCTCGCCGCCCTTGAACCAGACTTCCGGGTCCTGTTGCAGCAGACCGAGCAGCCAGCCGGACGCCAGCAGTTCACCCTTGATCCGTCCGGCCTCGCTGGCGTCGCCGGCCTTGTTCAGCGCGTGCGCCAACTCATGAATGTCTGCCAGCGCCTCCGGCGTATTCAGATCGTCACGCAGCGCCGCCATCAATCCCTCGGACGGCCCGGTGTCGGCTGCCTCCACCGTCTCGCTGTTGCGCAGCGCCTGATAGAGCCGGTCGAGCTGCGTTTTCGCATCCACCAGCTTTTCCCGGTTGAAGTCGAGCGGCTGCCGATAGTGCGCGGACAGCAGGACCAGCCGAATCGCCTCGCCAGCCCAGCCTTCGTCGAGCAAGTCGCGCACCGTGAAGAAGTTCCCGAGCGACTTCGACATCTTCTCGCCGTTAACGATGACATAGCCGTTATGCATCCAGTAGCGGGCGAACTCGCTGCCGAAGCCGCAGGTGGACTGCG
Source organism: Rhodovibrio sp. (assembly GCA_007127165.1). Lineage (GTDB taxonomy): Bacteria > Pseudomonadota > Alphaproteobacteria > Kiloniellales > Rhodovibrionaceae > SKZV01. Next base: position 9,845 of record SKZV01000157.1, on the reverse strand, counting down.
CGATCTCGTTCTCGTGGTGCGGGAAGATCAGGTCCTGACCGCCGCCGTGAATATCGAAGCTGGGGCCCAGAAGCTCGGCGCTCATGGCCGAACATTCGATGTGCCAGCCCGGCCGTCCGCGCCCCCAGGGGCTGTCCCACCCCGGCTGCCCGGCCTCCGACGGCTTCCACAGCACGAAGTCGGCGGCATCGCGCTTGTAGGGCGCGACCTCGACCCGTGCGCCCGCGACCAATTCACCGCGATCACGGCGCGACAGGCAGCCGTAGTTCTCCATTGTAGAGACGGCAAAGAGCACATGCCCCTCGGCCGCATAGGCGTGACCCTTTTCGATCAACCGCTCGATCAGTGCGATCATCTGCGCGACATAGTCGGTCGCGCGCGGCTCGTGCGTCGGCTGAAGCGTTTGCAGCGCGCCCATATCGGCGTGGAACGCCTCGGTCGTCCGGCGCGTCAGTTCGGAAATCAGCTCGCCATTCGCCTGCGCCGCCGTGATGATCTTGTCGTCGATATCGGTGATATTGCGAACGTAGGAGACGTGTTCCGGCCCGTACGCCTCGCGCAGCAGGCGGTACAGCACGTCGAACACCACGACCGGCCGGGCGTTGCCGATGTGCGCGCGGTCGTACACCGTGGGGCCGCAGACGTACATCCGTACGTTCGCGGGATCGAGCGGCGCGAACGCCTCCTTGCGGCGGGTCAGCGTGTTGTGCAGATGGAGAGCGGCCACGGCGCGCGGCACCTTTTGTCATTGTGGGCGGAAAGCGCGGCCCGATTTAGCAAATTCCGGCGCGAGCGTCCATAAGGACGGGAGCCTCCCCGAAAAAGGGAATGAACACTGCCGCCGGGAACCGTCCTGCACCCTACCTGAATACGTCGTCCACCGGAATCTGATAGCCGTTGGCAAGTCGGTTCGTCTGATTGGCCAGCGCGATGACGGCCATCAACTCGCCGAACTGCGCGTCGGTCATGCCCTTCTTCCGCGCGGCGGCGCTATGCGAGCGGATGCAGTATTCGCAGTTGTTGGTGACGGAGACCGCGACGTAGATCATCTCCTTCACCAAGGGGGCGATCTCGCCCGGCCCCATGACCGCCTTCACTTGCGACCATACGCGCTCTAGCGTCGCGGGATCGTTCGCGATGGCCTTCCAGAAGTTGTTGATCCAGTCGGTTTGGCGCGTTGCCATGATGTCGTCGTAGACTGCCCGGACTTCGGGGCTCGCGTGGTCGTATTCGATCAGGGGAAGCATCGGGGGCATGTCCGTCCTCGAATATCGTCTTTTCCCCACCCCCGTCATGCCCGGACTTGATCCGGGCACCTCCTCCCAACGGTTCGAGCGGGATGAAGATTGCCGGATCAAGTCCGGCAATGACGACGGTAGAGAGCAGTGTGCGTCCTTACACCACGCAGTCACTTAAGCCATGTATTCACTTAGGCCATGTACTGGCCGCCGTTAGCGTTCAAAGTGGAGCCGGTGATGAAACCAGAGTCGTCGCTCGCCAGGAAGGCGACACAGCGAGCGATCTCTTCCGGCTCGCCCAGGCGGCCCACGGGAATCTGACCGACGATCTTCTGCAGCACGTTCTCCGGCACCGCGCGCACCATGTCGGTGCCGATGTAGCCGGGGGCGACCACGTTCGCCGTGATACCCTTGCCCGCATTCTCCTGTGCGACGGATTTCATCAGGCCGATTACGCCCGCCTTGGCAGCCGCGTAGTTGGACTGCCCGATCTGGCCCTTTTGACCGTTGATCGAGGAGATCGTGACGATCCGCCCAAAACCGCGCGAGCGCATGCCTTCGATCACGCAGCGGGTGCAATAGAACGCCGAGTTCAGGTTGGTCTCGATCACCTCGGTCCATTGCTCCGGCTTCATCTTGTGCAAGGTCGTGTCGCGGGTGATGCCCGCGTTGTTCACCATCACGTCGACGGGACCAACCTCCGACTCGACCTTCTTTATACCTTCGCTGACGGCGTCGAAGTTGCCGACATCGAACTTGAAGACCGGAATGCCGGTCTCTTCCTTGAACTTGTTCGCCGCTTCGTCGTTACCGCCGTAGTTGGCCGCCACGTTGAAGCCCGCATCGCGCAGGGCCACCGAGATCGCATGCCCGATCCCGCGCGTTCCGCCAGTCACAAGTGCCACGCGTGCCATTATATTTCCTCCCCGGATTGGTTCCTGTGTTGCGGCTGCCGCCATGGCGCCGGCCGCGCGTTCCACGTGCTCGACAACGGCCTCGCCCTCTGGTCGTTCATGAAACCATCGAACCGGTACCCGGGGTCAACCGCCAATCGGCATAGGAGTCGTCAGAAAAGAGCACTTCCGGGCGCGCCCAGCCCCTCCCCGGGCAGGACGCGCCCGTCTTGCCGGCCGAAAAGCCTCAGTCGCGCTCGACGCACATCGCGATGCCCATGCCGCCACCGATGCACAGCGTGGCCAGCCCCTTTTTGGCGTCGCGGCGCTGCATCTCGTGCAGCAGCGTGATCAGCACCCGGCAGCCCGACGCGCCAATCGGATGGCCCAGCGCAATTGCACCGCCGTTGACGTTCACCTTTTCCGGGTCGAGGCCAAGATCCTTCACGACCGCCAGCGCCTGCGCCGCAAAGGCCTCGTTCGCCTCGACCAGGTCCAGATCGCCGACCTTCCAGCCGGCCTTCTCCAACGCCTTGCGGCTGGCCGGGATCGGGCCGATGCCCATAATCGAGGGATCGACGCCGCAGGTCGCCCAGGAGACGATGCGCGCCAGCGGCTTCACGCCGCGCGTCTCGGCTTCCTTGCCGCTCATCAGCACCACGGCGGCGGCGCCGTCGTTGATGCCCGAGGCGTTACCAGCGGTCACAGTGCCTTCCTTGTCGAAGGCAGGCCTCATTCCGGCGAGGTTTTCGACCGTCACGCCGTAACGCGGATGCTCGTCGGTATCCACGACCTGCTCGCCCTTGCGGGTTTTGATCGTGACCGGCACGATCTCGTCCTTAAAACGCTCGGCCTTGATCGCGGCCTCGGCGCGGTTCTGCGACTGCGCGGCGAACTGGTCTTGCAACTCGCGGGTAAGCTGCCACTGCCGGGCCACGTTCTCCGCCGTGTTGCCCATGTGATAGCCGTTGAACGCGTCCAACAGGCCGTCCTTGAGCATCGTATCGACGAACTTCACGTCGCCCATTTTCTGGCCGTTGCGCAGATGCGCGGCGTGCGGTGCCTGGCTCATGCTCTCCTGCCCGCCGGCAACCACGATGTTGGCGTCGCCGGTTTGCAGCGCCTGGAAGCCCAGCGCGACGGTGCGCAGGCCGGAACCGCAGAGCTGGTTGATGTTATAGGCCGTGCGCTCCACCGGGATATCCGCGCCGATGGCGGCTTGGCGCGCCGGGTTCTGTCCGGTTCCGGCCGTGAGGATCTGGCCCAGAACCACCTCGTCGATGTCTTTCGGCTCGACGTTGGAGCGCTTCATCGCCTCCTTGATCGCGACGGTCCCCAGATAGGACGCCGGCACACTCGACAAGCCGCCGCCGAACGCGCCCACCGCCGTGCGTGCGCCACCGGCGATCACGATATCCATCTTACGGCCTTCGCCGGCTACCACTGCTTCCGCCATTGCAAGTTTCCTCCTTGCCCAGAGATTGGGGAATGAAAGGCCTTCCCTGATTTCGAATGCGCCCTTTACTTAAACCACTCCTTAACACTTTAAGGCCCGGTCATGATGCGGCGCAACCTTAAGCACCAAAATAGATGTATAGACTGCGATGCACCTCGCAAGGGTGAAGGCGCATCCGGCTGCACAGTCGCCGTGTTGCGAGACGATCACCGAGTTCCGAGGCGGGCCTTGAGCCAGTCCAGAAGCGGCTCCCAAGCCAGTTGTTTCGCGCGTCCGCCGACGATCATGCCGATATGCCCCAACGGCGGCGACATGACCTCCGCGTTCGGCAGCAGCCCCCCCAACGCGCTGGCCGATTCCGGGGGCACGATGCGATCTTTCTGTGGCACGATGCACAGCGCGGGAACCTTGATCTGCACCGGGTCCACCGCGCGCCCCGCCACACGCCACTGCCCCGCCGCCGTGACGTTCGCGCCGTACCAGCCGTAAAGGCACTCCCGCGCCATCGGAGCGGCGAGCGGCACGCCGTCGTTCAGCCAATCCTCCAGCGCCACGAAAGCCTCCGCCCGAGTGCTGGTGGTGTCCAGGCGTCCGAATGCCAGGAATTTGCGCACCGAGGTATGGGGATCGAGGCCGCTGAACAGCATCTGGATCGCGTCCACCGGAAGTTGCCCCATGGTCTGCATCATCGGTTCCAGCGACTGCGCGATTGCGCCGTAAAGCCGCGCCTGCGTACCCCCCACCGCATGAAAATCCCAAGGGGCGGCCAGCAGCGCCAAGGCCGAAACATCGCGTTTGCGCCGATGCGCCAGCGCCACCGCCAGCGTTCCGCCCATGCAATAGCCAAGCACCGGCACCGGGCCGCCCGCGATCTCGCAGGCCGCCTCCAGCGCCGCCTCCAGACGCCCGGCGATGTAGGCCGTCGAGTCGAAGCCGCGTTCTTCCTCGCCCGGACTTTCCCAGTCTACCAACAGCGGCCGCAGCCCCTGCTCCACCATATAGCGCAGCAGGCTCTGCCCGGATTTCAGGTCGAGGATATAGGCGCGGTTGATGAGCGAGGGGACGATCAGGACCACCGGCGCGCTCGTCCGCCGCTCGGGCGGGAGCAGCTCGCCATAGTCGCGCAGCAGCGTCGTCCCCTCCCGCCAAACCGCGCTCGGGTCTTCTACGTCGCGGACGTAAGGGTGGTGGCGGTAGGCCGCGATCCCGTCCAGCAGCGCGACGTGACGCTGGCGCACGACACGCGCCAACGCCTCGGAAAACGCCTCATGATCGACGCTTGCGACTTCGGTTCGTAGTCTCTCGGCGCTTTGCGCCAGCGCCGGATTCGCTCTTCCCGGATTCAAGGGCAGCAAGCCGCTCTTCCAACTCGGCAATGCGGCGTAGGAGCTGTTCCACGTCGCCAGCGCCGTGCTGAGATGAAGCGGCAGCGGACGCGGCCCCAGCCGTCTGCTGCGTCCCCGCCCCTCCACCCCCTGGGGGTTCGCCGTGGCTTCCTGTTGCAGCGTCGCCGCGGCCCGTCGCTCGCCCATCACTCGAATTCCTATCCTGCGCCTCGTTTATTGCCGAAGGGCCACCGCCTACTGTCCCCGCCCCGGCTGCACCGCTCATCGCCGCCATCATCGTCGCGGGCCAGTTCAGCCACGGCGCGGCCATCGCCTGCGGCGACTCCGGCGCATGCCCTCCGCCCGATCCGGCTCCCCTGGCGCCACCTCCCCAGGGACTGCCGCCCCAGGGCTTGTCGCCCCAGGGACTCGCGCCTCCCAAACCGGCGGCGCCCAGGCCGGCGGCGCCCAGACCGGCACCCCCGTGACCAGCCATACCGGTGAGCGCCAGAAAACGTTCCAGCGCCTCGGCGGTTTCCGCGTCGTTGGCCAGCGCCGTCACCTGATCCTGCCATAGATCGAGGTAGCGCCGGGCGAGTTCTTCAAGGTCGGCATCGCGTGTCATGCGGCGGAGTATAACGAGGCCCAGTCGCGATGACCAGACGCGATACCGCAGCGCAATAATCGCGTCGAATCACGCTCTTGCCACCTCCAGGCGTTGACAGCGGTTGCGCCATGACAGCACTATCCAAAACGATTGCTAGCTGTAACAGTGCCTTGTCTCGTCAAGGCTGGACATCCGAAAGCGACAACACGCGCGGTAACGTCCGCGCCCTGCAATTATTTAGAGAGTGACCGAATGGCGCAAGATCAACGCGGAGGCAGACGCCGTAGCGCGAAGAACGGCGATGGCCCTGTCGTAATCAAGAAATATGCCAACCGCCGCCTCTATAATACGGCGACAAGCAGCTATGTGACCCTTGAGCATCTGTGCCAGATGGTGAAGGACGATCTCGACTTTGCCGTCTATGACGCCAAGACAGGGGACGATATCACCCGCTCCGTCCTCACTCAAATTATCGTCGAAGAGGAATCGAAGGGTACCAATCTTCTCCCGATTGCCTTCCTGCGCCAGCTCATCGGCTTTTACGGCGACAGCATGCAGGCCGTGGTGCCGCGCTATCTGGAACAGATGATGGGCGCCTTTGCGGAAAATCAGGATCGGCTGCGCCAACAGATGCAGGAAACGATGAGTGGGATGTTTCCCTTCACGGGTAATCTGGAAGACGTGCGCCGCCAGAATCAGGCGCTGATGGAAAGCGCGATGAAGGCGTTCAATCCCTTCGCTGCCGACCAGGAGCGGGCCACGCCGAGCGACGAGCCCGAGCAGGCGGCTGGGAGCGAGTTCGACGAGTCCAAAAAGCAGCCGAGCACGAGCCAGGACGCCGAGTCGCTGGCCCAACTCCGCCAGCAGGTCGAGTTACTCCGCCAGCAACTCGAAACACTAACGCATCAGCAGCAGGACCAGGAGAAGCATCGATCCGAGGAACAGCCCGCGGAGCCTGCCCAGCCGTCTGGGGACAAGACCGCCGGGGACAAGACGGCCGGTGCGGAGTGCTCCAAGGCCGAGAGCGAAAAGGCCGCGTCAACCGGCACGAGCACGCCCGCCAGGGAGACTCGAGCCAAGGGATCGACAAAGAGCGAAGACGGTAACAAGCCGCGCTAGAACATTTTCCGGCGAAGTGGACACCGGTTCGCCGCTAGAAAATGTGCAAAAACAATAGGCTAAAGAGCCGTTCCGATTCAATCGGAACGAAACGCCCTCTAGAGCGGGATGATCTCAAGCCACTTCGGCTTGATATCTGAACCGCCTCGCAAAAACAGAACTTAGAGCGGGATGGCGATTCGGAGATAAGTCATCGCGCTCTAGTGGTTTTATCTCTCGCGCCCGCTCCATATCCATATCTATCTTCAGGTCTATCTTCGGGGGTGGACAAATGCAGTGCGGGACGGCATAAAGCGCCACCTTGGAGAGTGTCATGACGACGGAGCCGCGGGGCGCAGACGACCCCTGGGAGCCGCAGGGCGCGGACGATCCCTGGATTGCGACGGTCCTCACCCTGTTTCCCGAGGTCTTTCCCGGCCCGCTGGGCATCAGTTTGGCCGGAAAGGCGCTGGAACGCGGGGTCTGGGCGCTGGAAGCGCTGGACATCCGCGATTTCACGAGCGATAAACACCGCTCCGTGGACGATACGCCCTTTGGCGGGGGCGCGGGTATGGTGATGCGTCCCGATGTCGTTGACCGCGCCCTTGGGAGCGTGGCGGAGCGGCCGGGACCGGTGATTTACCTGTCGCCACGCGGGCGGGTCCTGGACCAGGAAATGGCCCGCGCTCTGGCGCGGCAACCAGGGCTGACGTTGCTGTGCGGGCGCTATGAAGGCATTGACGAGCGAGTGCTCGAAGCGCGCGGCATCGCCGAGGTGAGCATCGGCGACTTTGTGCTCTCCGGCGGCGAGGTGGCGGCGATGGCCCTGCTCGACGCGGTGGTGCGGTTGCTGCCGGGCGTGATGGGCAACGCTGCGAGTGGAACGGACGAAAGTTTCGAACGGGGACTTTTGGAGTACCCGCAGTATACCCGACCGGCCGAATGGCAGGGCCGGGCGGTGCCGGAGGTCCTGCAATCCGGCCACCATGAGCGAATCCGCCGATGGCGGCGGGAGCAGGCTGAGAAGATCACCCGCGCGCGGCGCCCCGACCTCTGGGCGCGCCACGTTGCGAAGGACGAACGAAACGAACACGATCAGGCGACGAAGGACGGCGAGTCATGAACCCGATTATCCAGGAACTCGACAAGGCGGAGATGAACCGCCTGACCGAGGACAAGACCATTCCGAAGTTCAGCGCGGGCGACACCGTGCGGGTGAACGTCAAGGTTGTCGAAGGCAACCGCGAACGCGTCCAGGCCTTCGACGGTGTCGTCATCGCTCGGAAGAACAACGGCATCAGCTCATCCTTCACGGTGCGCAAGATCTCCTACGGCGAGGGTGTGGAGCGGATTTTCCCGCTGTATTCCCCGCGCATCGATTCGATCCAGCTCCTGCGCCGGGGCGATGTACGCCGGGCGAAGCTGTATTATCTGCGCGGTCTGCGCGGCAAGGCGGCGCGCATCGCCGAGAAGACCACCGGCGAGGCTGCGAAGGACGCGGCGAGCGATCGCAAGGAGGCCGCCGCCGTCAAGGCGAAGGCCCGCGCCAAGGACGTCGCCGCCAAGGGTTGAGATTTCGGCCGCGTCCGTCGATCTGGCGGAATGCGGCCGCGTCCCTTTGTGTCGAGATCTTGCAGGCCGTGCATCTTCGTCCACATACGAAGGCGCGCGGCTTGTTTACGTGCAGGCTAGCCCGCCCCCGCGAGCGGACTGTATAGAGAGAAGGAAGTACGCGATGAGTCAGCCCCGGACACTGTTCGACAAGATCTGGGATTCCCATCTCGTCGAGAAGCAGGACGACGGAACCTGCCTGATCTATATCGACCGCCATCTGGTGCACGAGGTCACAAGTCCGCAGGCGTTCGAGGGCTTGCGCCTGCAAGGCCGCAAGCCGCGCCGTCCCGAGGCCGTGCTCGCCGTTCCCGACCACAACGTTCCCACTGCGAACCGCGCCGGCGGCATCGCCGACGAGGAGAGCCGCATTCAGGTCGAGACGCTGGAGCAGAACTGCCGCGAGTTCGGCATCGAACTGTTCGGCATGAACGATCCGCGACAGGGCATCGTCCACATCATCGGCCCGGAGCAGGGCATGACCCAGCCCGGCATGACCATCGTCTGCGGCGACTCCCACACCTCCACGCACGGCGCGTTCGGCGCGCTGGCCTTCGGCATCGGCACCAGCGAGGTGGAGCACGTGCTGGCGACGCAGACGCTGCGCATGAGCCCGGCGAAGAACATGCGAATCACGGTGGACGGTCCGCGTCCGCTGGGCACCACCGCCAAGGACCTGATCCTCGCCATCATCGGCAAGATCGGCACGGCGGGCGGCACCGGCCACGTCATCGAATACGCGGGCGAGGCGATCCGCGAACTCTCGATGGAAGGCCGCATGACGATCTGCAACATGTCCATCGAAGCGGGCGCACGCGCCGGGATGATCGCGCCCGACGAGACGACCTTCGAGTACGTCAAGGGCCGCCCCATGGCCCCGAAGGCCGGACAGTGGGAGCAGGCGGTGAACTACTGGCGCTCCCTGCCCTCCGACGAGGGCGCGCGTTACGACCACGAGGTCGTGCTGCACGCCGAGGAGATCGCCCCGCAGGTTACCTGGGGCACGTCCCCGCAGGACGTGCTGCCGATCGACGGCGTGATCCCCAACCCCAGCGAGGTCGCCGACGAAAGCCGCCGCCGCTCGATCCAGCGCTCGCTGGACTATATGGGTCTTACGCCGGGGACGAAGCTGACAGATCTCAAGCTCGACAAGGTCTTCATCGGCTCCTGCACCAACGCCCGTATCGAGGACCTGCGCGAGGTCGCAAAGGTGGTGGAGGGCCGCAAGGTCTCGGACAGCCTCTATGCCATGATCGTCCCGGGCTCCGGGCTGGTGAAGGATCAGGCGGAGGAAGAGGGCCTGGACCGGATCTTCATCGAGGCCGGTTTCGACTGGCGCGAACCCGGCTGCTCCATGTGCCTCGCGATGAACGCCGACCGGCTGGAGCCGGGCGAGCGCTGCGCGTCAACCTCGAACCGCAACTTCGAGGGCCGGCAAGGCCGCGGCGGCCGCACTCACCTGATGAGCCCGGCCATGGCCGCCGCCTCCGCCCTCACGGGCCACATTACCGATGTACGGGAAATGGAGTAGGCTGGTATAGCGTGACGGCCGGACTTGATCCGGCCATTCCGCATCGCTCGAGTGGGGGGCGCCTTGGGCAGCCTGGGCTAAAATGC
>SKZV01000259.1 GCA_007127165.1 Rhodovibrio sp. | reverse complement strand
GGCGGCGGTCGCCGCTCGGCGCGGGCTGCACGTCGCGCCGTTCTGGTTCGGGCATCGGCTTGTCGGAGAGGACCGCCCTGCGCGATTCCCTCTCCATGAAGGTGGCGCGCGGAATCTCCTCAAGGTCGACCACCAGCCGGTACGACTGGCCGTCGCGCGGCGGAATGATGAAGACGCTCTTCACCGCGACCGGCGCGGTGGCGTCCAGCACGACGCGGCTGGTCCCTTGCGAAAACAGGCCGAAGCGCAAGGCGTCCACATTCCCCGCCGACTGCGCGCGAACCGCTTCCTCGGAAACCCGCCAGTCGACCTGGGGCAGGTCGATCACCACGCGATACGGATCGGGTAGGGTGAAGACGCGGTAAGGCGGCTCCTCGCTGATCTCCAGTACGAAGCGGGTCTTGTCGGGGTGAACGCCAAGCCGCACGCTGTCCACCTGCGGCTGTGCCAAAGCCTCGAAGGCCCAAAAAAACAGCAAGAAAACCGCCGCCGAGATATACACCGGCAGACGGAACAACCCAGCAGTGTCCGACGCATGCCTCGCGTCGCTTAACGTCCCCTGCATATTGAGCGAATCGCTTTGTCCCACCCGAGTGACTTCCACGATACACCTAACGAAACAGTGTTAACAATCGCCAAACGCGAAATGGTGAACCAAGCGCCTTGGCTATGCCCCTGCAATATGCTAGTCACAAATGTACATTAGACGTTGTCGCAATGACCTTTGAATGCTTATTTTAGAGGTGTCTCGATCCGGCGCAGTCCGATGCGCCCCTTTTGCCCAGTAGATACGTGCCCGCTGAGACACGTCTTACGGCAAGGTGGCTCATGGGTCCGGTTTAGGTTGCTCAGGTGTGCGATTGCCCTGCTGGCGATCCAGGCCGCGGCCCGCTCGGACGGTCGAGGGATCGAGAAACGAACGCTGATATCCAAGAGGCTAACGTGCTGGCGCCAATGAAATCCATCGCAAGAGAATTGCGCTCCGGGGTGACGCCCGGGGGCGGAGTGGTGCCGGATGGGGCGAATGGGATTCGCTTCGCGGCCTTGGACAGCGCATGGCTAGACGACATTCGCATCGACCAGAACGACATCAACCATAGCGACGCACCGTGCGCGCTCGCGCCGCGGCCCGCCTTTCGTGCGGGTCATGCAGGACGCGGACCGAGGATTACAGCTAATGACGAAACGCATGCTCATAGATGCCGGCCACCCGGAAGAGACCCGGGTTGTGCTGCTGTCGGACAACCGCCTAGAAGACTTTGACCATGAAGCGCGTGACAAAAAGCCGCTGAAGGGGAACATCTACCTCGCAAAAGTCACTCGGGTAGAGCCTTCGCTGCAAGCCGCCTTTGTCGAATACGGCGGCAATCGCCACGGCTTCTTGCCATTTTCCGAAATTCATCCGGATTACTACCGCCTGCCGATCTCCGACCGTGAGCGGTTGATGGAGGAAGAACAGGCGGCGCAGAGGGCGGAGGAAGAACGCGAACCGCAGCCGCAAAAGGATAGCGGCGCGGACGAGGAGGACGACGAGCTTGCCCAGGCCGCGGCCGAGGGGGCCAAGCGCCGCCACAGCCAGGGCGAGAAGGCCGAAGAGGGCGGAGAGACCGAAGAGACCGCCGTCGAGCAGGTGGAAACGGCGAACGCGGTCGAAACGATCTCGGGCGACGAGATGGACGATGCCGTGCGCCGCCGCGCCGCGCTCGCCGGGCGCTACAAGATCCAGGAAGTGATCAAGCGCCGTCAGGTGATCCTGGTGCAGGTCGTCAAGGAAGAGCGCGGCAACAAAGGGGCGGCGCTCACCACCTATCTGTCGCTTGCCGGGCGCTACTGCGTGCTCATGCCGAACACCAACAAGGGTGGGGGCATCTCGCGCAAGATCGCCAGTCCGCAGGACCGAAAGCGGCTGAAGGGCGTTCTTTCGGAGCTTAATATCCCCGAGGGAATTGCGGTTATCGTACGCACCGCCGGCAGCAACCGGACCAAGGTGGAGATCAAGCGCGACTACGAATATCTGCTGCGTCTTTGGGACCAGATCCGCGCCACGACGCTGGAATCGACCGCTCCCTGCCTGATCTACGAGGAAGCCAACCTGATCAAGCGGGCGATTCGCGACCTCTATACCCGCGAAATGGACGATGTCCTTGTGGAAGGCGAGGAGGGGTACAAGGCGGCCAAGGCCTTCATGCGTTCGCTGATGCCCTCGCACGCGAAGAAGGTGCAGAAATACGAGGACCCGAAGGTCCCTCTGCTGCTGCGCTACAACGTCGAGGAGCAACTCGACAACATCCACAATCCCACGGTCCAGTTGAAGTCCGGCGGCTACGTCGTCATCAACCAGACCGAGGCGCTGGTCGCCATCGACGTGAACTCCGGGCGCGCCACGAAAGAACGCCATATCGAGGAAACCGCGTTCAAGACGAACCTGGAAGCCGCCGACGAGATTGCCCATCAGCTCAAGCTGCGCGATCTTGCCGGGCTGGTGGTGATCGACTTCATCGACATGGACGCGCCGCGCAACAACCGCGAGGTGGAGGCCCGCCTGAAAGAGGCGATGCGCCAGGATCGCGCCCGTATTCAGCTCGGCCGGATCAGCCCCTTCGGTTTGCTGGAGCTATCGCGCCAGCGCTTGCGCTCCAGCCTGCAGGAGACCTCAACGCAGGTCTGCCACACCTGCGGCGGCAGCGGCTTCGTGCGCTCGCCGAACTCCACCGCGATGCACATTCTCCGCGTGCTGGAGCAAGAGGGCATCCGCAACGGCGGCGGCGAGATTCAGTTGACGCTCCCCACCGCGGTTGCACTCTACGCCCTGAACGACAAACGGGAACGGCTGCAGGACATCGAGCGCCGCTACAGCTTCCGCGTGCGGATCGCCATTGACGACCATCTGATTCCCCCGGCCTATGTCCTCGACCGCCTGAGCAGCGAACCGGTCCGCCAGGAAGCAGCGGTGGAAGCGGAAGACGCGATGGAGGTCGAGGCCTTCGCGGAGGTCGTGGGTGCGGATGTACCCGAAATCGAACTTGAGGCCGAGGCCGGGGCCGAGGCTGCTGCGGAGGAGCAACAGGAGGCGAAAGAGGGCGAGTCTTCAGCGAAATCCCGCAAGCAGCGCAGCCGCCGGGGCGGGCGCAAGCGGCGCAAGGACGAGGTTGGAGAAACGGCAGCCGGCGGTCCCGCAGCCGCTGAGGCCGAGGCGGGCTATGCAACGGAGAGCGAAGCGGACGTCAAAGCGGCGGACGCCGACGAGGCTGACGACGGCGCCGAGGCAGAGGAAGCGGAGAGCGTATCGGGCGAGGCTGATCGCGACGCCAAGTCCGATAGCGAAGAAGAGAGTCGAGCGAAGCGCCGCCGCCGCCGTGGCAAGCGGGGCGGCCGCCGCCGGGCCAAGCGTCCCGAGGACGAGGAGCAGGAGGCGCTTGCCGCCGAGGGGGCATCCGGTTTCGATCAGGCGTCGCATTCCGAGGAAACGCCTGCCGCCGAAACCGAGGCCGTGGCAGCCGGGGAACCGGCTCACGAACCTTTCGGATCGGACGCGCAACCGGAACCGCTGGTGGAGACGGAGACGGAGACGTCCCGCGAGCCTGCCGCGCCCGTCGAAGCTTTCGCGCAGCAGGATGAGCCAAGCCCCGTTACTGCCGGAAACGAGCCTCACGAGTCGCTTGAGGCCGTTGTGGTGCCCGTGTCCGAGAGGGAGGACAGCGTCTCGGAGGACGTGACCATCCAAGGTATGGCCACCGATGAGACCTCTTTCGCCGAGGCCCCGGCGGCCGTGCAGCCGGAGCAGCCTGCGGAAGAGACGGCAGGAGAGCCGGAAGCGGCGGAAGTCAAGCCAGCGCCGCGCAAGCGCCGAGCTCCGGCCAAGCCCCGCAAGAAGAAAGTGGCGGCCGAAGACGCGGGCGATGAGACAGAGCAGCCGCAAGAGGCGGCGGCCGAAGCCTCCGCCGACGAGGAGGCCAAGCCTGCAACGGCGCCTAAAAAGCGGGCGGCTCGCAAGACGACGGGAACGGCCAAGTCGAGCGAAGGCAAGGTCCGCACCACGACAACCCGAAGCCGCCGAAAGGCTGCGCCGACGGAAGCCGTGCCGACGGAAACCGCAGAGGACGGTGCCGACGAGACTGCTTCCCTCGTGGCCGAGCAGGCTGTCGTCGTTGCCGCCACGAAGGAGGAGGATCCCGCCGATCGGCAGGACGGCGAGCAATCGGAGACGGCTGCCCCGGCCCCTGCTTCCGAACCGGCCTTTGCGTCCGAACCGGCGTCTCAGGCTCAGCCAGAGCCAGAGCCAGAGCCAGAGCCAGAGCCAGAGCGTGCTGCGGACACCTCTGCGAACGCTCCGGTCAGCGAGTCCGGCGGAGCCGCGGAGCCGCGCGGTGTGGACGATTTGGCGACGGCAGAGCGCAGCGAGCGTCAGGATGACGCGAGCGACGACGAGAACGCTCCACGGCGGCGCGGCTGGTGGAAGCGGCTGTCCGGGTAGAGCGAACTGACTGATCTTGGCGTCGCAATCCCGCTCTAAGCGTTGTTTTGCGAGGCGATTCGGATCCTAATCCGAGAACCGACGCGGGGTGCCCAGTCATGGCGCCCCGCGTTTGCCTTCTTCGTAGTTGCGTCCAGGTTCAAATGTCGCTGTCCGGCTTTTGCGGGCGCAGCTTGCGATAAAGCACCGGCAAGAGCGCGATGATGACGAGCCCGATAAGCGGGAAGGCGATCTCCGGCGCGAGGAAGAGGCCAAGGCCCGGCGTGTCGCCCTCGTCGATCACCGCGCCAAGGCCGTGCCCGACGGTGGAGAATATGAAGGTGATCGGGATGACGCCGATGATCGTGCCCAGCATGAAGATGCGTAGCGGCACACCCAGAATGCTCGGCACCAGGTTGATGAGCCATGCCGGAAACAGCGGCATCAGCCTGAGTGTGATCATGTAGCTCAGCGCATTTTCCTTGAATCCCGCTTCGAACCGCCTGATTCGCCGCCCGGCATAGTGCGCGAGCATGTCCCGCAGAGCGGTGCGGGCGGCGATGAAGATGATCGCGGAGCCGATTGTCTGCCCGACAATCGAAATCGCCGTGCCCACCACAGGCCCGAACAGGAAGCCCCCCGCCACGATGACCGGGGCCACGGCGGGTATGGAAAACGCCGATATCGCCGTTTGAAGCACCAGATACGACACTCCCATCAGCACGGCGCGCTCCTCGACGAGGCGCAGCAGCTCGGCTCTGTGATAGGCCAGCGTGTCCATCGTCAGGTGTTGGTCCAGCCCGGTGATGAATACCAGGGCGAGGACCGTGAGGATGATCCCGAAGGGTATGAAGCGCTTGCGCCATGCGCCTTTGACCTGCTGCGGCGTGGGCACGGGTTCGGACTCCTCTCGCTGAGGTCTTGGATCGGCCATGACGTCCTTTCGTAGCGTTTTTACCTCGCACCCATCGCGAAGTGGCATGTGTGGGCTTTGCGCCAGGATTGAAGGGGCAACGGCACGCAAAGCGCCGATGGCCCTCGTGCGGCGTCACTGATCCAAAGCGCCGCCCTCTGCGAATAAGGGAATGCGAACTGCAAACCCCGGACCGGAAGGCCCCCCAATCATGCGCGCGTCAAGGACTTCCGCGTTTCTGATCCCGGCGCTGCTTGCCGCCGTTGGCTGGTCCGCACCGCCCGCATCGGCGGCGGAAAACG